>CP089983.1:5110937-5421875 GCA_037157805.1 Sorangiineae bacterium MSr11367 | reverse complement strand
TCGTCGGTCCACGCCGTGAAGACCATCGAGTTGCCGCCCTTCGTGGTGGTCACGTACGCGTAGCGGACCTTGCCCAGCGAGCCGAGATCGTGCGTCCGCTCGAAGGACTGCAGTCCCTCGAGCAGGGTCTTTTGCGACTCGGAGCCGTGCATGAAGCAGAGGACCACGCCCTCGCCCGTCGCCTTCTCGGTGCGGTAGACGCCCATGTCGAAGGAGCCGCTGAACTTCGAGGCGACTTGCTTCTTCACGTTCGGGTCCTGGTCGATCAAGTTCGACCACTCCTGGCCGAACGACTCCTTCGACGTGCGGCAGTACGTTTCGTACGCATCGAGGATGTCGTGCGCCTTCTTGTTGCTGATGCCCGTGGCGAGAACCATGTTCTGCCCATTCAAGGTGAGCGCGGTCGGCTCCTGCAGGTAGTCCTTGAGCGGCATCATGTCCCGGCCGAAGTTCAGCGCGGTCTCGGCGACGCCTGCGTGTGCGTTGTGCGCGGAAAAGGCGAATGCGACACCCATCAACGCGGCCATGTACCCGCCCAGCCGGCAGAAAGAGCGCAGCTTCGAACCGTATTTGCTCTTGCCCCAAGCCAACATCGTTACGATGAACATGCGATTATCTCCTGGGCTCCTAGAGCATGCCTTTGGCCAGACCGATGCCGAAGGGCAGCAGGTCGAGCAACCCGCCGTCGAGACGGCGCTCGTTGCACATCGAGTACGAGTCGTGGTTCAGCGTTTTGTTCCAGCCGCCGGTCGTGCGGTACTTGCCGGAGGCCTTTCCCTCGGCATGCTTCGATTGCACGTTGAAGGCGAGGCTCAGTGCGCTGTTGACGCCGCCGCTCGCGCTGCGGGCCTTTTGCGCGTCGCCGTAGAGGCCATTGGCGCTGCCGTCCGACGGCGGCGGGGAGCCGCCGCACGAATGCGAGGCATACGAGAGCATCTGCCCGCGCGCCTGGAGCATGACGTCCTGCTTCACTTTGTAGATGTTGTGAAACCAGATCATCATGCCCAAGAAGGTCACCAGGAAGGGCATCACGATGAGCGCTTCCACCAGCGCGGCGCCCCGTTCGTTCGTGTGAGACTTGGATCGCTTTCTCATGGTGGCTCTCTCAGTGAATCGGCTTGTCGCCGCCGGTGAGGAAGTTCATCGCACTGTCGGCGCCTTGGCCGAAGCCGGTGCCGGTCATGGGGCCGGACAATGCGCCGTTTCGAACCTTGTCGATTGAATCGGCCATCTTCTGCGCCGCCGGGTTTTCGCTCATCTTCGCGGCCATGAAGTCCATGGGGTTGCCGCCGGAGAGGGCAAAGCTCGAAAGCAATCCGATGGCCTGGTTGCCGAACGAGGGCGCATACACCCGGCGCAGGCGCGCGCGCCATTGCATGGAGAACGACGCGTTCATCAGGTCGTCGTCGAAGCACTCCTTGTCGGTCCAGTCCTTGGTGCAGTCGAAGTAGTACTCCGCTTGCGAGTAGTAGATCTTCTGCTTGGGCAGCTCCTGCTCCGTGCTGTGTCCCTTGTTCTTGGACATGCTCACGCGACGCTCGGCGCGGCCTTTCTCCTCGTCCTTCGTGCCGCCGATGACCAAGCCCCACATCTGCATGACGTCCGTGCCATTGCCGGCGCCGTCGCTCACCACGTGGACGTTCGTGTCATCCCAGTCGCCGCAGCCGATGCCAATCATCGTGTCCTCGGAGGGGGTGTTGACCACGTAGCCTTGGATCAGATTGATGACGAAGCTCAGGAACTGCGCGGCCGGCGGCGGCACGAACTCGTTGATCTTGGCCTCCACCTCGTTGAACGCCTTTTCGCAGAGGAAGGAGTTCTCCATCTTCGTCAGCGGCAGGCCAATCATCGTTGTCTCGGCTTTGCTGACGCAGGGGATGAGCGAGGCGCTGAGCATCATGCCGCTGTACGGCTTGTATTTGCTCACCACGTTGACGGAAGCGGCTTCGGCGGCGATGGGCATACCCACCTGGATGACGTCTTCGAGTGCGCCGATGCCCATGAAGATTTTCTGCAGAACGTCCGAATACTTCTCCGCGACCTTCGCGATCGAATGCCCCGTGTTGCACACGGCGTTCGCGATGCCGGCGACGCCGGGGATGAGGACGGCCGGACTGAAGTTGAACAAGCAGGACTTGATGATGCCCCAATAGGAGAACCCTCCCAGGGCACCGACGGCGATGAGCACATCGGCCACGATGCAGAGCACGACGTAGATGACCGCGAGCGCGAACATGATGAGGTTCAGCGCCGCGACGAAGTTCATACCGCGCGCGTGCACGGCGGCGGCCGAAAACGCCGCGTGATCCGCGGCCTCGATGGCCTTGTCGCGGATGATGATCGCGTCGCCGATGCCCATGATGAACCAGAGCGACCCGATGAGGGAGATGGCCATGAAGAGGCCCATCACCATCACCGCGCCATTCTCGTCCCGCACGAGGCGCGGCCGATTCGACGACTTCGAAGAGTTGAGAGCGTTGAGGGGGAGCGTCATCGTCGACATGGTTACTGGCACCCTCCTGCGTTGTTGTAGCGCGCGCCCTGATGCGGCAGCACGACGTCCTCTTCCATCTTCACGTAGCCACCGGTGCAGACGATGCGATTGCCAAGCGGAACGGAGCACTTGTAGCGCGCCGTCGTTTTCGTGTGCACGTCGCCGTATTGGTCGCCGCCGCCATAGGAGGCTTCGGCCTCCAAGCTTGCAAACTTGTTCTGCCACGCGCCGGCGCCGAGTGCATCGTGCGCGGCATCCTTGACGTCTTGCGGGTCGCGGCGCTTGTCCACTTCCTCACCCGGATTGCACGGCCCCACGGTGGTGATCGCCGCGCGCCCCGCTGCGAGCGCAGCGTGTTTGAACACGAGGTGCGCCGTGTAGAGAAACCCTACTTGGGTAAAGGAGAAGAATGTGATTGCCAGTGGCATGAATGCGAGTGCGAACTCGACGGCCACAGCGCCGCGTTTCTCCGCGACCAATGTTCGTAAGGTTCTCATCGTGACACCTGTCAGTTCGGTTCAGGTTTGGCCTGGTTTGTTTTGCTTCGGGATTTCGTCAGCGTGTGGCTTGCGTACTTGGTCCAGAAATCGTCGATCGGAGGCAGCAAATTCCGCGTAGTTGGCCCGCGCGGTGCGGAGGGACACGTCGTTCGCGCCACCCTCGAAGTCAGGGTCTTCGAACTGCACGCCGTCGTCTTCCCAATGGCACACCGGGCAAACTTCGAACGTGTTGGGCGGCGCTTCGGAGAGGGTGAGGTTTCCGCAGCAGGGGCAAGGGTGATTCATTTTTGCTTGTTGTAATAGGACTGGCCGGCGCCTGGCTTGAAGAGCGTCGAGATCTTGCCATTGGCCGCAACGACCGCGAAGGAGTTGGTCGACGGTTCGTAGTACGCCGTCTTTCCACCACCGAGGGGCTTGCTCTGGATACCGGGCCCGCCATGGGTGATGCGTGAGGCCTCGTTCGCATAGTCGGTGGCGGTCGTGCCAGGAGGGAACTCGTTTTTGTGCTTGTTCCAATGGCCGTTGAAGTTGTTGTTGCCGCTGCCGGCGGGACCGGCGTTCCAGTTGTTGTTGCCCCATGCGGGCGTGCCGGGTGCGGGGCCGGCGGGCGGCGGCGGGGCCGGCGGAGGCGGGGGCTTGGCCGACGGAGGAGGAGGTGGCGGCGGCGGCGCAGTGGTCGTTGCCGGCGGCGGAGGAGGAGGCGGGGGTTTCGCCGACGGGGGAGGGGGTGGCGGCGGCGGGGTCGTCGTTGCCGGCGGAGGCGGAGGCGGGGGCTTGGCCGACGGAGGCGGCGAGCCAGGGGGCGTCGTCGACGGACCGCCGGGCTTCGGCTTCTTGGAGGGAGGGGGCGAGGAATCGCTGTCGCTGTCGCTGTCGTAGTCGACGAGCGGGCGCTTGCCGCCGCCGGGATCTCCGCGATCGGTCGTGCCAGGAGGATTCTTGCCGTTGTTGTTACCCCCGTTGTTGTTACCTCCGTTGTTCTTGCCGTTGTTGTTCTTACCGTTGTTCCCGCTGTTGCCCCCGTTGTTCTTGCCGCCCTTTCCTCCTTTACCGCCCTTTCCTCCCTTGCCAGGGCCCGACCACGAGGGGCCATCGAGCTGACATTGGTTGTGGACGAGGACCGAGGCGAGTCCGACGAAGTACGTGTGGTCGATATCGACCTCGAAGTTGTAAACCGTCGCCTCTTGAGCGACCGGTACGACCTTGGTGACCCGAACCTCGCGCCCGCTTCGATCGAGCAGCGGTTCATTCGGTACCAAATCACCTGCAGGCACCCACCCGCGGTCCAATGTAAAGTAAGGGTGCTCCGGTGTGGACTCTACGCGCTCGCGTTCGCCATTGACGGTGAGAATGCGAACGTCGACCAACGAGCGTGCGCCCCGCACGAAGGTGCGCACGACCGGGCGCGCGGCGACGACGCCGTCGTTCTCGTTCTGTGCGAGCACCATGTCGCCGGCTTCCAGGCTCTCGATGGGCCGGTTCCCGGAGGGGGTCGCGACCAATGTGCCTGCGACGAAGCAGTTTCCAGGGGCCGTGCAATGCGGCCGTTTGGAAGGGGAGACAACGTTGTCAACCTGACTACACTCGTCGCTCTCGCGGGTACCCAGTGCGACGGCGTTTCTCTCGGCGGCTCCCAATGCGACGACGGTCGTCTCCGGAAGGAAGAACCCTGCGGTGACGAGCGACAGCGTGACCAGGAACACCAGGGAGTACTTCAGCGCAGAGATTGCGCGCGCCCACGGGTGGGGTCTCGTGTTTCTCACAGAGAAGTCGCAGAGCAAGGTCAGTGCCCACTAGTAGACCTCGGGAAATCTTGGTGTTGAGACACTTATTGATTGGAAATAGCGATATTCGAACTTGAGGACTCAGCCGGGCCCACATGGGCTCTGTATGAACAAAAACCTGTCCGTGACCCCGATCGCGGTCAGCGCTTCCGCGGCTCGACTTCCCGGACGGGTGGCAAACGTTTGCGTCTCGCTGGATCCTAACGGACCGGATCGCTGCGATCAGGTCACGATCGACCCTCTCGACGGGCTCGACATGTCCCGAAATTGGGTCGTGATGTCTTTGAATCGTTCCATTGTGTGAATCTCTATTTTGCAATCTCGCAATTCCAATTTCGAATATCCAATATAACGGACGACCGCTTGGACGTTACCAAACGTGACGCCATGGCATGCATCGCCCCGGAGAACCCCCGAGTGTGCGCCGAAGTGCTCCACGTATTGTTCCCAACGTGCACCACAGAAAGCCGCATTCGCGACCTTCTGGAGGACGCACCGCGCGACTATGTGCACACGCGATGGACTTCCAAAGAATCGCGTGCGCCGCTGCTCTTTGCTTTGCCCTGGCTCCCGCCGCGGGATGCGGTGGAAGCGCCCGAGTAGGCCTCGCCGGGAAGAACTTCTACGCCACCTGGGACAATGGGCGGAAGTTCCTCCTGGAGTTCGGACCCGACGGCAAGACGCAGCGGTACACCGGCGTCGTTGGCAAATCCAACAACGAGACCGTCGACATCGAAACGGTGGCCGTCGCCCCGGATATCTACATGGTGAGCTGGGTCGAGTCCGACGGCTTCACCGTCACCCGCGTGGACAACCTCGCCACGATGACCTCGCAGGCCTATTGGTCCTGGGACGAGAAGGGCAGGCGGGTGGGCAAGCTGCACGCGGGCAAGCTCGAGCCCACCACCATGACCCGCGAGCGCCTATTCCACGAGAACCCGGCGCTCGAATCGAACCCGCCCGACCCTCCCCGTTAGGCGCTGGTTCAGGGGGTGAGCGTGCCTTGCGTGGTGCAATCGGTCTCCGTCTTGCCCAGGGTGGGCGAGAGGAGGCCCGCGATGGTCGCCGCGCCGGTGCGCGTGTTGATGCGGATCCGGCCTGCGCCACCGCCGCCACCCCCCGCACCGCCGCTGGCGCTCGTGGCCTCGCTCGTGCCGATGCCGTCGACGCCGTTGAGGAACGCGCCCGCGCTGCCGTTGCCCCCGTGGTTGTCCGTCTTCGACTTGCCGCCCTTCGCGGCGGCGACGTCTTGGCCCGCCCTCTGGGTGGTGCCATTTTCGCCGTCGTGCTCGTCCTCGGTGCCCCCACCGCCGCCGCCACCGCCGTTCGCGGCGAGGATGCCCGCGATGTCGACCTGCCCGGCCTCGAGCAAGATCGCGCCGCCGCTCCCACCGCCGGAGGCTTGATCCTTGGAGTCGTTGTCGGCGCCGCTCCGGGCGCCGCCACCACCGCCCACGTTGATGGTGCCGCTGGCGCCGATGGCAATCGAGTTCGCCGCAACGAGCTGAATGGCCCCGCCGCCCGCGCCGCCCGATACGATGGCACCGGCGCCGCCCGAGGAGCCGCCGACCAGGGGAATCAAGGTCAGCGTGCCGTATTTCTGGCCGCCCGACGCCGCAACGCCGTTGAGGCCCGCCTGTGCGGGGCCCTTGCCACCAATGCCGCAGAAGGAGCCGCCGCCGCCGGCGTTGCTGTCCGCTTTGCCTCCGGCGCCGCCGCCGCTGCCGACGCCGTTTTCATTGGTCGCCTTGCTCGCGGCACCGCCGGCGGCTTGCGTGTAGCCGACGGCCGCGGCATCCAGGTGCCCAAGGATCTCGATCTTGTCCAAAGCCACCAGCGCAATCGGGTATTCGCCCGTGGTCTTCACCGTCACGTTGGCGTTGATGCGGAACGATTTTGCCAGGTAAACGCCGACCTTTTGGCCGCCGCCGGTCTGCGACACCACCGTGAACTTGGTGATGTTCGCCTCGGAGCAGGGGTTCTCGTCCTCGTCGCTGCGGAGCGTGCAGTCACGGTCGGCGACGAAATCGCCCAGCCCCGTGACGTCGATGGTGCCGAGCGACAGATTCGACGGCGTGAAGCCGAGCTTCGGCGGGTTGGCGCTGGGCGCATCCTCGCCGCTTCCACCGTCGGAACCGCCGTTGTTGTCGTTCGACGACGAGCAGCCAGGGGCCGCAAAAGCGATCGCTGTGAACGCGCCCAATGCAAGGGCCGAGAGAAGAAGGGTACGCATTGGCGCATTCTTAAACTTTTTTGGCGCGCCCTGCACCTTTTCGACCCACGCCGCGCGACCTTTCGACCTACGGCCGTGCGACGATGTCGTCTGGGCTGCGCGGATCGATCTCGTAGTGATCCGCGTATTGGCTGCTGAACCCCGTGATGCGCACGGATTGCCCCAGGTGCAGGCTGCTCATCGCGATGCCCGTCTGCACGTTCACGAAAACGACGACGTTGCCCGAGCCGTCGTTGACCTTGAATTTGAAGCCGTAGGGCGCATCGTCGATGGGCCCCTCGGTGATCGTGCCCGCCACGCGAACGATGCGCGCCTCGGTGGACTCGCCCACGTCCGCCGTCGCGATGCGCTCGGGACGAGTGGCGGGGCCGCCGTGGTGGATTTTTACGTCATCGGCCGCCGAGGGGACGACGACGAGCAAGCCCGAATGATCCTGGAGGATGCCGGTGACCCGGGCCACGTCGTTCGGGGCCGTGTTCACGTTGGTGGCGAAGCTCACGTAGATGCCCGCCGTGGCATCTTGCAGGCCGAAGCCCTTGTCGCCGAAGCTCGATTCGAAGGCGCCCGAAGGGGTCGACACGGACCCACGCACGGTGACCTTGCTGCCGAGCGGCAAGGTGCGGGCCTTGGCGATGGAGAAGGAGGCTTGCGCTTCTTCCACCGCGGCGGCCTGCGCAGGGGCGGTGAGGGGCGCGAGCAGCGCAAGGGGGACGATGACGGCGAAACGCGACAAACTCGAAAGGGCGCGGTGCATGGCGCCTACGAATGTGCCCGCGATTCGAGAAGCGTCAAGGTGAAGGTCCGCGCGATGCGTCCGTCGCGCAACACGCTGACGCGCGAGCGGCGGGCGACCACGTGATTCGGCAGCACCGTGTGCAGATCCACATCGAAGCGGTTGTCCGTCACGAAGAGAACCTTGTCCGCCGTTTGCCAGCGTGCGCGCGGCTCCCACGTGTCGAAGTCGTCACGGATCGGCGTCGCACACCCCACGCGCACCTCCGCACCGAGGCCGGCGTGGATCTGGGAGCAAACGACCCAGTGCGGCCCCAATACGACGAAGTCGCCGCGGCCAGCCTGCTCCGTCACCGTATCGCGGATCGAGATGAGGGCATCCTTCCAGCCGTAAAGCTCGTTCGAAATATCGTACTTCGGATCGGCCTTCAGCGCCGCCGGCAAGATGCGCGTGAAGTTCGGCACGAGCACCCACGCGTGCGCCGTCGCCGTGAGGATCGCCGCGACCCACACCGCCGCCCGCGAGAAACGCGGACGCGACCGAAAGAGCGAGCCATCCTCGGTCGCGCCCTCGAAGCGCCGCGCGAAGTGGAGCGGCAACGCGAGAAGCGGGGGCGCCAGCCAATGCGGCTCGGCGACGCGGCTCCAGAGGCAGAGCGGCAGCAAGATCACGAAGGGCAGGGCCGCGCTGCGAAAGAGCATGCCCGCGAGAACGTCGTCCTTGCGGTGGCGGAACAAGTCGATGGCCGCGACCACCGCCAGCACGGCCAGCAGCGGTGACACGTAGAGGAGCTGCCCGCCGAGCACCTTGCCCACGTTGAGGAGCGACGGTCCCGAGCCGGCCTGTGTGTCGACGAAGCGATGGTGCACCATCGGCCAGCCGGTGCGCGCCTCGAAGAGCACCACGGGCACGAAGGCGATCGTCCCGATGACGAGTCCCGCCCAAGGCCAAATCGTCTTGGCGTGGCTGCGCGCATCGCGCGAGGCATAGGTCCACACCAGCGCGGCGAGCAGCAAGAGACCACTGACCTTCGCGGTCGCCCCCACGCCGGCGAGCAGCCCCGAGGCCACGAACGACGCCGCGGCGACGCCGCTGGACGGCTTCTCCGTGAGGCCGCGCGCTGCCAGGCCGAGCGAAAAGATCCAAGCCAGCGCCAGGAGCAAATCCGGCGTCATGGCGAAAAGACCCACGCCGATCTCCGGCGTGACGGCCACGGCCAACGCCGCGGCGAAGCCACCGTTTTGCGAGGCGCCCATCGTTCGCGCGGCCGCGTACACGATCCAGGGAAAGAGCGTGGCCATCAGCGCCGTCACGAAGTGCGCAGCGAGCGGTGTCGGCACCGTGCCGCTCCCGATGGCCCGTGCAAAAAGCCCCACCAGGCCCGGGTGATCGAGGTACGCCGGCGCGGGGTGCAGCGCGTACGAGGCATAGAGCGCCTCGCTGTCGCCGAAGCCTATCGTCTTTGCCGCGTAGAGACGCGCGACGAGCAGGAGCAGTGAAAAAGCGAAGAGCGCGAACCGCGTGTTCTGGATGAACGAGTCTTTTTTCACGAGAGCCAAGGCGCGAGCATGCCAGCCACTTCCTTCGAGGGCGAGCGCGGCAGGCCCAAAATCGCTTCCACCTCGTCGCACGCCTTGAGCAGCTCGCGCCGGCTGTTGAGCGTGGCGACCAACGCCTTGGCCACGCGCGGGACGTCGGCCTCGCGCTGCAAGAGCTCGGTGAAGGCGGTGCGGCCGAGCAAGATGTTCGGCAGGGAAATGCGGCTCGTGGTGAGGCAGGTGCGGGCTACGAGCTCGGTCACCAGGCCCGTGCGGTACACCACCACCGGCACCGCGCGGGCGAGGGCCGCCTCCAGGGCGGCCGTGCCGGATGCGGAGAGCGCGGCGTCGAAGGCTCCGAGAACGGGGGTGGCGCCGGCATAGGCATCCACGGAGAAAATAGGCACGCGGAAGGCTTCCGCCACCGTTTCGGCGTAGGCCTTCGTCCGCGCGTCGAGGCTCGCCGCGAGCAGCACGCGCGCATCGAGGCTGGCGCGATCGCGGCGCACGCGCTCGTACGCTTCCAGCATGATCTGCAAGTGCGCCCGCACCTCGTGCGGCCGGCTACCCGGCAGAATCGCCACCGCGGACGCGTACGGCGTGAGCCCCAGGGCATCGCGCGCGATGCGGCGATCCATCGTCGGCGCCTCCCGCGCGGGGTGCCCGACGTAGTGCGCATCGACCCCGGCGCGCTGCCACAGGTTCTCCTCGAAGGGCAGAATCACCGCCATGCGATCGATCGCGCGCCGCAAGCTCTGCGCGCGCGATGCACGCCAGGCCCAGATCTGCGGTGCGATGTACCAGAGGACCCGCACCCCTGCGGCATGCAGCCGCCCAGCGAGCAGCGTATTGAACTCGCTGTAATTCACCAGGAACGCGGCCCGCGGCCGCAGTTTTCGCGCCGCGCTCACGATGCGCGCATGCGCCAGCGCAATCGGCACCGCCCGGGCGGCCACCTCGGAGATCCCCAGCGCGGTGATCTGCCGAAGGTCGGCCACCAGGCTCACACCGGCGGCCTGCAATGCAGGTCCGCCCAGACCGAACGCGCCCACGTCCCGACCGGGAACGAGCTCCGTAAGCTCGGTCATCACGCGTGCAGCTGCGCGATCTCCCGACGCTTCTCCGGCAACGACGAGCAACCCCCCGCGCGTGCCGCGGCTGCTCATTCCCGCCGGTGCCCCTTCATGTCTCCCGGCGGCTCCGTCGCGACCTTCGCGCCATACCGAGCGAGAATACCAGCCCCAAGGCCGCGAACATGCCCGCTCCAGGCCCGGAAGCTACGCCGGTCGACCCGATCGAGCACCCTTTGTTGCTCGGATTCGCCTCGGCGCATGCCGTCGAAAAGCCATGCCGCGCCTCGGGATCGCACGGGCCGGCCGCAACGAACGTGCCGCCATCGCCGGTCACGCGGCGACCATTGGTGTACTCGCTCGTCCCCGAAATGTAGGCGCTGCAGATCCCGTTTTTGTCGTCATCCGCCAGATCGCGCATCTTCGTCGAACCGGGCGTGTAATGCGCGTACATCGTCGCCTCGGGATCGCCCGAGTGCGCCAGCCCGAGGAAGTGGCCCGCCTCGTGCGTGATGATGCTGTCGAAGTCGTACCCGTTGGGTGGAACCGGATCGAGCGACAGCGTTTGATCCGCCGTGTTCAGCTCCATGTCGGCGTCGAAGATCTCACCCGTGTTCGGGTCGAACACCACGGTGGTCAGGCCCAGCGTGTTGCTGCTGTCCGTGTGGTCCCAGTTGGTGTCGCGAAAGACGATGACGTTCTGGTTCTTCGCCTCTTTGTTGTACCGAACCTCGGAGCAGTCGACGTCCTCCTGCTGCTTGAAATTCAGGGTCACCTTCGCGGTGCCGCTCGTGCGGGAGCATTGGACGTCCGACCACTTCTGGAAGGCATTGCCAATGATGTTCTTGGCGGTGTTGTACGGGAGCTGCCGGGTGCCGTTTTTCTGCAGGCTCCAACCGACGCAGCTGCTCACCCAGTAGAGCGGGCGCCCCACCGTGCAGCATTGGCCCGCGGAGATGTTGCACCCCGAGATCAGCCCGTCCGTCGTCGTGCGGCAGTAGGCGTCTGCATTCGAAGCCGAGAAAGTCAGCCCCGCAAAAACCGTGGCGCCTGCGACGAGAAACCCCAGACCCCGCACCAGACCGGCATTACTTCGCATGCAACCGTCCCCACGCGGCTGCAACGGTGCGAATCGTTTCGTCGAGCTGGTGGCCGACGATGGCATCGCGCGCGAGAACGCGCGGCGCCTTGGACGATGCAGCGGTTGGAGGCGGCGGGAGAACGGCGCCATGACCATTGCCGAGGAGGAGAACCTTGGTCTTCTTGGCGGAATCGCTCGCGACGGCGTACTGCCCCTGTCCGCGCGACGTCACCATGTAGAGACCCGGGAAGTTCGGGTCGGGGCGAATGAACAGCAGGGTGGGCTCGCCGACGTGAAGCACCGCTTCACCGTCGACCGTCTGCCCGACATTGCCAATCACGCCACCCACGGTGACGACCCACGCTTCGGCGCCGGTGCCCAGGTCACCGGCAATCGCGTTGTCGACCTTCACCCTCGTATAGGTGTAGATGCGGCCCTTTTCCAAAGCAGCGTATTGCTCGACGGGCGTCATCACCCCGGCGCTGACCGAGTCTTGTACCAGCGAATCGAACGCAACGCTGATGGAGACCGAAGCCTCTGCATCGTCCGTCGCGACGGTCGACAGGAATCCAAAGCAAGGGGCCAAAGCCAAGGCAACAATCGCCGCGCGGCGCGCGAACGACGATCGAGTGCATGTCATGCGTTCGACCTTAGCACGCTCAGAATCGGAGGAAAGCGCAGCCCCAATGTATGCCTGCACCCAGGGCGAGGATCATGGAGAGCTGACCGCGCTTTAGATTTCCAGCCCGCATCTGTTCATCGATCAAGATGGGGAGGGTGCCCGCGCTGGTGTTTCCGAATCGGTCGATGTTGGACGGAAGCTTCTCCGGCGGAACACCGAGCTGGTCTCGGATGTATTCGTTGATGCGGCGGTTCGCCTGGTGGGCGAGGAACCAGTCGATCTCGTCGATGCCGACCTTGTGCTCCTCGCACAGCGCGCGCGCCGTCTGGGGCAGTTTGGTGACGGCGAAGCGAAAGAGTTCGCGCCCGTCCATCCGGGGGATGTGGGCTTCTTCCTCGTGGCTATCTTCCCGCCAGTAGGGGCGCGCCCTGAAGCCGCCGCCGGGCACGTAGAGCAACTCGGCCGACCGACCGTCGGAATGCAGCTTCATCCCGCGCAGGCCCGCCTCGCGATCCGTGGCGCGGAAGACCAGCGCGCCCGCGCCATCGCCGAACAGGATGGCCAAGTTGCGGTGCTTGTCGACCTTGGCCTTGTCCTCGACCGAGGCCTCGCGCCCCGTCTTGGGGTCCAAAGCACCCCAGTCCTTCCAGGGCATGAAGCCGGCGTGCGCCTCGGCGCCGACGAAGAGGACCGTCTTGGCCGCGCCCGTTTGGACGAGGCCGTCCACCATCTGAAGGCCGAACAGCATCGCCGCGCATTGCTGCCGCAGGTCGAGCGCCGGCGTGCCCGCGATGCCCAGCTTTGCACCGAGCAGTGCGCCCGATCCCGGGAACACGTAATCGGGGGTCATCGTCGCAAAGACGATGTAATCGATGTCCTTCGGCGTGAGGCCTGCCGCTTCGATGGCCCGCTTCGCCGCTTCGTATCCCAGATCGCTCGGGCCTACTCCGTCGGGGGCGTAGTGCCGCTGCCGAATTCCGGAGCGCTGGTAAATCCAGTCGTCGGACGTGTTCATCACACGTGCGAGATCATGGTTCGTTACGGGTTCGCCCGGCACGTAGTGTCCGGTGCCGATGATCTCGAATCCAATTTTCGCCATCCGTTTGCGCGGGATCTAGCCGAGCCCACGGCAAATGGCGAACGCTTTCGGGGTCATGACAATGGCATGACAGTCAGCCGTCGCGACGCGTCAACCCGAGCACCGTCAAATCCTCGTCGGAGCGGCGCATCACCAGGCGATCGCCGATGGCCACGTCGTGGACGATGTGCAGCCCGTCCAGGAAGGCTTTTCCTTCGCGAATTTTACAATGAATCGAAATGGTTCCGCCGTCTTCGACGAGCCCGATCGGCAGGCGCAGCGATGTGCCGAGCCTTACGTAAGCTTCGCGCACGACGAACTGGAGCTTCGTTGACGCGAGGGGCAACACGTGGCCACCCGCACTGCGTTGCGCCGCGGTCGAGCCCGCGGGCGGTCCGATCCAGAGCCCGCTCGAGCGTTGCTCCTCCTCGATGAACTCGCCGTTCGCCTGCGTGAGCCGCAAAATGTAGCGGGTCGTCGCGGCCGGGCACGCATGGCAAAAGAGCAGCTCGTTGAGCACGCGTCGGTGGATGACCGCGTCGTTCAACTCGACCTGCATGCGCGCGAGTTGCACCGCGGGCAAGGTGCCCTCGAAGGCGGCGCGCAGCGTTTCGAGCACGTTTCCTTTGGCGGCGGCGCAGAAGAACCCGACGGAGCTTTCCGGCGCGCTGTTGACGCCCAGAAGCGGAATCCCCGGCCCGATTTGATGCGACGCCGCGAGCAACGTCCCGTCGCCGCCGACGGTGAGGACCATGTCGATGCCCGCCACCGAAAACGGAGTGCGTGGCCCCACCTGCAGGGTGACCTCCGCCCCGAGCGAGGTCAGCGCATCTTGGACCTCGCGCATCGTTTCCTCGTGGGCTTCGTGCGAGCGGCGCAGGCGAAGCACCGTGGGATCGCCCTTGGCGATGAGCCCCTGGATGCGCGCATCTTTCTGCTCCTCGACGAACGTGCGGTACGACGTGCGCTTCGAAAGGACCAGCACCCGCTTCTTCACGTTTGGTCTCCCCACAGGCCTGTTCACGTCGTACGTCATTTATGGCCGGATCACGAGCTCGGCGAGCCTTCGCAGCGCAAGTTCGGTCTTTCCGTCCGGCAGCAGCCCTTGGCGCGCGAGATCCAGCGCTTCCCGCAGCGGAATATCGAGGATGGTCGCGTGGCGTTCGAGCGGCGAGCCGTCCTCGAGGGGCGTTTGCCGAGCGATCGGGTCGATTTCCACGTGGAAGAAGATCTGGCGCTCACCGATGAACCCGGGAGCAGGATAGATCCACGGCCCCAATTCGTGCAGGTCTGCCGGGTCGACTTCCACACCGAGCTCCTCGTGAAGCTCGCGCGCCGCCGCCACCGGCGGTGACTCGTCCGGTTCGCGCAGCCCTGCCGGCAGCTCCCACAGAACCGGGGAGGGGGCGGGGTCGTCCCGAAACAAAATGGGCGGCCGCACCGAAGAGCGAAGGAAGACGTGAACCTCCCCAGTTGGGTGGGTGTGGTGCGCTAGGATGATGACCGCATCGAGAGCACGACGCCGCACAAGGTCGTAGCTAAACGGCTCGCTCGTGGTCCCGTTGGGAAAATCGGCCACGAGTCGATGGCGTTCCACCTGAAGAAACGGGGGCGTGGTGTGGGGGGAGTCTTCGGGGTCGACACGGATCTGAATCGCAGGCGGGAGCATTCGGACCATCATGGTAGATGTAACATTTCACACGCATTCACCCGTTTTCTCTGTCCCGTAAACATGCCCATCCCCGCGCCCGTGCCCGATCTTCTTCGGATTTCGGGGACGGGCAGGGGCACGGGCACGGGCAGGGGGCTCCCTTGATGCTCTTTCCGGACGAGCAGCACCCCTCGGCGATCGGCGGATTCGAGGTTCTCGAGCGAATTGGCTCGGGCGGCGCCGGAAAGGTGTACCTTGCACGCAGCAAGGGCGGGCGGCTCGTTGCGGTGAAGGTGCTGAGCGACAACGCCCGGGCAGATCCCGAGGAATCGGCAACCTTGGCGCGCGAGGCGTCGCTGTGCGTTCGGCTGTCGCATCCTGCCATTGTCCAGGTGCGCGCGCTCGTTCAAGAGGAGGGCGTATCGGCCCTGGTGTTCGACTACGTCGAGGGCGTGGCGATGGGGCGGCTCTTGCGGTTTCTCTCGGGACGCGGCGAGCGGCTGTCGGATGTGGCGGCGTGGCACATCGTCGAGCGCATTTTGGCGGCGCTCGATTACGCGCACCACCAGACGCCGCCCATCGTTCACCGCGATGTCACGCCGGCCAACGTGCTGCTCGATTGGGCTGGGGACGCCAAGCTGACCGACTTCGGTATGGCGAAAATGCTGGGGGCCGCCCCGGAGACGCAGCTCGGGTTGATCAAAGGGACCTTGGGCTGCATGGCCCCGGAGCAGGCGCGCGGCGATCCGGTGACCGAGCGCGCCGATGTCTATGCGGCGGCGCTCCTGGCGTGGCGCCTCGCCACGGGGTTTGCTCCCTTCGGCAAATACCGCAACGATGAGGTGGAGATGCTTCGCGCGATGAAGAATCCGCGGATTCCGCCTCTTGCTGCACTGCGGCCGGATCTGCCGCCGCCGCTCACCGACGCGGTGGCACGTGCGCTGGAGCCCGATCCCGAACTGCGCAGCATCACGGCAGAAGAGTTCCGCCGGGCGGTATCGACCCACGTGAACACGGAACCAGGTCGCGAGGAGCTTGCGGTGGTGCTTGCCGCCGTGCGCGAGGATCTTGCACGCCCCACGCCCATGGGCGGATTCAACATTGAAGGCGACCAAGGGGCCAGCACCGGCAGCGGCAGCAGCCAGGGCGGCGTTCCCACAAAGGAGGTCACGTCGAGGTATTCGGATGTGGCGGTGGAGCGGGACGCCATCCCCGGCGAAGCCGCCGTCGAACCCGTGGCGTTGAAGCCTTTTTCGCCGGATTTTTCACCGGAGAAGGTGCCCCCCATCACGGGCATCGCGCCGGCGTTGGTGGTTCAAGAGGCGCTTCGACGGGACGACGATCCGGGGCCGCGGCGTTCGTACCCGAGCCTCTCCGCGCAGGCGGCCTCGCAAACCACCGCGTCGCGCCTTTCGTTGAGCGGCATCGGCGGGATCGGTGGCAACCTGCGCACACGGCGGCGTCGCGCACGGTCGCAGGTGATCCTCACGCTGGTCTTCGTGGCGTTCATCTTTTTCGTGGTGGGCTTTGCCCTAGGGCTTGCCATGCATCGTTGAGAAAATTCGTTACATTCAAGGAATGCGTCACAACCCTGCGGCGCTTGAAACGTCTGAACGTATTAACCTGCCAAACCTGCCCGGCCTGCCCGAGACGAACTTCTTGACTGATCGATCATGAGCGTGCGCGACCTTCACGACATCCACAAAGCCGCGCTCGCTGCCGAAAGGCGCATCCGATTCGGGCGTGCCCTCACCAAAGGGGCGACGGCTCTGGCTGCAGGCTTCCTGGTGGCGGCGGTCACGCTGACCTTGCGCAAGACGGGCATCCTCTCCGAGTGGCCCGCGCGCATTCTGCTGGGGATCGCGGCGCTTCAGGTCATGGCGATCGCGCTGTTTGCCTACACGCGGCCGCTGGCCCAGCGTGCGGGCGCGGTTGCGTTGGATCGGCACCACGGCCTGTCCGACCGGCTTTCGAGCGCGCTGTCGTTTGGCGATCTGCCCGTGTCGGAGCGCACGCCGTTCATGGACGCGGCCATCGCGGACGCGCTCACCTTCGCGGGCAGCGTGGAGCCGAAGAAGGCCGTGCCGCTCGCGGTGCCGCGCGATGCTCCGCTGGCGTTGGGGCTCGGTGTGGCGGTGCTCGTGCTCGCGCTCTTCGAGGTGCGCCATCACGAGGCGCCGACGCAGGCCAAGACCATCGACGCCGTGGAGGTCACCGCGGACGATCTCGACGCGATGCGCGAGTTCCTCCATCAAATGGAGCAAAAGGATCAGAGCGAGGACACCAAGGCGGCGACGGCGGAGTTCAACCAGCTCATCGAAGATCTCGCGGCCAAGCGACTCGATCGCACGGAGGCGTTCCGCCGCATGCAGGCCCTCGAGGACAAGCTCCTCGAGGGGCGCGAGGCCGACGCCAAAGCGCTCGAGGCGGCGCTGCAGAAGATCGGCGAGGAGATGAAGAAGGCCGAGCTGACCAAGAAGGCCGGCGAGGCGCTGGAGAACAAGAACCTCGTCGACGCCGAAAAGCAGCTCCAAGATCTGGCGAAGAAGCTGCGTGAGCAGGGCAAGAACGTCGACAAGGCGCAGCTCGAGAAGATGCGCGAGGCGTTGAAACAGGCCTCGCAGAACCAGGCGAAGCGCGAGGAAGCGCTCGCGCAGAAACGCGAGGAGCTGGAAAAGCAGCTCTTGCAGCAAAAGCAAAAGATGGGCGACGCGGGCGCGAGCGAGCAGGAGAAAAGCTTGCTCAACAAGCGCGAACGCGAGCTGGAGCGCCTTTCTCGCGAGCAGCGCGAGCAGCAGAACGCCGGGCGGCAGCTGGATCGCTTGGACCGCGAGCTGGCGCAGGCCGCGGAGGACCTCTTGAAGGACCTGGGCGCCTCGGCCGACGACTTGGAAAAGGGCGCCGAGGACATCAACCGGATGGCCCAGGAGGAGATGTCGCAGGAGGAAAAGGAGCAACTGCGGCAAAAGATCCAAGAGCTGCGCGAGATGCTGCGTCAACAAGGGCAGGGCGGACAGCAGCAGATGGTGCGGTTGCAACGGTTCCAACAGCGTGCGCGCGGCCAGGGCGGGCAGCAGGGCCAAGGCCAGGGACAAGAGGGCCAGCAGCAGGGCCAAGGCCAGCAAGGGCAGGGCGGACAGCAGGGGCAAGGCCAGCAAGGCCAAGGTGGCCAACAGGGACAGGGCCAGAACGGCCAGGGACAGGGCCAAGGTCAGAACGGGCAGGGGCAGGGCGGCGGCAAAGGTGAAGTCTGGGTCGTCGGGCCGAACGGCGAGAAGATCCTGATGCTCACCAAGGGCCAGGGCCAAGGCGGCGGCGGACAGCAAGGCGGCGGGCAGCAGGGCGGCGGACAGCCCAACCCGAAGGGCTGGGGCCAAGGCCACGACTCCAACGTGCAGGGCGGCGCGACGAACCCCAACGTGGGGACGCAGGATACGCAGGTGGCCGGCCAGGACACGGGCCAAGGCTCGAGCCGCAGCGAAGTCATTCAAGGCGCCGCGGAGCGCGGCTTCGCCAACCGCGGCTACACGAAGGTCTACACGGAGTACCACAACGTCGCCGAGGAATCGCTCAACAAGGACGAGATCCCCGGTGGGTATCGCTTCTACGTGCGCCGTTATTTCCAATTGATTCGCCCGCGCGATTGAACGCGCGCGCGGGAACCTCAGGAACGAGACATGACCGAACCGAATGACCTTTCATCGGACGTGCACGCCCAAGTCGAGCAGTTTCGTCAGCAGATTGCCGTAGCGCGCGAGGAGATCGGGCGCGCCATCATCGGCCACCGCGAGGTCGTCGACGGTGTGCTCACGTGCATGCTCGCCGGTGGCCATGCGCTGCTCGAAGGCGTGCCGGGGCTGGGCAAGACCATGCTCGTGCGCACCCTTTCGGAGGTGATGCACCTCACGTTCTCGCGCATCCAGTTCACGCCCGACTTGATGCCGGCCGACATCCTCGGCACCACGGTCATCGACGAAACGCAGCACGGCGCCAAGGCCTTCGAGTTTCGCAAAGGTCCCATTTTCTCGAACATCGTGCTCGCGGACGAGATCAACCGCGCCACGCCGAAGACGCAGAGCGCCCTGCTCGAAGCCATGCAGGAGCACCGCGTCTCGGTGGGGCGGCAGACGTACACCCTGGACGAGCCGTTCGTCGTTCTGGCGACGCAGAACCCCCTCGAGATGGAGGGCACGTACCCGCTGCCCGAGGCGCAGCTCGACCGGTTTCTCTTCAAGCTGTACGTGCCGTTCCCCAACCGCGAGGAGCTGCACCAGATCCTCGATCTGACCACCGGCGAGTCGCAGGGACGCCGCCGCGAGGTGCTCGACAAGGCCTCCATTTTGGCGATGCAGAAGCTGGTGCGCCAGGTTCCCATCGCGCGGCACGTGCAGGATTACGCCATCCGAGTGCTCCAGGCGACGCACCCCGAGGGGCCGGAAGCCCCGGAAATCGCGAAGCGCTACGTGCGATTCGGCGCCTCGCCGCGCGGGGCGCAGGCGGTGCTCTTGGCGGCGAAGATCCGCGCGCTCTTCGAGGGGCGCTTCGCGGGGAGCATCGACGACGTGCGCGCGGTCGCCCTGCCGGCGCTGCGCCATCGCGTGCTCCTCAATTTCGAGGGCGAGGCCGAGGGCATCAAGAGCGACCAGGTCATCGAGGCCATCTTGAAGTCGGTGGTGGAGACGAAGGCCGGCATGAAGGACGCGGCCGACAAGAAAGGCGTCCACGTTGGGGCTGCTTGAGAGCCTTCGCAACTCCTTCTCGCGCCGCAGCGATGCCGGGGGCTCGCGCGCCAACGAGGACCTGTTCGACGACGATTTTCAGCGAAAGCTCGATTACCTCGCCATCGTGAGCCGGCGTGTGTTCGCCGGCCGCATGCGCGCCGAACGGCGCACCAAGAAGACCGGCAGCGGCGTCGAATTCGCCGACCACCGCGAATACCAACCGGGCGACGACTTTCGATACCTCGATTGGAACGTCTATCAGCGCTTCGATAAGCTCTTATTGCGCCTCTTCGAAGAAGAAGAGGACTTAGCCATCTATTTCATCGTCGACGCCTCGGGGTCGATGGCCTTCGGCACCGGCGACAAGCTTCGCTATGCCAAGCGCATCTGCGCCGCGCTCGCCTACGTGGGCCTCGCCAATTTGGACCGCGTCTGCATCGTCTCGACCAGCGATCGCGTGATGATGCGCATGGCCGAGACGCGCGGCAAAGCCCGCATTTTCAAGGTATTCCGCTTCTTGCGTGAGCTCGAATCCGCGGGCACCACGGACTTGGGCGACGCGCTGAAGACCTTCGTCGCGCAGCACAAACGGCGCGGCCTGGCGGTGCTCATCAGCGATTTGTACGATCCACAGGGCTTCGAGCGCGGCATCAACGTGCTGCGCTACAACAAGTTCGACCCGTTTGTGGTCCACGTCGTGGACAAGGCGGAGGAAAAGCCAAAGCTCTTTGGCGACGTCCTCTTGTACGACTGCGAGACCGGCGACGAACGCGAGGTGACGGTGACCCCGAAGGTGCTCTCGCGCTTTCGTGAGGAGTACGAGAAGTACATCCACGACATCGACCGATTCTGCGCCACTCGGCAGGTTCCTTACGTGCGCGCCGACGTGTCGGTGCCCTTCGATGAGCTCATTTTGCGCGTCTTTCGGCGCGGAGGGTTTCTCCGGTGATCTTCGCGGGGCTTGGCTTTGCCCAGTTGGCCGCCATCTTCGGCATCGCCGGGGCGGCGGTGGTGGGGCTCTATGTGCTGCGCCTGCGGCGGCGCACGGTGGCGATTCCGTTTTCGCCGCTCTGGCAGCGAATCCTCAAGGACAAGGACGCGACGACCCTTTTTTCGCGGTTGAAGCGTCTTTTGTCGCTGCTGCTCCAGCTGGCGCTCCTCGCGCTCTTGGTGTTCGCGCTGGGCGATCCGCGTGCGGCGGCCACCTTGGTCAAAGGGCGGACCTTGGTCGTCCTGGTCGATGCCAGCGCCTCGATGCAGGCGACCGACGTGTCGCCGAACCGGCTCGAGGTGGCCAAGAACGAGGTCAAGGCGATGATCCGCGGCCTGGGCGGCGCCGATCGCATGCTCATCGCGCAGATGGACGCCATGGTGACGCCGCTCGGGCCGATGAGCGGGGACACGTCGGAGCTGGAGCGCGCCCTCGATCAAGTGAAGGCCACCGATGCGCGGGCCGACTTCCCGCGCGCGCTGCGCTTTGCGACGGACACGCTCCGCAACGTGGAGCTGGGCGAAATCGTGGTCGTGTCGGACGGCAACTTGGGGCCGGCGCTCGATGCCTCCGGCCCGGTGCACCTCGGCGACGACAAATTGAGCTTCGTCTCCGTCGGCACCGGAAAGCGCAACGTCGGCATCACGCAGTTTTCCGTGCGGCGCTACCCGCTCGACAAGAGCCGCTACGAGGTGATGCTCGAGGTGACCAACACCGGCCCCGAGCAGCAAGACATCGAGCTTTCGCTGCTGGGCGATGGCAACGTGGTCGATCTGACGAAGCTGCGGCTCATGCCGGGTGAGAGGCTGCCGCGCTTTTACCCCAATTTGTCCGGGGCGAGCCGCACGTTGGAGGCGAAGCTCGGCAACGTCGATGGCACGCACGACAATCTTCCCGCCGACGACCACGCGTACGCGCTGTTGCCGGAGCGGCGCCGGGCCAAGGTGCTCGTGGTGTCCGAGGGCAACACGTACCTCGAGGCCGCGCTGCTGCTCGACGAGTACCTCGAGGTGACGCAGGTCACCCCGGTGGACTACGTGAACAAGCACGGCGGCGGGAGCGGCTTCGACGTGGTCGTCTTCGATCGGGTCACCCCAGCCACGCCGCCGCGGGCGCATGCGCTCTATTTGGATCCGCGCGGGCCGGGATCACCGGTGAAGGTGGAGGCGGAGCTGACTTCGCCAGGTTTCGACAAGATCGACCGAAAGCACCCCATCGTGCGCTTCACGGCGCTCGACGACGTGAACGTAGCCCGCGGGCACAAGCTGGTGCCCGACGTGGCGGCTGGCGACAAAGTGGTGGGCTCCTTCGGGGGGACGTCGCCCATTTTGGTCGCGGGCAGTCGGGGGGCGTACAAATTCGTGGCGCTCGGTTTCGACGTGCGCGACTCCGATCTGCCGCTGCGCGTGGCGTGGCCGTTGTTCCTGCTCAACACAGTGAACTTCTTCACCGACGAGGATGCGCGCTACATCTCGAGCTTCCGCACCGGCGACGTGTGGCGCGTGCCGGTGTCGACGCAAGCGACGGAGGCGACGTTGGCGCTGCCGGGCGGCGCCACAGAACGGGTGCCCGTCCACGAAGGCCGCGCGGTGTACCTCGGTGAGCGGGCCGGGTTTTACGAGCTCACGGCGGGCGACACGGCGTCGACGCCGGAGCAGCCTGCGCCCATCAGTGGGGCGAACAAGACGGCGTTCGCGGCGAATTTGCTCGATGCCGAGGAGAGCACCATTGCGCCGGTGCCGGAGCTGGTCGTCGACGGGAAGACGGCGGGCAAGGTGGAAGGCTTCCACGTGGGCGTGCGCCGTGAAATCTGGATTTACCTGCTCCTGGCGGCGGTGCTTTTGACCGCGCTCGAGTGGGCCACGTACCACCGGAGGATCACGGTATGAGCCCGCGCGTGAAGAAACTCGGGTTCGGTGCGCTGGTCGTCGGCATCGGCATCGCCGGTCTCTATTTGTACCTGCGCTACGTCTGGTACGCCGGGCCGACCCTGGCCTGGGCGCGCGGGGACAAGAATTACGAGCTGCTCTCGCCGCGGATGCTCGGCATCGGGCTTTTGGCGCCGTATTTCCTCTGGATGATCGGCCGCTCCCTGGCCGATCTTCCCATGGTGCAGCGCGTGCTCTCCGTGGTGCTGCGCATGGCCTTCGTGGTGCTGCTGGCCCTGGGGCTCGCACGCCTGGCCCGCACGGCGACGACGCAAAAGGTGTGCACCGTGTACCTCGTCGACGTGTCCGACTCGGTGCCGGATGCGGCCCTGGAAGACGCGCGCGCCGAGATCCAGAAGGGCCTCGCGGCCAAGCCCGGCGATGCGCTGGTGCGGGTCATCACCTTCGCGCGGCGACCGCGCGTGGTGGAGCTTGCCGACGATGCGAAGACGGCACCGGCGCTGGAGCGGCACGGCGAGAAGAACTCGGGGATGGGGGCCGCGACGGATCTGGCCAGTGCGCTGCAGCTCGCCTACGGGCAATACCCCGCGGGGTATCTGCGCCGCGCGGTCATCTTGTCCGACGGCGTGCAGACCGACGGCGACGTGCTCGCGGAGGCCAACCGCGCGCGCCAGTTCGGCGTGAAGATCTTCTCCATCGCCTACCACCGCCCGGTCCCCGGCGAGGTGGCGGTGCGCGAATTGCGCGTGCCCGACAAGGTGCACGTGGGCGAGCCCTTCGAGGTGCACGCGACCGTGTTCACCAGCCGCGCGCAAAAGGTGAAGGGGGTGCTCAAGCAGGGGGAGGCCATCAACGGCCTCGATGGCGTCAAGATGCTCGACTTGAAGCCGGGCGACAACGACGTCTCCTGGAAGAGCGTCGTGCACGTGGCCGGCGAGGTGACCTACGCCCTCGACCTGAGCGACATCGGCGAGGACCACTTCAAGGAGAACAACCGCTACGCGGTCACCGCTGCGGTGCCGGGCCGGCCGGCGGTGCTCTACGTCGAGGGGAACACCGCCCGCGCGAACTACCTTTCCAGCGCGCTTTCCGCGCAGCAATTCGACGTCGACGTGAGGGGCCCGCGCGAGCTGCCCTCGAGCCTGCGCGAGCTGGAGCGCTACGACTTCGTCATCCTGTCGGACGCCCCGGCGGAGGCCGTGTCGCTCACCCAGCAAGAGGCGCTGGAGCAGTACGTGCGCGATCTGGGCGGAGGGTTCCTCTTCGCCGGCGGCGAGCACGGCTACGGTCTGGGCGGGTGGTACCACACCACGGTCGAGCGCATTTTGCCGGTGCGCATGGACTCGGAGAAGCGGCGCGACGAGCCGGGCGTGGCCATGGTGCTCGTGATCGACCGCTCGGGATCGATGAGCGGCATGCCGCTCGAGATGGCCAAGGCCGCCGCCAAGGCCACGGCCGACACGCTGTCGGGCGACGATCTGCTGGAGGTCATCGCCTTCGACTCGCAGCCGACCCGCGTGGTGAAGATGACTCCGGCGAAGCACCGCGCGCGGATTCAGAACGACATTGCGCGGATTCAGCCGGGGGGCGGTACGGAGATCTTCAGCGCCCTCGATGCTGGGTACCAGGCGCTCACCGTGACGCGGGCGCGGCGCAAGCACGTCATCCTGCTCACCGACGGGCAGGCCTCGAACAATGGCATCCGCGATCTGGTGCAGGCCATGGTCGCCGAGGGCATCACCGTTTCGTCGGTGGGCTTGGGCGGCGGGGTGGACGAGACCCTTCTTCGCATGGTGGCCGACATCGGCGGTGGCCGCTTCTACAAGGTGCTCGACCCGCAATCGCTCCCGCGCGTCTTCACACGTGAGACGGAGATGGTGAGTCGCTCGGCCGCCGTGGAGGAGTATTTCCAGCCGCGCGTGGCCACCCCGGCGGACTTCCTGCGCGGTGTCGACGTGCGCAGTGCGCCCTTTTTGCACGGCTACGTCGCGACGAAGATGAAGCCGTCGCCGGCGCAGAAGATCCTCGAGTCGGAGCTGGAAGAGCCCATTCTGGCGCGCTGGCACGTGGGTCTGGGCTGGTCGCTCGCCTGGACCAGCGACGTGAAGAACCTCTGGGCGGTGGAGTGGCTTCGCTGGCCGGGTTACGGGCAATTCTGGGGTCAGTTGGTGCGCGAGCACATGCGGCAAAAGCGCCGGCAGCAGCTGGACATGCGCGCCGAGATCGATCCCGCCACCGGTCACGTGAAGGCTTCCATCGATGCCGTCGGCAGCGACGACAAGTTCCAGAATGGCTTGGAGGGTAAATTCGAGATCACCGGCCCGATGGGCGGGACCTCCGTGCAGGCGGGCGACAAGAACGCCAAGGGCGAGACCAAGAAGACGGTCATGCGGCAGACGGCACCGGGCCGCTACGAGGTGGACTTCCCGCTGGATCGCTACGGTTCGTTCCTCCTGCACGCCGCGCTGGAGAAATCCGTCGACGACGGGAAGGGCGGTACGAAGTCCGCGGTCGTGGCCGAAAGCTTTGGCCACGTGACCAACCCATACCCGCGAGAGTACCTCGCACTGGCCCCCGATACCGTTACGCTCGCGCGCACCGCGGAAGTGACCTCGGGCAAGCTGGATCCGGATCCCAAGACGATCTTCGACCCGGCCGGCGAGACGATTTCCTACCACCAGGACCTCTGGTCCCGATTCATCCTCGCCGCGATCGTGGTCTTCCTGCTCGACCTACTCCTGCGCCGGATCCGCATCTTCGACCGCAAAAAGACCGCCCGCCCCAGCTTCGCCGTCGCGTCGCGATAACGGCTTCCTGAATTTGAACAGGAAGGGGGGAAGGCGGGAAGGGAAACAACGCGAATCCCACCGCGTGCCAAGGCTTTTTTGGGTTTTCAGTTGGCTTCGTGAGCCAAAGGAAAACCCAAATCAGCCTCGGTGCGCGGTGGGATTTGTGCCGTAAATCTCCCCGCCTTCCCCCCTTCCTGTTCAATCCTCTTCGGGCGCGTAGGGCCGGTGCTCGGGTCCGGCAAGTGCTTCTGAGGGCGGAATTTTGGCCGCTTCGTGACTTCCGGCACGGTCGACGGCGGAAATTCCTGTGATAAGAAGCCACCGTGGCTACCACGACCGACCCGACGCTCGACGAACCGCTCCGATCGTATGACGATCTTCTCTCCGTTTTTCGGCAGGCCGAAAAACCATTTTCCGAGTTTCGGATTGGTCCGGAAATGGAAAAGCCTGGCGTCTGCGGGAGGACGTTCGAGCCGATTCGGTACGATGGCGATCGCGGCGTTCTTGCCGTTCTCCAGTATTTCATCGACCAACACGGCTGGCAGCCCGAACGTGAAAACGAGCACGGCCCCATCATCGCGCTGAAACGCGGGCGGGCCTCCATTACCTTGGAGCCCGGTGGCCAGCTCGAACTGAGCGGCGCCGCCATGGACGACGTGCATCAGGTTTGCGCCGAGTTCCGCGGGCACATGCGGGAGCTGAAGCCGATCAGCGACAAGCTCGAGATCCGCTGGCTCGGCGTGGGCTTTCATCCCTTCGCGCGCCGTGAGGATCTGCCCTGGGTCCCCAAGGATCGCTACAAGGTCATGCGCGAGTATCTCCCCAAGCGCGGAGAGTATGCGCTGGACATGATGCAGCGCACGTCCACCGTGCAGGCGAATTACGACTTCTCGAGCGAGCAGGACGCGATGCGCAAGATGCGCGTGGCCCTGGCCCTCGGGCCGCTCACCACGGCGCTGTTCTCGAATAGCCCGTGGCTCGAGGGGAAGCCGCACGGCGGAAAGAGCTACCGCGCGCGCGTTTGGCTCGACGTCGACAACGACCGCGCCGGCTTGGTGGAGCCGCTCTGGCGCCCCGACGCGGGCTACCGCCACTACGCCGAGTGGGCGCTCGACGTCCCCATGTTCCTGGTGAAGCGCAACGGGAAGATCTTCGCCAACACCGGGCAGACGTTCCGCAGCTTCTGGCAAGATGGCTTCGAAGGTTTGAAACCGACGCAGAACGACTGGCAGACGCACCTGAACACCTTGTTTCCCGAGGTGCGACTCAAGAAGACCATCGAGGTGCGCGGCGCCGACGCCCCGTCCTCGCGCCTCGCCTGTGCGCTGCCCGCACTCTGGACGGGTATCTTCTACGATGCGAAGGCGCTCGACGAGGCCGAGGCGCTCACCCGCGATTGGACCTACGCCGAGGTCAGCGCCCTGCGCGCGCGCATCTGGAAAGAGGGACTCCAGGCCATGTTCCGCGAGAGACCTCTCTCCGAGTGGGGTCTGCAGGTGCTCTCCATCGCCGAGGGCGGTCTGCATCGCCGCGACCGCAAGAGCGCCAGCGGCAAAGACGAAAGCGTGCACCTCGTTCCGCTGCGCGAACTCGTCGCCCAGGGCTGTACCCCGGCGGACAAGCTCCTCGATGGGCTTGATCCGCAGGCCCCCGATCTGCGCCGCCAGGTCGTCGAGCGCACCGACTTGATGCTGCCGCGCTGAACTTCCGCCCTCCGAACCACTCGCGAGCTCGACATGGGCCCTAGGGCGGCCGAAGAGGGATTGAACAGGGAGGGGGGGAGGCGGGGAGGGAAACAACGCGAATCCCACCGAGTGCCAAGGCTTTTTAGGTTTTCAGTTGGCTTTGTGAGCCAACGGAAAACCCAAACCAGCCTCGGTGCGCGATGGGATTTGTGCCGTAAACCTCCCCGCCTTCCCCCCTCCCTGTTCAATTCAGGAAGCCGTTATCGCGATGCGACGGTGAAGCTGGGCGGGGTTAAACGACGAAGGGAGCACGTTCCGAAGAACGCGCTCCCTTTTTTCGTCGAGATTTTCGTGCCGAACTACTCGATGTTCTCCACGTAACGGACCAGGGCCGCCACGTCTTCCTTCGAAAGGGCCGAGGTCGAGCCGTGAACGTCCATCTTTCCGTCCTGTAGAACCGCCCAGCCTGCCTCTCCCTCGGCCAGCGCGGGGTGGCCTGGGCCGAGGATGGCTTCCTGGATGGTGGTTGCCATGCCGTGGTGAAGCAGCGCGGCCTGACTCCACACACCGCGGAGCGACGGGGTGTTGATGTGAGGTTGGCCGACCACGTTGCCCGGAATGAAGGTGCGGTCAGGATCTCCCAGGTTGAACTGAATCAGGAGCTTGATTCGCCGATCCTCCTCGGCATTGCTGCCCGGAGACCCTGCTGCCATCGGATCGTCGAACTGCACGCAGTTGTCGGCCTGGAAGCAGAATGGGACGAAGTAATCCAGCGGCCTCGGGTGCACGTTGATTTCGGGGCCCGGCACCGACGGTCGGATGGCGTCGGTCATCGTTTGCGCAAAGCCTTGAATGATGGCGCCGTTGACGTCGATCCGGATGGCTTGGATGCGCGGATCGTTCTGGTAGGTGGCGACGAACTGTTGCAGCCAGCCAGCGCCGCGACCGTGATCCAGTCCGTCGGTGAACTTGCCCGGGGTGTGGCATCCCGCGCAGCCGGCGTTCTGGAAGAGCTGCTGACCCTTTTGGATCTGTGCGGTCATCGCCGGATCGAGCTGACCCGACTTGGACGCGTACTGGAGCGGATTCGGGGGCAGGCGCGGCTCGGCGACGGAGTACGCGTCGATGGCGCGGCTAAGAGCACGGCGTGAGAAGGGGCCGCCCTTCACATCCCGTGTGATGTCCGCGATGCGCTGGTCCATGATGGCGACACCCTGCGCGACGATTTGATCGATCCGCGCCTGGTTCCTGATGAGGGACGAACGCGGACCGGCACTTTGGGGGCGGCATTCGGCGTCTTGGGCGGTCTGCGCCAGGTTGCCCTTCGGGTCGCCGACGCGGTTCTTGGGATTGGAAGAGACTCCATCGATGAAGCCGAACTCGATGAGTTGGCAGTTCGGACGCGTCTGCGCGGCAAAGGCCAAGGAGGTGTAGTTGCCGTTCGCAAACGATCCGTTCCAGAAATACGAATCGGTTTCCATCAGGTTGTGATTCGGCTTCACCTGGTGGTACGCGGTCGGTGCCGTCGCGCCGTTGGCATAGCCGACACCGTCGGTGTCCAGCTCGTCGACGTGGCACGTCGCGCACGACTTGCGGCCCGTGTTCGACCACGAAGCCTCGTAGAAGAACCTCTCGCCGATTTCTACCGTCGTCGCAGGATACGGCGGGTTCGCGTAGTCGAGATCGAGCTTGCCGAGCTTTCGCCCGTCGCGTGAATTCAGGTCACACACCTCGAGTCGCTCGCTCGCCCAATCCGAGACGAAGAGACGACCGTTGTCCTCGTCCAACGCGAGCCCGAAGGGGCGGTGGTCGAGGTGCCACGTCTGCCGGGGTCGCAGCGTGTTGGGTTGGGCGGCGGTGTTGACCTCGAGCTCCTGCACCGTGTCGGTCGCGCCGAGGGCCACGTAGATGCGATCGCCCCTCTTGTTGCGGATGACCGTCGTCGGGACTGCACCGTCGACGACCTTCACCGCATCGTCGAAGTTGGGCTCGCCCGAGTTGTTGTCCGTGTAGTAGTTGAACTGCTCCGGATTGAGATCGATCGGGAGTTGGTAGATGCCGTTGCGCAGATCTTCGAAGTTGTAGCTTCGCGTCCTGTCCTTGAGCGCACCGGGGTGCGCGACGTGCTGCTTTCCGTCGATGCCTTTGACCTTGACCGGGGATCCGGCGACTTGTGTGGGGAGCGTCTCTTCGTCCGCCGGGAGGCCACGATCGACGGTGGTCGTCGTGATGTACACGAGGTCGTTGATGACCGTGAGGTCGGTCGACGCGCCGTTGATGGTCATACGCCCACTGGCCTTGGCGTTCGCGACGTCGATCTTCGCGACCTCACCACCCTTGTTGTTCGCGACGAAAACGTTCTTCTGCGCGTCGTCGACCACGAGTCGGTACGGGTTGTTGCCGACGTCCAAGATCTCCCCGATTTCTTTGACCTCTTTGATGCCCACGACCTGGTCTTGGAAATCGCGCTCGATATCGACCTGGTACTCCAGGACGCTGTGGCGCCAGCGGTTGGCCACCAACATCTTGGCCTTGTCCTTGTTGATGCCATCGTCCGGAACGAAGGCCACATCGGCGCAATAGTAGTGGGTCGGAATTTCGACGGGTTTGCCGTTGGCCTTGAGAATATCGTCGGTCTTGGTGTCGATAATCGAAATGTAGTTCGAATATTGATTGCAGACGAACATCAAGCCGCCCGCCGGATGCAGGGCGAGCCGCTGCGGTCGAATGCCCACCCTGACTCGGTTGATCAACTTCATCCGACCGCTGTTGTTGACGTCGACGATCGTGACCTCGTTGCCAGGCGTGCTGACGTCGCCTCCGAGCGGAATGTAAGCCTTTCCCTGGCCGTCTACGTTGACGTACTTGACGTCGGACGGGTTGCCTCGAAATGGGATTTGCTGCGTGACGAACTTGTCCACGGGGCTGATGATGTCCGTGGCGAGTGCCGGCAAACCGCTTGCGACACGCTCTTCGCTGATTTGTCCCTGAATCTCGGTCAGCTTGCTGTCGGTCGATACGGTTACGTCCGGGGTCGTGTAGTCCGCATTGGTGAAGGGCCGGTTGTCCTCGTTGATGCGTCCTTGCGCCCCCACGGGCAGAAGCTGGAAGGGGGCGACGAGCGAGCTGCGCTTGTAGGTCGTGATCTTGGGCGGCTCGAGGTTCGATGCCGGTACTCGCGCACCCACGCCGATGTTCTTGCAGGAATCCTGCGTTGGATCGCAGAGAGCGTCGCTGCCAAGATCGCCGTGCGACGGGGTCGTGCAGCCGGGGGCGCCCGCGGCGGCGGCCATGACCAGCCCTAGACCGATCGTGAGATATCTCGTTTTGGCCAGCATGTTAGATGCCTCCGTCGGGAGAAAGCTTGATGACGATGTCTTTTTCAGGGATTTTATTTCCGTCCCTATCGGTGATTAGGAGGCTGAATCCGAATTGGTTCGTCCCCCCTGCGCGTTGAAGCATCTTGAGAAGGATTCGCGTGCTCTTCTTGTCGGCCTTGGGCGCGGTGAGATTCGCCACGATCTGGGTGCTCTCGATCGTCTCGTCTTTGACCGCCTCCTGTTGGTCGACGTAAAGCTTGAGTTCGTTGGGAGAGCGAACGGTGATTTTTGCGGAGATATCGTTGGTCGTGAGGTTTACGACGTACGCTGCGGCGAACGCTGCGCGATCGATCTGAACGTTGCGTTGGAAGCGCTCATTGAGATTGATGAAGGTGCTCCTCGAAAAGAAGCCGTCCCAGATGTCGCCTTGGAACGTACGTGTCCCCTGCTTGTCGAAGATGGACGGGGTGATCGTCTCTTCCTTGCCGGGGACGGACGTTTGCTGGTCGATGTTGTTGATGCCGGGGTAGTCACCGCCGAGCAGCCAATTGGTATTGAAGCCGTCCCCAACCAGCCGCAGACCCCGGGCAAAGGTGAGAATGTTGTCGGCTTCGACGGACGAGGCATTGATGAGTTTTCCGCCCGTGTGGTTCCTGCCCGTCGCGAACGGACTCGCCGCCGGATCGGCAATCAGGTTGGTCGGATACAAGAACAGGTAGCTATCCCTGGCCTCCAGGAAGCTCGTGAAATTGGCCGCAGAATTGAAACTGAACAGGAGGCGCGGCTTGTCGCTTGCGCCAGCCACCATCGGAAAGTGCGAGCCGTTCGGCGGTGCCTGGGTCTCCTCGGTCACACCGTGGCAAGCCGTCGTCTCGGCGCACGGACGGCTACCAAGCGTCTGCGTGCTCTCGAAAATCGGGGCGACCTGCCGCGCGAAGAAGGCGAAGTCGAGCGGTGTCGTGGCGGTCTTGGTCGCGTAGAGGAACGACAAGAGACGCTGGTAATTCAGATCGGTGGCGTTTCGGAAGACCGCGTTCCCGGGGTGAGGGGACTTCTTGCAATTGTTTTTGCCGAGGGGGCAGATGAGGATCTGCGATTGAACGGGGTTGGTCGAGTTGACGTAGCAGGCAAAGCTCTTGAGGTTGTCCGCGGCACTCGCGCCTTTCTTGATCGTGAGGGCGCCCGGTTTGTCCTGACCGTGGCACGTGCCGCCCGCGCATCCGTTCCCATTCCCGACTTGGTCCGGGACGTTGTAGTCCTTGTCCCCCGTCAAAATCGGAAGGATGTCGGACTGGAAGGCGCCCACGTTGAACTGGCCAACGGGCACACACCCATTGCCTTGCGGTACGCCGGCATCGCCGGGCTGTCCGGGCGTCGGCTCGGCGGCATCCTTCGCCGCCTTGGCCGCTTGGATCCACCGCAGAAGATCGCCGGTCTGGTCCTCGGTGAACTTCTTGGACCCACCGCCATGCCTGCCCGTTGCGGGGTTCGCTCGCTTGTACACCTCGGAGTTGTTCGGCACGTCCAGATCCACTTTTTTGGTGGCGCTGGTGTAGTCCGTCATTTTCTCGAAATTGGCCTTCTCGTCGTCGCTTTCGGCGGCTGGCGCGGCGACGAGGGTAAACCCGCCTGCACCCCCGCCGTGGCATGCTTGGGCCGTGCAGCCCGTTTCTTCGGCCTTGTCGAGGGCCGGTTGGATTTTCTCTCGGAACACCGCGTAGTCGAAGTAGGACGTCGGACCGACGCCGCCTCCTCCCGCATCTTCTTCGGGCCCGTCGATCGCGGGGTCACCGCTGTTTGATTTACAACTAGCTGTCACCGCAAGCCATGCGGCGATAGATGCCAACCCGGCGATGGTTGCCCGGTTGAATAAAGAGCCGTAGCGCATAGGACCTCCTCCCGGCCGCCCGCATGGCTGCGACGGTGGTTGTCTTGTGAAAAGCATGTTTCGTTGCCTAAGCTCCGCCTATGCACTAGCCGGGCCGAAGCATGATTCCCCGCAGATGGCCGAATTTTCAGTGCTGATAGGCCCGTCGCGCGTGAGTGCTGACTCGGCGTGATTCGCTGCTACGTCGGCGAGGGTGGATCATCCCACCCTGGATCAACGGCACTGCGGCGCTATTGGTTGCAACCCGAAGCGGCGCTTGATGGGCATATGAAACCGGTATAAGAGCCCACCGCCGAACCGCTTTGTTGAAAAGAGCCGCTGGCAACGATCTGGCCGGAGACAGTGGAATAATCCGATGTTCCGCCTTGAATGTGCACCGTGGTCTCGAAGGCCCCACTCCCATCGGGATGAACCCGGAAATAGCCGTGGTCCTTCCCGAACATCCGAGCGCCGTTGGCCATGGTGATGACGCTCGTTCCCTCGTAATTCAGGCGACCGGACTCCATCGCATCGGGCACGAGGGTGTAGAATGTGAATTCGTACTTCGCATCGAGTTCGCCGGCGAGATGCCCGTGCGTGCATGTCCAGATGGGCGATGCGCTGCACGCGGGGCCATGATCGAGCATCGAGGTGAATGGCCCGTCGAGGACGCGGCAAGGGCCCGCATTGGCGTCTGGTGCGAGTGCGCCAAGCGTCAATCCCGACCACACGAGTGCGGCGGTGCTTCTCTTCGTCATGGCTCGACGGCGATCACGTCGCCGAGTCGTCGGCGCAGCGAGCGCGCGGACGGCGGGTTGGCGTAAGAGATCCGAAAGAGCATGAGGTCTGCGTGATCCATGCGCACCTCGAAGAGTTCACGAAAGCGATGCCGCAAGGTGGAGAGCTCCGCCTGCTCCTCGCGGGAGAAGCCGGCGCCGCCCCCGCGTTCGAGGCGCGCGAACATGTAGAGCAACGCCGTCATCGGCTGAATCGCCAGCCGGTGCGCGGTGGCCGTGAGCCACACGTCCTGCATGGCGCGTCCCCCGGCGAAGTAGGCGCGCGGATCCGTTCCCGCGATGCTGAGAAGCCCGACGGCCGACGATGCAAGCAGCGCTTTGCGCGCGGGTAGCTCGAGACCGCGCCCCGCACCGAGCGCGCGCGCCATCTTCATGACGTCGCCGTCGGCCACGAGGTGCAGTCCGACGCGGTCGCCCGGGCCGAGTTCCAGCGTGGCCAGGTCGAGGCCATCCCGCCGCGTGAGCGCGTCCTCGCGCGTCCAGCGGATCTCGCCGACCATCTCGCGGTGCATGGCCGGCGATAGGTACCGCAGGCGATCGCCTTGCCCGAGCACATGGCCCAGTGCCACGCGCACGTCTTCGTCGGTGGCGAGCTGCAACGTCGCGCCTGCGCGTTGCGCCGCCTCGATGAGCGCCGCGCGGTGCGATCGCTCCAGGGGCGCGTACGGCGCAATGCGCCGGTTCGTGGCGCGCTCCGCGATGAAGTCGGCCAGCTCGCTTCGCGGCGTCTCCGTGGACGGCAACGGCTCGACGGAGCAGACGATGCCCGGCTCGGGGAAGGGGACGACGGTCACCGGCCGCCCCAACGCCCGCGCGGCGAGCTCGATGTTGCGGCCCAGCGCCCCGAAGGCCAGGTGCGTGGCCGCATGCTCGACGTCGAGCATGCTCCCCGAACGCGAGCGCTCTTCGTCGTGGAGGCAAAGGATACGGCCGCCCCGGACGACGAACCGCCATGGCTGGCAATTGCCGCCCGACGGGGCCAGGGTGCCGTGAGCGAGAAGCGTCCGCACTTCGTCGATGGAGAAGCGCTCCCCGCGCGCGGAATGCGGAGTCGGCACCAGGTCCGGGACCGGATCGGACGCGGGCGGTGGGCAGGACTCCTCTTGGGGCGCCGGCCGTGGGGTTTCGGCGCCGGCGCCGTCCCGCACGAGCTCCTCCAGGTCCACGAAGAAGCGCCCCGACTCGGTGAACTGCCCGAGCAGGATGCGCCGCGCGGCATCGGCGTTGATCGCGCTGTTGAGCGCGACGGCGGAGGCGAGCTGCGGCCACGTTCCGATGGTCGTGCCCACATCGAGAAAGGAGACCGCCACGCGCTTCGACAGGGTGCGGCCCACGATGGCGAAGGCGATGGGCAGCTTCTCGACCGCGGTCAGCCCGTCGAGTTTTTCGCCGTCGAGCGCTCCGGTCATCCCATGAAAGAGCGGCCTGTCCGGCTCGCGATCGAAGCGCTCGACATCGAGCAATCCGCGATCGCTCGTGCCCATGACCACGGCAATGCGCCGGGCGCGTGCGCGTTCGCGCAGGCGTACCTTCATGCGAAGGTCGTCGCATTCCTCGAAGACGAGATCGAGTCCGTCGAGGAAGGCCTCGATGTTGCCATCGGTAACCCCCTCCGTGAAAATCGTCACGTTCGCGTAGGGGTCGAACTCGAAAATGGTGCGTGCCGTCAGCACCGCCTTGTTGACCCCGAGACCTTGCACGCTGGCGCGCAGCCGGTTCATGTTCGCCAGGGTCAGGTGATCGAAGTCTGCCAGGCGGAGCTCGCCCCCGATGCCTTCGAGCGCCAACGTCACCGCCGTGCTCTGCCCCACGGAGAGACCGACCACGCCAATGACGAACCGGGCGAGCCGCTCCTGCTCGGCCGCCGTGATCTTGTGGCGGTTCACGCCGGAGCGCAGCTCACGAAACTCCGCGGGCGGCAGCACGTGAACCAGGGTGCGGGACCATGGATAGTGAAACCACGTCCCGTACGCCTCGCGCGGCGTGCCGCCGAGGTGCGCCTCGACGCGCGGGCGCAGCTCCTCCTCGCCGAGCTTGCGCGCCGGAGAGCGCAACTGCATCAAGTCGGCGAGTTGGAGGTCGATCGCGTCGTGAACGAGCACGTTGCCGGACGAGACGAGCCCCGCGAGCTCGGGTCCCGCCTGGTAAGCAACCGGCTTCCAATCGCTCGAGCTCGCGGTCACGGTGGTGCGGGCAATGGAGGAGGCAGGGCAGGGATGTCGCGCGGAGCCGCGACTTGGTAAATCTGCTCCAACATTTCTGGCACGAGTTCCCAGCGCAGCAGAATGAGGAACGCGTTCCCCATGTCTTGAAAGCCTGCGTCGAGGGCATGCCCGATATCGCTTCGCCCGTCGCTCCCTTCGAAGTGATAGGTGAACGTCGTCTTTCGATGTGCTTCGTAAAACTCGCCGGCAAACTCGAGGAGCTTCGTCAAAAGCTCCTTCGGTAGAACGCCTTCCCGCAGAGGCACGATGCGAACCGCATCGAGGAGGCTGAAGAGGTGGACGCCTTCGTCGACGAGCTCCACGATGGCCGCCACGACGGGGCCCTCCGCGGTGCGGGCGACGAGCACGTCACGCTTGCGCAAGATCCCGGCATCCCGCCACTCTTCGCCGATTTGCGCGAGGTCGAAGCGATCGGGCACGAAGTCGAGCGCTTCGAGGTAAATCGGATTCTTGGTGCGCGCGAGCACCTCGCACACCATCTTGCGCTCTTCGTCGGTCGCCGTGTCGAAGGTCGCCTCCGGGTACACGGTCCGGCGGTCACCCGGCGCGGCGATCTTCTTCAGCGGACGAATCGGCAAGATGTACGCGCGACCGGTATCGACGTAGCGGCGCGGAATATCGTAGTAGGCGAGGCGCGGAAAGCGTGCCGACTCCTGCACCATGGCCATGAGCCACTCGGTGTTGGGCGAATCGCGGTACGTCCGCGTCATGATGTCCAAATGGATGTCCCGCAGGATCTGCCCGCGCGCCGAGCCCGGGGTGGCCACATGGTTCGGATGCCGTGCGGTCTGGTAGAAGAAGGTGCTGCGCTCGTACGGGCGCACGGCCGAAACGGAGCCCTCCACACCGCGCGCCGAAGGCCGCACGACCTGCGAGCCGAGGTCCGGCGCCCGGGCGATGCGGCGGCAGAACTTCCCGAACCCAGCCTTCTGCGAGAGAAAGTCGCTTTGCGACATCCCCGAGAGCCCGAAGTATCCCGCCCGATCGAGCAGCTCCCACACTTGCTCGGCGAAGCGGCCGTCCGCACGCGTGTTCGGGCTCAGGAGGCGAATCACGTGATCGCGCCAGCGCGCAGCGTCGTCCTCGGAGTGGGGCACGAGAAGGATGCCGGCGATGTCTTCGCCGGACAAGTTGCTGGTGTTGCCCACGTGGCGAATCACACCGCGGAAGTCGAACCGCTCCCGATCGCGCCACTGGATGGAGAGGTCCTTGATGGTCAGGCCCGGGTAGAGCACGTCGGTGAGCCGCTTCGTGTCGAAGGCCACTCCGTCGAAGGATATGTCGGACAGCGGGCGGCGGATGCGCAGTTCGGGCCAGCGCGGGTGCACGAAGGTGATGAACCCTTCGCCCTCGCGCGGGCGCGCGCGGACCCAGGCGCGATTGCGCGCTCTCTCGAGCTCGAGCGGCACCGGCACCGCCATGCGATCGCCGCGCGTCTCCGTGCGGGCCACCGCGAAACGGAAGACCGAGAAGTGGCTCACGATCTCGATGAAGAAGGGTGGCTCGGGCAGGACATCGTCGGTCTGCCACTCGAGTGGCAGGGCCTGATCCGGAGCGATGTCGGCGGGAATCAGCTTGGTCAGCGTCCGCCCATGCGGCGACACCGCGCGCGCCGGGCAGCGGTTGGCCATGAGCGCGCGCAGCACTTCGCGCAGCCGACGTGGGTCGGCGATGACTTCATGCTCGCGTGGCCGCACGACGTCATTTTGAACCGCGAGCCCGCGAGCGCGGAGTCGGTCGATGAGCGAGAGCAACTCGCGCACCGCTTGGAGCGGCAGTTCTTTGACGGCGTAGTCGACGACGGGGCCGGATGGCGAGGGAACGACATCGACGATCTCGCCGAGGATCGGTTCGACATCCGCGTGCAGCTCCAGCAAGTGCCGTGAGCCGACGCCGGGTTCGCAAGGAGAATCCATGCGAGCTTGGAGCGTTTCCGCGTCGAGGGCGAGAACACGAAAGGTTCTCGCTTCGTCGAGGTCTTTTCCAGTCAATGCGTGAGGAGCCAGCGTAAGCACGAATCCCCCAGCACCTACGATGCGCCATCACCCCCCGTGAGCTCTGACTCGACAGTGCGCGTTTGACGCGCAAGCGGTGCCGACAGCGCGACGTGCTGGGATATTGCCGGGCTATCGAAGCGCGCGGACGCCGATGCGGCGGCGCAAATCGGCAATGGCGGTCTCGAGCTCTTTGCCATTCACCTGGTCTGCTCCGAAGCTCCGCTGGAACCAGGTGCAGGCCTCGGTGGCCGTGGCAAACACGCGATGCGGATAGGGAGGGCGCGCCAGAAGCGTCAGGCTCGACACCACGCCGCGAACGGCGGATGCGCGAAAGCCGCTTCCTTCATAGACGACGGCCGAATAGCGGATGAAGCTGGCGTTATCGGCGAGGAGCTGGCCCAGCGCTTGGCGTGCTTCCGTCGGGGGAAGCGGCGCCCCGGGCTCGACGATGGTGATGAGGCCGACGCCCTCGGGAAAGGCGCGGCGAAATTCGTTGAAGCTTCTCTCGAGGATGCGCAGAGCGACCAGGGACGTGTGGACCCGCCAAATATCGATGTAGAACTGCTTCCATCGAGCCATGCAGTAGTCCGGACTGACGGCATCGACCCGCGCAGGGGCCACCGTCAGCGTACTCATGGGATGGAGATTCCCCTGGTTTTCCACGTTCCCCCCCGATTTGGGCCGCTCATACTGCTCGACTCTTCCTGCTCGTCCAATTCTTAGCTTGCTCTCTTTACCTCGCGCACGAAATCGCGAATGCGCGCGGAATCTTTTCTTCTTGGATTCCCCACGAGCTCGACTCCGCTCGCCACATCGACCGCATAGGGCTTCACGCTCGAAATGGCCTCATGAACATTGGTCGCGTCGAGCCCGCCCGCCAGGGTGAGTTTTCGCGCTCGAGCTAGCTCCCGCACCAGGGTCCAATCGAAGATCGTCCCGGTTCCACCGAGGGTTCCGGCCACCTTGGCATCGGCCAGCAGATGCTCGCCGGCGAAATTTGCTGCGGAGGCAACATCCTGCGCATCCCCAATGCGCACCGCTTTGTATGCATGAGGCAAAAGCGGCAAGAGCTGCTGCGGCGTTTCATTGCCGTGCAGCTGCAAACAGCCGAACTCGTGCTGCCATTCGAACATCTCCGCCAACGGCAAATCGGCCACCACCGCAACAGTGAGAAACTTGGGGGCTGCCGCCGCCACCGCCCGCAGGATCACCCGCGTCTCTTCCGGCGTGACATACCGCTTGCTCGTCGGCACCAGGTTGAGGCCAATGGCATCCGCCCCCGCCTCGATACAAGCCAGCGCATCCTCAGGATTGGTGATCCCGCAGATCTTGATCTTGGTCATCGCCCCAAAGGCTAGCACCACCGTCAACCGCGCTCGTTGACGTCTGACGTCAACGTCAACGTCTGACGTGGTCGTGGTCGTTGACGTTGTCGTTGACGGCGACAGCGACGTAGACGTCAGAACGTAGTCGTCGTCGTTGACCCGCGTCGCCGTCGCATGGAGCGCCGGCATCCTGCCGGCGGTCCGCCGGCCTCTGGCCGGCTTGCACGCGTGTTGCGGCCGCCTGGAAGGCGGCGGACCGCCGGCTGGAAGCCGGCGCTCCATACTTCGCGTCAACGACGACGACTACGTCTTGTCGTCTACGTCGCCGTCGCCGTCAACGATCACGTCAACGATTATGTCTACGTCTACGTGTGCCTACGGGACGATTTTCAACAATTCTTTCACCTTGGCGATGACCTGGGGGGCCTGAATCGGCTTGGTGATGTAGGCGTTGGCGCCCAATTCGATGGCCCGTTTGCGGTCTTCGGCGGCGCCCTCGGTGGTGATGATGATGACCGGGGTGTCTTTGTGCATCGGATCGGAGCGCACGCGTTTGACCAATTTCAGACCATCCATGATCGGCATATTGATGTCGGTCAGAATGATGTCGAAACGGCCAGCGGCCAATTTGCGGAGGCCGTCGACGCCGTCGTCGGCTTCGGTCACGCGCAGGTTTTTCACACGCGAGAGCGCGAAGACGAGAAGCTGCCGCATCATGGGGGAGTCTTCCACCACCAGGCACGTGTACTCGGCGCTCATTTCAAGTCGTCTCCGACGTTACGAGTGATCGCATCGATGGCTTCGAGGCCAGGAAACCTGCCGTTCGAGTTTGCGAAAAGGAGCGCCCCCATGAGTGCCGTGGCCGCGTGTGCCCCCAACATTTTAAAGAGCGCGTAGTCGACGGGTAAGAACTGCTCTTTCTGATCCAACAGAGAATAAATCACGATCACCCCCACGACGGCATCGTCGATGCGCATCGGAACGCACGCGGCCGGTTGGTCCCGCGGCGCCGAACTGAGCTCCCCCTCCTCGATGTGCGCCACGCCCGTCATGAAAACCCGCTCGATCAAATCCCCCGTACGATCGCGCGAGCCGCGATCTTCCTCTTTTCGAGATCCGGCGTGGATGGCCAGGCGGGGCAGACGCGATAGCTCGATGCCGTCGCTCGCGATGGGAACGAGTTCCGTCCCGTCCTTCAAGTAGAAGGCGTGCGCGCGCGAACCGACCAGTTGCGTGAGCAGCTCTTTCAGGTGCCGCAGCACCTCGCGCAGATGCAACGTCGAGTGAAGCTGGTAGCTCGCCACGTAGAGGTGCGCGAGGTTCGACAGCTCCTCCTCCACTTCGGAGTAGCGGGTGAAAAGATGAGACGAATTGCGCTCGGCCTCCCGGACGTGGGAAAGGAGCTGCTCCTTTTCCCGCTCCAGGTATTCGATCTTGCGGAGCAGCTCGCGGATGGCCTCGTCGCTCGCCAGGTGCGTGCGCAGGGCGGCATTCTCGCTCTCCAGATCGAACAGGCGCTTTCGGAGGCGGTCGTTTTCGCGCAAGAGCTCGTCGGTGAACTCGGCGCCCTTCTTGAAGAACGTATGCACGAACGAGTCCCGTTCCATCTTTGCGCTGGCGTCCGTTTTGATGTCCGCGGACGCCTCGCCTTTGGCGTCGGGCTGCTGTCCCCCCCCGGTTTTTCGGTCCGCCATGACGGCCTAACGTATCACATTTGCTCGATCCATAGCGCCAGCTCACCCACGATGATGCGCTTTGCGGTGCGAAGTGTCGCTACATCCTTGCTGCCCGTAAGCAGCATTGCGCAACGCAATTCCATGAAGATTGCATCCAGTTTGGCGATGGCCCCATCGTGGCCGCCTTCCGAGAAGGCGCGGAGCATGGGCCGGGCGATGCCGGCGTGGGTCGCACCGAGTGCGAGAGCCCGCGCGACGTCGAGGCCGGTCGCGACACCGCCCGTGGCGATGACGCTGCGGAATCCCAGCGGGGCGAGGACCGCCACCGAGGCTGCGGTCGGAATGCCCCAATCCCAAAACGCCTCCCCGAGGCTCTTCGATTGGACATCGCCGGCCTTTTCGGCCCGCCGTGTCTCGACCCCCACCCACGACGTGCCCCCCGCACCGGAGACATCGACGTGCTCCACCCCGACGGAGCGAAGCCGCTCGCCGACGGAGCGTGAAAGCCCGCAGCCGGTCTCCTTCGCGAGGACCGGCACCGAAAGCTCGTGCCGGAGGCGCGCAATGGTCTCCAGCCCGAGCGAGAAATCGCGATCGCCGCCGGGCTGCACCATCTCCATGGCGGGATTCAGATGGATGCAGAGTGCATCCGCCCCCACGTAGCCAATCAAATCTTGAATCTGCGCGGTGGACATCTCCCGCGCCTGCACCACGCCCAAGTTCCCCAGGACGACCGTCGTCGGTGCGACCTCGCGCACCCGGTACGTGTCCTTGCTATTGGGCCGCACGTGCATGGCGCGCTGGCTGCCGAGACCAAACGCAATGCCGCGCTCCTCGGCAATCTGGGCGAGCCCGCGATTCACCCGCGCGGCCTCCTCCGTTCCTCCGGTCATCGCCGCGATGACGAGGGGAGCCTTCAGCGTTTTGCCGGCGAGCGTACACCCCAAGTCGATCTCGTCCGCATGCCGATCGGGGAGGGCATCGTGCACCAAGCGCACCCCCTCCAGCAGCGTCGACCGCGCGCGGAAGCCGACATCCTCCGTTGCACAGAGCGTGAGGTGATCGCTTTTTCGTTCTCCGATCGAACCGGACATGGGCTGCTCCTTCTGTAAGCTCTCGAGACTTTTTGGATTTTCAGAGAAGTATGAAAGTTGTTGTTTTGAAACGAGAAATCCACGCGAGTCCGGCTTGACAGCCCTTTTCTACCGCCCTACGCTCCGCTCGGCAATAGATGATGGTGCGCGAATGAAAGAGGTCGTCGGCGGCCCCCCGCCGTCCCAAGGGTTTAGGGACTTTGCGCATGCTGTCAAAGAGGCCATCGACCGTGAGCTGCCGCGATGGCTTGCCCCCCACGTCGCCAAAGCGAAGGAGCTCGGCGGGACGGCGTTTGCCGTAGCCGACGCGATTCGTACGTTTACGACGCGCGGTGGCAAGCGTATCCGCCCCGTGCTCATGGCCGCCGCGTGCGAAGCGTACGGCGGACCGCGCGCGTTCGACATCCTTCCCGCGCTGCTCAGTGTGGAGCTTCTTCAAGGCTACTTGCTCATCCACGACGACTGGATGGACGAGGACGAAGTCCGTCGTGGCGGTCCAACGGTGCACGTGGCGCTCCGTGCGCAATTCGGCTCAGCGCGCGCTGGTGAAATTGGCGCCGTTTTGGCGGGCGATTTGGCCATGGGCTATTCGCTCACGGCCCTGCTCGAAACTCGCACCACGCCGGACCGTCTTGCGGAAGCAACTCGCCAGCTCGCGCGTATGCAAGTGGAAGTGGTGGCCGGACAAGTCCTCGACGTGTACCACGACGGAAACGTCGAGACGGTTCACGACCTCAAAACGACGAGCTACACGGTCCGCGGTCCGCTCCTTCTCGGTGCGTCGCTCGCTGGGGCCAGCGCTTCACAAAAGGCGGAACTCGAAGCCTTCGCGCAGCCACTCGGGCTGGCCTTTCAACTTCGCGACGACCTTCTCGGTACCTTCGGCGATCCGCAGAAGACGGGAAAGTCGGCCGCGGGAGATCTGCAGCAGGGCAAGCGCACTGCGCTCGTTCACGAACTGCTCGCCGCCGACCGCACCGGGGAAGACCGCGCGTTGGTCGAGCGCGTGCTGGGCGTCAAAGATGCGCCAGCCGCGGACGTGGCCCGCGCGCTCGAGCGCCTCGCCACCGCACGGCCGCGTGTAGAGGCTCGCCTCTCCGCGCTGCTCGACGAATCCCACGCGCACCTCGGGCGGATGGACTTACGGGCGGAAGCACGAAACATACTCGCAGGGGCCATTTCTGCGCTGGGGGAGCGCGAACGATGACGATGACGCAATCGAGACCGTGGTCGCATGCATCGGGCAAGGTGATTCTTCTGGGTGAGCATGCCGTGGTGTACGGCGTGCCGGCGCTCGCCGTGGGCATCTCCCGCGGCGCCCTGGCGCGGGCTACTCCGCGCGACGAGGGGCCGAGCATCTTGCGGCTCGACGGGCTGCCCGTCGAGCTGCGGGCCGACGACGAAGAGCGCGATCTCTCGCGGAGCTTCCGCGCGGTGCTCGAGGCCTCGGGCGTCCAAGGTTCGTTCCTCGTCGAGGCGCGCACCGATTTGCCACCGGGCGCAGGCCTCGGTTGCTCCGCGGCGCTGGGCGTGGCCCTCGCGCGTGCACTCGATCCGGGTGCCACCGCCGCACTCACCGCCGAGCGGGCGATGGCCTGGGAACGCGTCTTTCACGGGAACCCCTCGGGCGTGGACACCGCGGTGTCGGCGGAGGGCGGTTGCATCTACTTCGAGCGCGGGCGCGGCTTCGAGCGCGTGGAAAGCGCCACGCCGCTCCTCTTGTGCGTGGGTCACACGGGCACCATCTCGAGCACGAAGTCCATGGTCGAGGCTGTCGCGCGCCTGCGCGAACGCCGCCCCGAAATGGTCGCGAAGTCGTTCGACGCCATCCGCTCCCTGGTCCGCAACGCGCGACTGGCCATCGAGGCGGGCGACGTGCGCGCCCTCGGTCAGTTGATGGACCTGAATCAAATGCTGCTGAGCGGCCTGTTCCTTTCCACTCAGGAAATCGAGCGGATGTGCGGCCTGGCGCGGGATGTCGGGGCATTGGGCGCCAAGTTGACGGGGGCGGGTGGGGGAGGGTGCGTGGCGTCCTTGGTCGAAAATCGGGACGTCGCCGAGCGTGTTCTCCATGCATGGAAAGAGGCAGGATTCGAAGGCTTTTTGGCCGAGACGACCAGCGGCTCCCGTCCGGCCGATCGCGCCGAAACGCCCGCGAGGGGAAGCGTCCGAGACCTGGGTGAGCTAGAGAGGTCGCCGTGACCGCGGCCACTGCCATCGCCCATACGAACTTCGCACTTGCCAAATACTGGGGAAAAAAGCCCCTCCCGGGAAACTACCCCGCCGTACCGAGTCTCTCGGTGACCTTGGAGGGCATGTCCACGCGCACCACGGTGCGCTTCGATGCGGACCTCCAGGCCGACCAAGTGACCCTCAATGGCGCACTTGCTACCGGTGACGTTCACGGGCGCGTCGTGACCTTGCTCGATCGCGTTCGCGCGCTCGCCGGTCGAAGCACGCGGGCTTCCGTGGAATCGGCCAACGACTTTCCCACGGCCAGCGGCCTCGCCTCCAGCGCCTCGGGATTTGCGGCACTCGCGCTCGCCGCCGTCCACGCCATGCCGGGTCTCGATCTGAGCATCGAGCGGGTGAGCGATCTGGCGCGGCAAAGCTCCGCGAGTGCGGCGCGCAGCCTGTTCGGCGGCTTCGTCGAGCTTCCCGCGGGAGAAGGCATCTCCGGCGCCCGGCCCATCGCCCCGCCGGATCATCTCGATCTCCACGTGCTCGTCTGCGTCGTCACCGAAGGGTCGAAGGACGTGGGCTCCACCTCGGGCATGCAGAAGACGTCGCTCACCAGCCCGTACTACCCGGCATGGCTCGATGCCGCGCCGGCCATCTTCGCGGCGATGAAGCTGGCCCTCGAAGCGCGCGACTGGGAAAAATTGGGCGATCTCACGGAGCGAAGCGCCCTGGCGATGCACGCCGCCGCCATGGCTGCGGGCCTCGTGTACGTGCGCGGCGTGACCTTGGATCTCTTCGCGGCCGTTCGAAGACTCCGCCAAGAGGGCCTGCTGGCTTACTTCACGGCCGACGCTGGCCCGCACGTGAAGGTGCTCGTGCGCTCCGCCGATTTGGCACGCGCCAAAGGGGCACTCGCGCAGGTCCCCGGCGTTCTCCGGATCATCGAGACGCGCCCGGGCGGCGGCGCGGTGATCGTGCAATGAAGGCGCGCGCGCCGGGGAAAGTCCTGCTCACGGGCGCGTACGCCGTCCTGGAGGGGGCCCCCGCGCTCGTCGTGGCGGTCGATCGCTACGCGCAGGCCGATACGGCCCGCGACGAAGAAGAGCCCACCGCGGAGGTGGCGCACGCCCTCGGCGCGGGCGCACCGGCTTGCGATCGCAGCCACCTGTTTCACGATGGCACGAAGATCGGCCTGGGCTCCAGCGCCGCGGTGCTCGTGGCCTCGCTCGGCGCCGTCTATGCGGCGCGCGGGCAAGATCTCGCAGATTCGGAAGTCCGCTCGAGCATCTTCAGCCGCGCGCGCGACGTGCACCGTGAGGTGCAGGGCGGCGGCAGCGGTTTCGACGTAGCCGCGAGCACGTACGGCGGTGTCCTTCGGTATTCCTTGCTCTCGGGTGTGCCGTGCATCCTCACCACCGAGCTCCCGGAGAACCTGCATTTCTCCGTGTTCTTCAGCGGCGAGAGCGCCCGCACGAGCGATCTGCTGGCGCAAGTCCGCACCTTCAAAGAGCGCGATCCCGATGCGCACCGGCGCTGCATCCTCGCCCTGGGCCAAGCCTCCGAGTTTGCCGTGCGCCAATGCGAGGCGGGAACCGCGGCCGAGTTCATCGCGGCCGTGCGCTACTTCGGGCAGACCTTGGAAGAACTCAGCGAGGCCACCAGCGACGCGGGCGATGGCATCATCGTGCCCCTGTCGTTCAAACGCCTCACCGTCGCTGCCGCCGAGGAGCGTGCGACGTTTCTGCCGTCGGGGGCGGGCGGTGGCGACATCGGCGTCTTCCTCGGCGAGTCGCCGCCCTCGGAAAATTTTTTGAAACGTGCCTCGCAACTCGGCATGCACGCGCTCACGCTCGGCATCGACCGAGATGGTGTGCGCGTGTCTCCTGCCGAAGTACCCGTCTGAACCCCCCCGAAACAAGGAAACCCACCGCCATGGCCCGAACCTCCCGCTTGCCCGGCTTCTACAAAGTTACCGTCCCCGAGCGCCGCGCCCTCGTCGCCGACGTCACGGGAACCGAGATCGCCGAAATCGAACGCGCTCTCGAGGCGGGGGGCCTCGAAGCCGAGACCGCCGACAAGTTCGTCGAGAACGTCCTCGGAACCTACGCACTGCCCTTCGGCGTCGCGCTCAACGTGCGCGTCAACAACAAGGACTACGTCGTTCCGATGGTCGTCGAGGAGCCCAGCGTCGTCGCCGCGGCCTCCAACGCCGCCAAGATGATCCGCACCGGCGGCGGCTTTCACGCGGAGATCGATCCGCCGCTCATGATCAGCCAGGTGCAGCTCACGCGCGTGAAGGATCCCTTCGCCGCCGAGCAACGCATCCTCGAGCGAAAGCAGGAGATCCTCGCCCTCGCCGACCGCGCCATCCCGGGCCTCATCGCCCGCGGCGGTGGCACGCGCGACATCGAAGTTCGCCGCATCGGCACCAAGCAAGACGAGATGCTCGTCGTGCACCTCGTCGTCGACTGCCGCGACGCCATGGGCGCAAACCTGGTGAACGGCGTGGCCGAGGCCGTGGGCGATCGCCTGGCCGAGCTCGCGCACGGCAAGGTGGGGCTGCGCATCCTGTCGAACCTTTGCGACAAGCGCAAAGTGCGCGTGAGCTGCACCATCGCCGCCTTGGAGCTGGCGACGGACGACATGGACGGCGACGACGTCATCGACGGCATCGTCAACGCCTCGCGCTTCGCGGAGCTCGATCCGTACCGCGCCGCCACGCACAACAAGGGCATCATGAACGGCATCGACGCCGTGGTCATCGCCACCGGCAACGACTGGCGCGCCGTCGAAGCGGGCGCCCACGCGTTTGCCGCGCGCAACGGGCACTACTCCCCGCTGGCGACCTGGCGCCGTGAGAGCGAAGGCCTCCCGAGCCTGGTCGGTCACTTGGAGGTTCCGATGTCGCTCGGTACCGTCGGCGGCACCCTGCGGGTGCACCCGGCGGCGCGTTTGGGGTTGCGCATGCTCGGTCAGCCCAGCGCAGGGGAGCTCGCGGCCATCGCGGCCTCCGTCGGCCTCGCGTCCAACCTGGCCGCCGTCCGCGCCCTTGCGACGGATGGTATTCAACGCGGCCACATGGCCCTTCACGCACGGTCCGTGGCCATCGCCGCCGGGGCCGAGGGGACCGTCGTGGAGCGGGTCGCCGCGATGATCGTCGAGGCACGCGACATCACCCTCGAGGCTGCCAAGCGCGCCCTCGTCCTGCTCACCGCAGGGGGCGAAGGCGCCAGCCTGGTCGACGACTAGCCTCAGAGAACTCTGCCGGAACTCGGATTCAGGTTCGGGTTAAGGTCCGCCACCCCATTTGCGCGACCTCCAACGCCGCCGGCGCCTGAGTCCGTTCCCAACGGCAGGATCGCCAGACGGAATGGCGATCCCGGTTTTTCGGACAGCATATCGCCCCGGTCCCGCCGGTTCGTTCCCGCTCCCGCGGTTCCAGCACCAGGTCGTTCCAATCCCGACACGTTCACTCGACTGTTGGCTTAGGGCATGCGATGAAATCGAAGGAGACGTGTGGCAGGCGCGTGACACCGTGTATCCTTAGCTCGCATGTCCGGCTCACGGCCGGCGTGGTCGCTCACGGAGGAATTGGTTGGCGCAAGACGACGACATGAACGGCAAGGGCACGAACGGCAGGTCCGACGTGCCGGGTGCCGCACCAGACCCGCGGCATGATCTCGCGGGCGCGCTGCACGACGTCTCCAACGCGCTCACGGTCCTACTTGGCTGGGTCGCGGAAGCGCGCCTTCCCGGCGCGTCGTCCGACGCCGTCGCCTATGCACTGCGCATCATCGAGCAGCGCGGGCGCGCGGCGAGGGATCTGGCGCGTCGGGCGATAGGCGTGGAGATCCCGCGCACCGACGATTTCGAGTTGGTCGACGTCACCCTGAGTGACACCATCGACGGGCTCACCGTCGAAGCGCAACACCTGCACGTCTCCCTCGAGCTCGCGACCCCGCCGACCGGCGCCCGCATCACTGGCGCCTCGGAGCTCGCGCAGATCGTGACGAACCTTCTGCTCAACGCCATGGCGCACTCGCCCTCCGGGGGGACCGTGCGCGTGCGCTCGTTCGTCGCCCCCCGCGGCCTGCAGATCGACGTCGAGGACGACGGGCCGGGGATCTCGGAGGAACGCGTCCTCACGCTGTTCGACGGCGTCTCGACGCGCACCGGTGGTGCCGGGGTGGGGCTGCGGCATGCACGCGCCCTGGCCCGGGCGAATGGCGGGGAGCTTCTGCTCGCCAAAAAGAGTCCAGCGGATCCCGCCCGTGGAGCCTGCTTCCGAATTTTCTGGCCCCAGGACGGTCACCTGGCCGCCGTACCGCCCTCGACGGCAAGGCCGCGCACCCTGGAGGGCGTCCGCATCCTCGTTCTGGAGGACGACGACGACGTTTGCACGCTCCTGGAAGCCTCCCTGGGGGCCCGTGGGGCTCAAGTGACCGTTGCACGCAACGCAAGCGACCTGGCGCGGGCCATCGACCGCCGGGAGCACGACGCCGCCCTGCTCGACCTGTCCCCCATCTCACGGGACGTTGAAGGGGCCCTGGCGGCCTTTCGAGCTCGCTCGCCGCACGCTTCCGTCGTTTTTATTACCGGAAGCGTCGACCGGCTCCCCGAGCATCTTGCAGGGCAAATTCACTGCGTTCGTAAGCCTTTCGAGGTCAGCGAAGTGGTCGAAGCACTTTCTCGACGAAAGCACGCTTGACTTACGACTCAGGTTATTGTCTTTTGCGCCCACGACAGCGACGAACGAGACACAAGACGCGAAGGTGGCGGAACTGGCAGACGCACTAGCTTGAGGTGCTAGCGCCGTAATTGGCATAGGGGTTCAAGTCCCCTCCTTCGCACCGCGGACACGACGGTAAGGCCTCGCAGGGAAAGACCCCGCGAGGCCTTCGTGCTTTGTGCTCCCGTGCTCCTCCGTCGCCAAGCCGCGGGCTGGTTCGGTCAGCGCTCCCAGAAGATGGAACAGGGAGGGGGGGAGGCGGGGAGGGGAAACAACGCGAATCCCACCGTGTGCCAAGGCTTTTTTTGGTTTTCAGTTGGCTTCGCGAGCCAACGGAAAACCCAAACCAGCCTCGGTGCGCGGTGGGATTTGTGCCGTAAACCTCCCCGCCTTCCCCCCTTCCTGTTCAATCCTCTCTTTGGTCGCAAGTGACCAGTTGGTTACCTCAGCGGGTCACTAATTGGTTATCGCAATGGTCAAATACGACAGCCCAGCCATGGCACCTGTCTTTTGCTCGGCCAGAAATCTGCGCAGAGGACTCAAGCATGATATTCGCGAACGTGTGATCCGAGCGCGGACGACGAAGTGCCTTCACCGAGTTGTACGGAGCGCAGCATTCACCCTTACCGCGGGCTGGTCGATGACGGCCGTCGCGACCCCCGAACTCGTCACGCCCGATCCGCGTAGCCTCGGCATGGGCGGTCTCGGGGTCGCCGCGGCCGACGACGCGTCGGCCACACACCACAACCCGGCGCGGCTGCAAGCCGTCACCAAGGCCAGTTTCGTCCTGGGCTTGAGTGCACTCTATGCCCATCAAGAGGCGCCGGTTCCGGGCGACTCGAAAGGCACGTCGAACATCTTCGCGCCCTTTGGAATGGTGGGCGGCGCATATCGACTTTCGCCGCGAGTCGTCGTCGGCCTTTCGGTCCTCCCGGGCTCTGCCTCCGCGGGCCGCTACGAACTCAAAAATGGGACAGAGTTATCCGCCGCGGCCATCACCGCGGAGGCCCAGCTCGCGCTCTCGTTCGCATTGCTCGACAACCTCTGGATCGGTGTCGAGTACCGCGCGAGCTACGTGAATCAAACCCTCAAAACGCCGCTCGTCCTTCCCGACAACTCGGTCTTCCAAGTGAAGACGGCGCTCGACGGATTCAACTTCTTGGGCGCGGCGGCCGGCATCTACTACGAGCCCGTTCGCGGCACCGGAATCGGCTTCGCCTACCGATCGCAGATGTCCAAGGACATCGATGGGACCACGGATCTGCCGCAGGGAAGCTTCGCCACGCATTCGCACGCGGCCACCCCCGACAAGTTCACCCTCGGCATCTCGCAGCGTCTGCTCGACGATGCGCTTCTGTTGAACCTGCAGGGCGCGCTGGTCATGAGTCCATGGATCGATCAATCGACGACGACCACCATCGACACGCCGGGTGCGCCAACCTCGAGTAAGACGGTCACAAACGACCGCACATTTTGGGAAGCCAAGATGGGCGCGGAGTACTGGCTGGACAAGCAGTGGGCTCTGCGTGCAGGTCTCATCCTCGGCAACGAAAATGCCCGAAAAGACTACGTGAGTCCGTTCTCGTCCCCGCCCTCGAACTTCTACGCAGCCCCCACGCTCGGAGGTGGAGCGAAGTTCGGCAAATGGCTGGTGGACGCGGCCATGTGGTGGTTGCTCGATCACGGCGATCAGGTCGATACGTCCCAGAACGGCGCACCGGGCGATTACCGACGCTCGGGCTTCGTAGGAATGCTGTCGCTGCGATATTCGATTTAAGCCAAACGAATGTCGCCAGCGGGTATGGACATCGGCGGTGTCGAACCCACTATTTGATCCAGTGTCGGCGTCAAATAATGGTAATTAACTCAAATACCCTTGACCTGCCAACACTTAGAACACAACCTCTTTTCAAGTTTGAGTGTCGCGCCGAGAAGAAGACCGCTAACGTAGGTGGAATCGGACTGGCGTACGCACTTTGGAAACACGTGCGTTTTGCCGCACATCCACCTGCAAATTGGCGGAGGGGGTTATGGCAGCACCCAGACGGACGTTGGATGTTCCAATAACCCAACGGCCTGACGTCTCAAGCGATTCTTCCGACCGCATTTTCGACGAAAGCGGCGAACATCTGGTCGGGGAACGTGTTGGAACGGGTGATTCCGATGCTCCGCCTCCCGCGTCACCACGAAATATGGTGACCGCAGGAATTTCGCCACGCCCGGGGCGAATTGCGGAATCGGGTGGAAAAAGCCGATGTGCAGATAGGCTCGTCGATGTCCTCGAGGGGGCAGGCATCGATACGGTTTATGGCGTACCCGGCGGGGCCATCAGCCCCATCTATGATGCGCTGTACGATCATCCGAACATCCGGGTCGTGCACGCCCGGCACGAGACAAGTGCGATTTTCATGAGCATCGGGCACACCCGCGTGCGCCCGAATTCGATTCCTTGCGTGCTCGTGACATCCGGCCCGGGGGTGACCAATTCGGTGACAGGCCTTGCGGCTGTGTTGGGCGAAGGCGTTCCCGTGGTGGTCATCGGTGGCGAAGTGCCGCGGGCCAAGTTCGGCCATCGCGCACTGCAGGAGGGGAGCGCCGAGACGATCGACGTCGTCAACATCGTGCGGACGGTCACCCGTTCCGCCGCGTGCATCACCATTCCGGGGCACGCCGCTTATCAACTTGCGACGGCCATCGACCGCGCGAAAACGGAACGCGGGCCCGTGTTCTTGTCACTCCCACTCGACGTGGCCGTGGCGCCTACACCGCCCATTCAGTTCGCACGTACGGTACGTCCGCGGCCCACGCTCGACCAAGCGCTCCTCACCGACGTGGCCGACGCCCTGCGCAATGCGCGGAGACCGTTGTTGCTCGTCGGCTCGGGGGCCCGCGGGGCAGCGTACGAAATTCGTGCACTTGCCGAAAAGCTGCGCATCCCGGTGATCACGTCGCCCAAGGCCAAGGGCATCGTCCCGGAAATGGCGGATTACTGCGTGGGCGTTTTCGGATACGGCGGTCATCCTTCGGCAACGGAATTCGTCCAACAGAATCCGCCCGACGTGGTGCTCGCTCTGGGCTGCGGCCTCACCGAGCCGAGCACGAATAGCTGGTCGTCGCTGCTGCAGGCCTCGCACACGATGATTCAGGTCGATATCGACCCAAGTCAATTTGGAAGAAACTATCGCCCCGATCTGGCGATCGAGGGCGATGCGACCGAGGTCGTTCGGGAGATTCGCCGGCGGCTGGCCCATTGCGCGCCGTGGGAACGGACGCTTCCGGGCATCCGTTATTTGGACCCACATACGCTGGAAGGCGATCGCGTCCCCCTGCCGCCTGCGCGCGTTTTACGGGTGGTGCAGGAAGAAATGCCTCCCACCACCGTTTATACTTCCGATATCGGCGAGCATCTTCTGTTCGCGCTGCACTACTTACAATTGTCGTATCCCGATCAATTCATGGCCTCCTATGCCCTCGGCTCCATGGGGTCGGGCATCTGCGCGGCCATCGGGGCCAAGCTCGCCGCACCGGAGCGTAGCGTAGTGGCTATTTGTGGCGATTACGGCTTTCAAATGTACGGCATGGACCTGAACATGTGCGTCCAGGAGGGACTGGGCGTCGTTTTCGTGGTCATGAACGACGACCGCATGCGCATGGTCGAAGCGGGGATCGACCGCATCTACGGCCGCACCCTTCCCATGCACGGTCCACGGGTCAATTTCGCCGAGCTCGCGCGCGCCCACGGCGCCCAGGGCTTCGTGGCGGCCGATGTCGACCAACTCCGTTCCGCGCTGCGCCGTGCACGTCACGACGTGCCCACGGTCATCGACGCCCGCATCGACCCGACGGCGGCCTTTCCGATGAACTCGCGCGTTCAGGAGATCAGCAACTTCGCATCAGGCTGATCGGCTGAACTTTCCGAGATACGCAAAACACAACGAGAAGCGTGGAGGGAGAGCATGAAAGGGCCCAAGATCCCCATTGGCATTCGTTCGCTCGCGGTTGGCTTTCCGAGCGTCCTGCGGACCAACGATTACTGGCGCACGCGCTATCCGGCCATGGTGGCCGAGGCGGAGAAGTATTCACTGGCGAAGCTCTGGGCCAAAGCGGAAAAGCCGGACGCGTTCGACGCATCCGCTTCCGCGTACCTGGGCGATCCGTTTCGTGGAGCGGTGGAGCGGCGGCTGCGCGCGCCCGGCGAATCGGCCCTGAGCATGGAGGTGCGGGCGGCGCGAGGTGCCCTCGAAGCCGCATCCCTCGGACCGGACGATATCGACCTCACCATCGTCACCTCCTTCATTGGCGATCGCCTGGGCACCGGCAATGCGATTTACCTCGCCAAGGAACTGGGGCTGCGCACCCCCGCGTGGAATTACGAGACCGCGTGTTCCGGATCGCTGGTCGGCCTGCACACCGCGGCCAGCCTCATTCGGAGTGGCGACTACCGGCGTATCCTCGTGGTGGTCTCCACGTCGAACTCGGTGCAGGTGACCGACGTCGACACGTTGGGCTGGTTCGTGGGCGATGGCGCCGGGGCCTTCATCGTCGAACAGGTGCCAGAGGGTCATGGCCTACTCGGCTGGAAGACGATCAACTCCCTGGAGACGATCGACATGTTCGTCATCCAGACCGTCTCCACACCGCAAGGAGGCACGCGGTACTGCACGGCCGCGCACCCGGAGGCAAACCGCATCGCGCGGGACACGGCGGAGCCGTATCTGAAGACGACCGTCGAAGGCGCGCTGGCCATGGCCGACATGACCATGAAGGACGTCGACTACTGGGTCTTCAATACGCCCAATGCCTGGTACGCGGACTTTTGCGCGCAGACCCTTGGCGTCGAGTCCGGGCGTTACCACAGTATGTACACGACGTACGGAAACATCGGCGCCGCGTTGATGCCGACGACGTTCTACCACGACCTCCACGCCGGCCGTATCAAGCCCGGTGATGTCGTGGGGATGTACTCCATCGGGAGCACCTCCACCTCGAGCGCACTCGTACTGCGTGCGGGTGACATCGCCCTTGGGCCATATCCGACCAAGCCGGCGACGAAAGACGAAGTCGCGATTTCTAGCATTGCGATCGCGCCGCCAACAGGCGACCGTCAGCGTGCACTCGATGCTTCCGAGGCACCGAGTCAGGGAGGGTGATCATGCAAGGTAAGGTCTGTGTCGTCACGGGCGCGAGCAGTGGCGTTGGCAAAGCCATGGCCATCGAATTGGCCCGCCGCGGAGCGCGCGTGGTGGTGTGCTCGCGTTCGGAGGCGCTGGGGCAGGAGACGCTCGCCGAGGTGAAGGCGATCGCGCAAGCGCGCGGCGATCGCGAGGAACCGATTCTCGAGGTGGCCAACCTGTCGAGCCTCGTCGAAGTGCGCGGTTTGGCCGAGCGGCTCCGCCGGCGCTTCGAGGTGATCCACGTCTTGATGAACAACGCCGGCCTCTATCTGCCCAACCGGCGTCTCACCGTGGATGGTTACGACGTCGTCTTCACGGTGAACCATCTGGCCCCGTTTCTCCTGACGAACCTCCTGCGTGATCGCCTTGCCGCGGCCGGCAACGCGCGGGTGGTGGCTACGTCGTCCGTCGGGTTTCGTTCGGCGGACCTCGACATGGGCGATCTGATGATGGCCAAGGGGCGTTGGCGCGGCCTGACGCAGTACGCGAACTCGAAGCTGGCGATCATCCTCTTCACGCGCGAGGCCACCCGTCGCTTCGCCGACGATGGCATTCGCCTCAATTGCTTTCACCCCGGGGGAACGCGCTCGCGCATGGCGCAGGACGAACCCAACTGGATCGGCTGGATGTGGAAAAACTTCGGCTTCCTGCTTCGCCGCCCGGAAAAGGGCGCGGAGACGGGCGTGTACCTGGCAACCTCGCCCGAAGTCGAGAACGTGAGCGGCGAATACTTCACGGACCTGAAGGTCCAAGACGTGACGCCGGCCGCACGCGACGAAGTTCTCTCCGCGCGCATGTGGGACGTGAGCATGGAGCTCACCGGGCTGGATAAGCCTGGGGAGCGCTCGAATGGCCGAATGGAGTTCGTGGAAGAAGGAGCGTAAGAACATGAGAGCGTCGGTGGCGACATGTTTGTTCGCATGGGCCCTGTCGTTGGTCGGGTGTGGCTCACCTGCAGAAGATCCCTCGCAACGCGAGGGCGTGGACGGTACCGAGCGAGGGGAGGGGCCGCTCAGCACAGTCGAACAGGACGATGAGAAGAACCCGCAGGCAGAACCCGCGAACGCCACCGCCGACCTCGACGAGGTTCGGACCGTTCACCACTACGTTCCCGTGGGCTGGCACCGCACCGTGCACGTGGTGCAGAAGTTCACCAAGCGATGCACGCGCCTCCGCGACCGGCGTTCCGTGCTGCTCTTGCCCGGCACGATCGTGAAAGCCGACTTCTACGACATCGACGTCGACGGGTATCGATTCCAAACCGAGTTGGCCAAGGCGGGATACAACACCTTCGCCACCGACTACGAGGGAAGCGGCGGAAGCTCGTACCCGGACGACGGGCACGATGTGACGCATCGGTTTCTCGTGGAGGAAAGCCGCAGGGTCCTCGAAGCCGTCCGCCACCTCGGCGGCGTCCCGCGCGTGGACGTGCTCGGTGAATCGAACGGCGGCGCCGTGGCAAGTGAGCTTTGCGACGACGCGAGGCGCGCTCGCTCGTGCGTGCTCTCGTCGATGATCTACCGCACCGGCACACCGATGTTTTACTCTGTGTTCCTCGATCCCTCGTTCTTGGCATTCATCGACGGCCAGCCGCAGGGCTACATGAACACGACGTCGGATCTGTATTTCAACATCGTACCCCGCTCGCCCAAACCCGTGCAGGACGCGATCCTCGCCACGCAGCCGGGCAAGTACGCAGTGGGAACGATGCTCGCCCCCGCCAAGGGCCTACCCTGGTTCGATCCGACACGCGCGCGTGTGCCGGCGCTCATCCTTCAAGGCACGCTGGACAACACGGCGGAGCAGTCCGACGCCGACGATCTGCGCGCATCGTATGGAAGCCGCGGTGGGGGTGTGGCGACGTTGGTCCGCGTCGAGGGCGCGAACCACATTCCCCGCATCGAGAATCCTCCGTACAGCGTTCCCTGGAAAAACTACGTCTTCGAGTTCTTGAAGGCGCACTGACGGACGGACCTGAAGCCGCGTTTCCAGCTCTGCGGCCGGAGCTGGAGACGCCGCATCTTGCGACGGCGCATGTCGGGAATTTCATGTCCAAAGTACATGAGCGCGAATCGTTTCGCGTGTGCTCGTTGGTGACATGGACTATGTTCGGCGCTCGTGATGACAGCTCGCTTAGGGGGGCGAGTAGAGCCGATGAACCTGCGATTGGTGACGAGAGCGCCTGGGTTCGCGACGGGCTCGATCGGCAACTTGGCGATCAGCTTTTGGGAGTCGCAGCAAACCGCAGAGCAGGCACATCACGCGGCCGAGGTCTTGTCGGCCTTGGGGCGGACGGAGGGGCGCGTGTTGGTGTTGGCCGTCCTTCCGCCCACGGCCCCGGCGCCGAGCAACGCCGTTCGAAGCGTCATTTCCAACGCGTTCACCCGTCTCGGGTCGCAAATCCACGCCGTGGCCAACGCCGTCGAGGGTGACGGCTTCCGCGCCGCCACCATGCGCGCCGTGGTCACGAGCATGGCGCTGGTCATCCGGCCCAGTTATCCGGTGAAAACCGTGGCCACCGTAGAAGATGCCGCGGAATTCCTGGCTGCCCATAGCGACGGCCGGCTCACGGTCAGCGATATCGTCCTGGCCTCGCGCGAACTGCGCTCCTGACGCGCCGCCCCTCGGCTTCGAGCCTCCCCCTTTTTTGGGGGGCATGCTAGAGAGCGTCCCGTCATGAGCAGCAGCGAAAAGCGCGAATCCGAAGACTCTTTTGCCGCGATGTTCGAACGGGAAGCCTCCTCCATGGGCACCCGAAAGCGGGGTGGTGCCCCGCGGGTCGGTGCCAAGGTCGACGGCGTGGTGGTTCAAGTTGGCCGCGACTCCGTGTTCGTCGAGCTCGACGGAAAGCGCCAAGCTTTCTTCGACGCCGCGGAATTGCGCGCGCCGGATGGCACCATCTCCGTCAAAGAGGGCGACCGCGTCAGCGCGCAGGTCGTCGAAGTCGACGACCAAAAGGGCATCATTCGGCTTGGCCGCTCGATGGGCAAACCCGGCAGCCTGGCCGCCCTCGAGCAGGCCAGAGCCTCGTCCCTCGGGGTCGAGGGCAAGGTTAGCGGTGTCAACAAAGGCGGTCTCGACGTGGAGATCGGCGGCATGCGCGCCTTCTGCCCCATGTCTCAGATCGACGTTCGCCGCGTGGAGGACGCCGACGCCAAGGCGCTCATCGGCCAGTTGCTTCGCTTCGTCGTGACGGACATCCGCGACGGCGGCAAGAACATCGTCGTCTCGCGCCGCGCGTTCCTGCAGCAGGAATCCTCCGAGGCGGCCGCCCGCGCCCTGGTCGACATCGTTCCCGGCGCCGTCCTTTCCGGCACCGTTTCCAGCGTGCGCGACTTCGGCGCCTTCGTGGATCTGGGCGGCATCGAAGGACTCATCCCGCGCTCGGAAATCGCGCACGACCGCAGCGTGGCCATCGAGGACGCCCTCAAGCCGGGCGACACCGTGGAGGTGTCGGTCCGCGAGGTGAAGGACGTCGAGCCGGCCCGACCCGGCGGCGTGACCAAGAAGATCACGCTATCCCTCAAGGCGCTCACCGCCGACCCGTGGGCCGAGCTCGCGCTCGTCGAAGGGCGCGTCGCCCAGGGAACCGTCACCCGCGAGACCGAGTTCGGCCTCTTCGTGCGGCTCGGACCCGGCGTCGAAGGCCTGGTCCACGTCTCCGAGTTGGGGCGCGGCGCCAAGCCCGGCGAAGGGCAGGAGATCCGCGTGGTCGTGAAGAAGATCGATCGCACGACGCGAAAGATCTCCCTCGTGCCTGCGCCGGACGACGCCCAGGTGGGCGGCGTGGTGGCGACCGGCACCGTCAAGGTCGGCGCCATCGTCTCGGGCGCGGTGGAGCGCATCGAGCAGTACGGCATCTTCGTCCAGATCGACGGCACCAAGGGCAAGGCCGGCCGCGGCCTCGTTCCCGTCGCCGAGATTGGCGTGCCGCGCGGCACGGATCTGCGAAAGAGCTTCCCCGAGGGCACGAAGGTCACCGCCAAGGTGCTCGAGACCGGCGACGGCCGGCTGCGCCTGTCGATCAAAGGCGCGCTCGCCGATCAAGAGCGCGGCGACTACGAGGCAGCCCGCGGCAAGGCGGCGGTCCCCGCATCGCTCGGCACCTTCGCGGACCTCCTTTCGTCGGCTAAACGCCAGAAGAAGTAAACGACGCGAACAGCCTCTCGCGCTCGTCGAGGAACGCATGCAAGCGTTCGCGTTCGGGCGGCGAGAGGCGCTCGGCGAGCCATGACTCGAGGGCCATTCGCCGCGGGAAGGCGCGCCGTGCAGGGCTGCCCGCCTCGCGGATCATCCGCTGCAACTGCAGGTTGAACATCGGCTGCGCGTCGTTGATCCAAAAGCCGACTCGGTCGATGTGCGGTGTGTCGCCGCGCATGATTTGAAGCAGCTTCTCCGATACCTCCGGTCCGAACAGCTGCACCTGCGTGAAGTCGCAGACGATCACCACCTTGCGGCCCGAGGCCGCGATGGTGCTGACGCACGTCCGAGTTTCCAAAAATTGCCGGTTGGCTTCTTCCGGTGACACCGGCGTGACGACCCACGCTTCGATGAGACGACCTACTCGATTGGTGACGGAATACACCCGTTGCTCCTCCCCGCCCGCGCCTTTCTCTCTGATTGAGGCAATCAGATCGATCCATCCCGCGCAAGTGCGAGGCTGTCGTTCAAATGGTTCTCGATAGAGAACTACTGGCTCTCAATGGAGGCCCATCGCGGTCGCGCTTGCATGCGCGAGAGCCATGCAGCAATCGCGGCGTAGCTCGTGAGATCGACGTGGAGCGGCCCTCGGGCTGCCTCGAGCCAAGGCGCCGCGGCGTAGTCGACCACCGAGAGGCGCTTAACGATGTACTCATGGATCTGCAGATGTCGATCGAGGACGGGGAGAAACCGAGCGAGATCTTCTTCGGCCTCCGCGACAATGGTCGGATCATTTCCCCGCACCCCGCGGAACGGCTTCACGAGTCGCTCCATGATCAAACGGTACAGCGCGGCCTCGGGGTGGGCCGTCCACCAAAGCAGCCATTGATCGAGGAGCGCCTGGTCGCGCGGGTCGCGGGGGATCAATTCTCGCTCGGGGCGCTTCGACGCGAGGTACTTCAGGATGGCCCCGGACTCCCAGAGGACGAATCCGTCATCCTCCTCCAAGGTAGGCACCTTGCCGTTGGGGTTCTTGGCCAGGTACTCGGATGAGCGGAACTCGCGTTTCGCAAAATCCAGGGTCACGCACTCGATGGGAAGGTCCAGCTCGGCGGCGAGCAATCGCACCTTGCGTGAGTTGGGGGATATGCTGCCTTCATAAAGTTTGATTGCCATCGCTCTCTCCCAAGAGATTTCTGAAGATGTAGCGCCGCAAAGTCCATCTCCGTCGTTTGGGACCATGCGTACCCGTGCCAACCCCAACCGAATCCTGTAGTCTGTCGTTTGGTATGGATCGCAGGTTGGAGAGCAGTCGACCGCGCTACAGCGAGCGCGTGCCGCCCGTCGATGGGGAGCTTGGACCAGCCGAACAGGCCCGTCTCATAAGCCGTTACGGCCGCCGTGTTTCGGCCGGCGAAACGATCTTCCGGGAGGGGGAGCCCGCCACGGAGGCCTTTTTGGTCCAGGACGGGCGCATTCGCCTCCTCAAACGGGTGCGCATGGTCGAGCGGAGCTTGCTGCTCCTCAAGCCAGGCGATCTCTTTGGCGAGGCCGCGCTCCTCGGCGATACACCGCTTTCGGCGATGCCCATTGGCGACGTGACCATGCGCCAATCCGGCACCGTCTCCATGGGCGGCCTCGAGGACGCGATGATTCGCCGCCGCGCGGAAGATGCCGTGGCGCGCAATTCCACGGCGGTGGCATTGACCGACTCGACCTTGCTCGTCCTCAGTCGCAGCGCCTTTCGCGGGATGTTCGAGAACTACCCTGGGATCGCCACCCGCGTGATCGAGCAGCTCATTTTCCGGGTGCGCGACGCCGAGGACCAAATCGAAATCATGATGCTGCGCGACACGCAGCTCAAAGTCGTGAGCGCCTTGTTGAAGCTCGCCCAGCGGGCCGTTGGCTCGGCGGAGATTGCCATGTCGCCCGTGGAGCTCTCCTCGCGGGTCGGGTTGGACGTCGACACCGTGAAGCGCACCGTTCAGCGACTTCGTGAGCAGCAGTACGTGCGCATCGTAGGCGAGCGCATCGAGATCCCCGATGTGGAAGCGCTGCGCCGTTTGTACGTGCTTTTAGGCACGAAAGACGAGATCCACGGAGAGAGTACGCAGCGCTGAGTCCACGTGCGTTTGCGTGAGAAACCTGCGTTCCATCTCTTCGTGTGGCGAGAATTTCACGGTCTCTGCCTGACCCTGCGGCCCACAAACGGCACTTTGTCGTGCAAATACGAAGACTTATGCGAATATTTACTCGGAGTTTTCGCGATTGACGCGCCGTGGCCGCTCGACTAATCCGGAAACCGCAAAAAACAAGGGAGCTCCCGAGTTGCGGTTGGCCATTATCAGGATGTTGCGTCCGAAGTACCGGAGGTTTGCGTGACCACGGAATCGATCGGCAGTTTTCTAAAACGTCAAAGGGAGCTCAAAGCGATGAGCATCGCGGAGGTGTCGCGCGTTACGCGTATCCCCGCTGCCACACTTTCCGCCATCGAGAGCGACCACTTCGACGACTTGCCGGGAGAAGTCTTCGTCCGCGGGTTCCTGAGGTCGTACGCGCAAGCGGTAGGGGTCGTTCCCAATGAAGTTTTGGCTCGGTACACGTCGAGCCGGCGTGTCGTCTTCGTGACGCCGCTTCCCACGCCGAGCCCGGTGCATGCCGCACGGGAAGGGCAAGGTCGCCGTTTTGGCGTGGCCATCGCGTTCGTGCTGCTGCTCATCCTGTTTACGCTGGCCCTCTCCATCGTGCTCAAGCCGCGCGGGCATGACATGCCCAAGGAGCTGTCGTTCATGCAAGATATGGACGACGCATCCAGCGAAATCGTGCACGTAAAACTAGGCTAGCTCGCGAACTTTGGTGCGGCCAAATAAGGCGTAAACTTTCCCCGCGTGAAGGCGATTCAAACGGAGGCACTGCTCCTTCGGGCCGTGACGTACGGGGAGAGTGATGTCATTGCGACGTTCTTTACGCGGACCGAAGGGAAGATCTCGGCCCTATCGCGTGGCGCGCGAAAGAGCGTCCGGCGCGTGGGCGGCGCGCTCGAGCCCGTGCACACGCTGCTCGTGTCGCTCGAGGATCGTGGTCGCGAGCTCGCGACGCTCAAGGAAGCGCGCGTCGTGACGCAGCGTTCGGGGGTCGTGGGGGACTTGGATGCTCTGGACGCGGCGGGCGTTGCGCTTCGCTGGCTTCGTCATGTCTGTCCGCCGCGAACGCCAGAGCCCCGCGCGTGGGACACGATGAATACCTTGCTCGATGTGCTCGACGCACGGGAGCAGCCGCCACGTTCGGCATTGGCCGCCGCCGCATTGCGCCTTCTCGCGGACGTGGGCTACGCCCTCGAGCTCGAGCAGTGCGTGCGCTGCGGAAGGCCCTGTCCGGCCGGCAAGGCGGCCTTCGTCGATCCATCGCGCGGCGGCCTCGTGTGTCAGTCGTGTGGCGGAGCGCGCGTTCGGCTCGGTGGCGAGCTACGTTCGCGCGCGTTGGAGATTGGCGCTGGGGGCAACCCTGCGTTGACGAAGGAAGAAGCGGAGGAGCTGCTCGTGTTGGTCGATGCCGCGATGGCCGTTCATGCCCCAGGACTCGAATGAAAGCACCTTATGACGTCATCACCTTTGGCGAGGTGCTCTGGGACCTCTTCGACGAGGGAGAGGACAATTACCGCCGCTTCGTGGGCGGCGGCTCGTCCAACGTGGCCGTGGCGCTGGCCCGCCAAGGACGCCGCGTCGCGGTGGTCGCCGGCGTCGGGCGGGATCGCTTCGGGGACGAACTGATCCGACGTCTCGACGAATTCGGTGTCGACACGCAGTTCATGGTTCGCCTGGCCGACCGCACCGCGCTCACCTTCATCGCGCGCAACCCGAACGGCGAGCCGCACTTCATGAACTACCGGCATGCGTCGGCCAACCTGGCGCTGGCGGCGCGGCACATCACGTCGTCGATGGCGCGCGCGCGGTGGGTTCATCTTGGAACGTGCAGCCTGATCGCCAACGGCAACGGCCTCGTCGAGGCCACGCGCGCCTTCGAGACGCACGCTGGCCGGCACCGCGCGTACAAGTCCATCGACCTGAACGCGCGACCGAACCTCTGGGCCAGCCAAAACGCGGCCCTCGACGAGCTGGAGCGGCTTCTGCCCGGGTGTTCGCTCATCAAAGCGTCGCTGGGCGATCTGGTTGCGTTCGGCATCGGCATCGGCGACCTGCGCGACATCGCGCCCGACGCCGTCGTTCTGGTGACCCGCGGCGCGGAGGGGGCGACGGCCTACTTCGGCAACGGCGGTCGCGTCTCCATCGCCCCGACGCCCACGACCTGTGTCGATGCGACCGGGGCGGGGGATGCCTTCGTCGCTGGGGTGCTCGCGCACCTCGTCGAAAAGGACGTGGGGCCAGGCTCTGCGGGCTGGGGCGACGCAAATCTCTGGACGGAGGCGCTTTCGCGTGGGCATAGCCTTGGCGCGATCGCCGTTTCCAAGCTTGGAGGGACCTGAACGTGGCCGACCCGAAAATCAAATGCCTCAAGGTGCGCTCGCCGCGCGGTGCGACGGTGACCGAGATCGACTGGGGCGACGGCCACAAGGGCATCTACCCGCACGACGTCCTGCGCGGTTACTGCCCGTGCGCCGGCTGCCAAGGCCACTCGGCGACCATCCGCTTCATCGAATGTTCGGGCGTGCAGATCGAGTTGGACGACCTCGAGCCGGTGGGCAACTACGCCCTCGCGCTCAAGTGGTTCGACGGCCATAACACCGGCCTGTACTCGTACCGGTACCTGCGCGCGCTCTGCCACTGCAACGAGTGCCAACCGAACTACGCCGAAAAAGAGCGTCTCGAGCTCACGCGGATGTAAAACGCGGACTCATGCAGGGGCAGCGCGAGGAGGGCCGCGAGGAACGGAAGAAGCTGGTCGCGCGGGCCGGCATCGTGGGGGCGGGGACCTTGGTGTCGCGGGTGCTCGGCCTGGCGCGCGACATGTCGTTCGCGGCGCTGTTTCGCGTGCAGGAGACCGACGCCTTCTTCGTGGCGTTCACCATCCCCAACGCGCTTCGACAGCTCTTGGGCGAGGGCGCGATCTCCAGCGCCGTGGTGCCCGTGCTCAGCGGAAAGCTGGCGACGGAGGACGCCGAGACGACCGGCGAGAAGAATGCGCGCGCCTTCTTTGCCAATGTGCGCGGCGTTTCCCTGATTGCGCTGCTGGTGACGACGGTGCTGGGCGTCGTGTTCGCGCGCCCGCTGACCGAGCTTTTCGCCGGCGGGTACCGGACGAGGCCCGTCGACTTCGAGCGAACCGTGCAGTTTACACGGGTCGTCTTCCCGTACATCTTCTTCATGGGCACGGCGGCCCTGGGCATGGCCGCGCTCAACGCCAAGCGACGCTTTGCCGTCGCCGCCTTCGCGCCGGGGCTGCTCAACGTCGCGTTTCTGCTCACCGTGTTCCTTCTTCCAGGGCCGTTCGAGCGGGCGGGGATCGATCCCGGGCATGCGATGGTCGTGGGGGCGCTTTTGGGCGGCCTGCTGCAGGTGGTCGCGCAGTGGCCTGCGCTCCGGGCCATTGGGTATGCGGGGTGGCCGCGGTTCGATTTTTCGGATCCGGGGGTGCGCGAGGTCTTTCGGCGCATGGTGCCCATGACCTTCGGCATCGGCGTCTATTACATCGACCTGATCGTGTCGCGTCGGTTCCTCTCGGAGCTCGGTCCCGGCGCGCAGAGCTATTTCTCGTGGGCCATGCGCCTGTGCGAATTTCCGCAGGGCATCTTCGTGTTGGCGCTGTCCACCGCGGCGTTGCCGTCGCTGTCGGCGTTTGCTGCCCGCGGCGATCTGGAGGAGCTCGGAAAGACGTACGCGCACGGGATGCGGTTGTCGCTGTTCGTGACCATCCCGGCGAGCTGCGGGCTAGCGTTTCTCGCGGAGCCCATCGTGGCCACCTTGCTTCAGCGCGGCGAGTTCAGCGCGTTCGCCGCGAGCGAAACGGCGCGCGCGCTGATGTGGCAGGGCGGGGCGATCTGGACGGTGGCCGCCGTGCGGCAGCTCGTGCCGGTGTTTTTCGCCCTGGGAAACACGCGCACGCCGGTCATCGTGAGCGCGCTCGATCTGGTCGCGTTCATCGCGTTGGCCGTGGTGCTGCGCGGCCCGCTGGGGCACGCGGGCATCAGCGCGGCGGTGGCTGGCTCGAGTGCGGTGCAGATGGTGCTGCTGTTCGTGGCCTTGCGCTGGCGTCTGCCGGATCTGCACCTCGGGGAAATCGGGCGATCGGCGGTGCGGACCTTGGCGGCGTCGTTGGTGGCGGCGGCGGCCGGGGCGCTCGCGGCGCGGGGGACGGCCATGCTGGGCCCGGTGGGCGGGGCCTTCCAGCGCGCGGCGCCGGGGGTGGTGGCCATGGTGGTCTTCATGGCGGCGTTTCTGGTCTGGGCGCACCTCTTTGGCTCGCCGGAGCTCGCCCCGCTCGTGTCGGGGGTCCGCCGGCGGCTCGCCCGTGGTAAGGCTGCGCGATGACCGAGCCACGCATCGTCTCCGCCGCCTTCGTGGCCGCGTCGAATGACCCCGGCAAGCTGCCCGCGCCCACGCTCGCCGAGGTGGCCTTCGCCGGCCGTTCCAACGTTGGAAAATCCAGCCTGCTCAACGCGATGATGCAGCGCAAGAGCCTGGCGCGCACCAGCCGCACGCCCGGCTGCACGCGGCAGGTCAACATGTTCGAGGTGGCCTTCACCGATGGCCTCCATGTGCACCTCGTCGACCTTCCGGGCTACGGCTACGCGAAGCGATCGCGAAGCGAGAAGGCGAGCTGGGGCCCATTGCTCGAGGGCTACCTCTCGACGCGCTCCGTTCTGCGCGCGGTGACGATCCTCGTCGACGTCCGCCGTGGTCCGGAGGAGGACGATCTCGATCTCGTCGAGTTCCTGCAAGCGCTCGAGACGCCGCCGCGCATCCTTCTCGCCGCGACGAAGATCGACAAATTGTCACGGGCGCAACAGAAGCCCGCAATAGAGAAAGTGAAGCGCCAATTCAAGGGCCCCATCATCGGTTTTAGCTCGGTGACGGGCGATGGCCGCGACGCCCTCTGGCAACGTCTTCGTCACGCGATCGCCAACGAACGAAGCGACAAACCCGAGTGACCATCGCAGAGTTGCACGACGTGATCTCATTGTTGGAAGAATGCGGGCGACCCACAGTTGCGATCTCTCGAGAAAACGAAGCGTCAGCCGTTGGCACCATCTTAGCAATGACGTTGGACGGGCATCGCGCAGACGGCTCTCCCCCCCCGGGCCTCTGAGTGGTGCCTTTTTTCATTTTGTCGATCTCGTGATCCTCTGCGTCGGTTCGATCGAACCGGCCCGTGCGATGCTGAGGAAATGCGATGGCGTTTTCAGGATCCGAACGACGCCCGTGAGGCCGCGGAGCGCGCTTCGGTCCGCGCGAAGATCGATGCGTGGTGGCGCGCGTTCGGCGAGGTCTCCGGCGAGGTGTCGGCCCGTTTCACCAAAGGGGGAGCCTTCGATGTTCTCGCCTTCATGCAGACGTACTTGCAGCCCATCGACGCGAATCTCATGTGGGAGTTCGGGCCGGCACGCAAGGCAACGAACCGCCATCGCTTGGTGATGACTCCGGAGTCGCGTCGGTTTTTGCGACCCCTGGTCAGCGAGATCCTCGAGCGTGCGCCGTCGCTTCCGCAGTGGGAATTCTACCCGTATCGACTGGCCGAGGAGCTTACAGATGCCGTTCGAACGGTGGAGGGGCGTGCGAACGTGGACGTCACGCCGTTCGAGGTGGACGTTCACCGTGGTGAGCTTCATGCCGTCGATCTCACGTGGCTCATACCACCCGGCATCGACCGCAACGTCGCCCGCGGTGCTGCGTTCGTGGCCACGGAAACGATCCTGGGCGAGGAAATGCTCGATACGTGGATTGGCGAGATCTCCGTCGAGGTTCGCCCGCGCCCTGGCTTGTTCGCGCGCATGTTCGGTGGCTCGAACGGTAGTTCCACGGCCGATCGCTCGATCGGCTCGCTGCGGACCCGTGTCGAATCGGCCATCGAGCTCGTTCGAAACGGACTTCCCACTGCGCCCCGAGCGCTGCTCGACAACGAGGGAGAAAGCGTGGTCTTCGAAGTGAAGCCCACCGAGGCCGACGATTATCCGCGCCAGAAGGATCTCTTCGTGGGGGTATCCCATGGCATGAAGGAGATGTGGCAGGCCGCTCATATGGCCGCGCCGTTCTCGTCCCAGCGCTTTTCGAGGCACGGTGAAACGTTTTGCTACTTGAAGCTCGACGGAGCCGAGGAGCTCGAAGGGTCGAAATTCGCCGATCGCGGCGCCATCGAAGAGGCGTTGGACGCCGCGCTCCGCTCGCGCGGATTGGGGATCGCCGTCGGCGGCGGGACGGGGCTGCGCTACTCGTACATCGACCTCGCACTCGCTCGACTCGACGAAGGTTTGGCCGAAGTTCGTCGGGTTGCGCGCGAGGGCCGACTGCCCAAGCGCTCGTGGCTGCTCTTCTTCGACGACATCTGGCGCGACGAATGGCTGGGAATCCACGAGGATACCCCTGCGCCGTGTCTCGAGTGACGCTCGTTAAGAGAAACGTAAGATCTCGCGATGCATGCTCGTGATCCAAAGGAGGTCACGAGATCATGTTTCACTCACTGTCGTTTCTCGCGGGCACCGCGATGCTCGGGTTCGTTCTCGCGTCGGGTGACGCGCCGCCACCGCCCCATCATGGCCCCCCGCCCGAAGCCTTCGATGCGTGCACGGGCAAGACCGAAGGGGACGCGTGCACCGTCACCTTCCGCGACAAGTCGCTCGAGGGCAAATGCCTCGCACCGCCCAAGGACGCGGGCGAGCCGAGGCTATTTTGCGCCCCCCCGCATCCCCCGCCGCCGCCCGATCACACGTAAAAGCAGAGGAACGGCCAGAGAATTTCACAGGAAGACGGGAAGAAAGGAAGGGCTAACGGCGTGATGCGGCGTGGAACGCGTTCTTGCTGGTTTCCAACTTGCCCACTGGGCGGACTGGAAACTCAAAAACTTCCCGTCTTCCCGTCTTCCTGTGAATTCTCCTCTCAGGTGGAGCACCCGCACGATTGGCGGTGCATGAACGTCGGGGCCAAGCGCACGATCTGCGGCGGGATGGTGGGATCCTCGATGCGGGCGAGGAGCATGCGCACGGCGGTGCGGCCGATTTCGCGGATGGGTTGCGCCATCGTCGTGATGGGCGGCTCCACGAGATCGGCCCATTCGACGTCGTCGTAGCCGACCACGGCGAGGTCTTTGCCAATGCGCAGCTTGCGCTCGCGGACGGCGTGGAGGACGCCCACCATCATGGCGTTGTTCGCGGCGACCACCGCGGTCGGCGGCTTCGGCGTATCCAGCAGACGATGGAGCGCGGTGGCGCCCAGCTTGGAGACGGATTTGCCGGAGACCACGAGCTTCGGATCCCAGGGGAGGCCCGCGCGCTCGAGACCGAGGCGGTAGCCGTTCACGCGCTCGGTCGACGTGCTCAACCCCGAAGCTCCGCGCACCAGACCGATGCGCCGATGGCCGCGATCCGCCAGGTGTTGCACCAACGTGGCCGTCGATTCCACATTTTCAGGACCGATGCAGTCGAAGGGCGAATCGTCCGGGATGCGGTCGACCAGCACCACGGGCAGCCCGAGGCGCGGTAGCTCGGGCAGCACCGTGCTTGCGCGTGAAGGAAGCAGGAGCAACCCGTCGACGCGGCGCGCCTTGAGCATGCGCACCGCGTCTTGCTCCGTGTGCGCCTCATCGTGCGTGTCGACCAGCAGCAGGGTGTGACCCGCCGCCGATGCCGCGCCCTCAATGGCCTTAATCAGCTCGGCGAAGTACGGATTGGCTACCAGCGAGATGGCCACCCCGAGCGAGCGCGTGCCACCGCCGGTGACCAGCGAGCGCGCAATGGCGTCGCCCGTGTAGCCGGTGCGGGCCACGGCCTCCAGCACGCGGGCGCGGGTCGACTCCGAGACGACCCGCGTGTCGTTCACGACGTGCGATACGGTCGTAATCGAGACGCCGGCCAACGCGGCGATGTCCTTCATGGTTACCAAGGGAGCGCCCGTCGTTCCTTCCTAGCGTTGCGCAAACGTTTGCGCCAGCATATAACGAAAATATCGTGCCCGAGAAGCCCTGTCGCGACCCGATTCGCGAACGGAGCACGAGGGCCCTCAGCGAGGAGGTAACGATGGAACGGTGTTCTCGGTTCGCCATGGCGTTGACGATGGCCCTGGCCGCCTTCGGATGTACCAAGGAACGCACCGGCGGTGATACGGCCCCCGCTGCCGGAGGGTCCGCCAGCGCAGAGGCCAAGCCGCCGGCGCGCGCCAAGGTGGGCCTGGTCACCAAGACGGATAGCAACCCATTCTTCGTGACCTTGCGCGAGGCGGCGAGGGCGGAGGCCGGCAAGCTGGGGGCGGATTTCGTCGCACTGGCCGGTAAGTTCGACGGCGACAACGATGGGCAGGTTACCGCCATCGAGAACCTGGTTCAGCAGGGGGTCACCACGATCCTCATCACGCCGAACAGCTCCACGGGCGTGCTCGGGGCCATCAAAAAGGCGCGTGACAAACAGGTGCTGGTGATCGCGCTGGACACGGAGACCGATCCGCCGAGCGCGGTGGATGCCACGTTCGCCACGGACAACACCGCGGCGGGGCGCAACCAAGGTGCGTACGTGAAGGCGGCCCTGGGCGCGAAGGCGCCCGACCTCATCATGCTCGATGGCACGCCGGGATCGTCGGTCGACACGCAGCGGCATACCGGCTTCTTGCAAGGCATCGGCATGGCCGACGGCGATGCGCACATTCGCGGACGTCAGTCGGTGAACGGCGACCAGAACAAGGCGCAACAAAGCATGGAGAATTTGCTCCAGCGCTCTCCAAAGATCAACGCGGTCTACACGCTCAACGAGCCGACCGCTCGTGGCGCCAATGTGGCACTCAAGGCGAAAGGGCTCGCCGACTCCGTGGTCGTCGGTTCGATCGACGGCGGCTGCCAGGGCGTGCAGGACGTCAAAGAGGGCAAATACGCGGTCACGGTGATGCAATTCCCCAAGAAGATGGCCGAACTCGGCGTGGACGCTGCCGTGGAATTCGCAAAGAGCGGCAAGAAGCCGAGTGGCTTCCAGGACACCGGATCGATGGTCATCACCGACAAGCCCGTCGCGGGCGTCGAGAGCAAGGACACCGCGTGGGGACTGGAAAACTGCTGGAAGTGAAGCTGGAACGCGATCGCGGGGGCGTGCTCGAGTTCGTGCTGCGCACGCCGGGGGTGGGGCCGGCGTTGGCGCTCGTGGTGGCCATCGTCGTCTTTTCGCTCACCACGAGCACGTTCCTCGCGGTGGACAATCTGTCGCTGGTCATCGAGCAGTCGCTGGTCGTGGCCACGATGGCGCTGGGGCAGACGTTGGTCATCCTCACCGCGGGGATCGATCTCGCCAATGCGGCGACCACGGTGCTGGCCACCTTGCTCATGTCGAAGCTCGCGCTCTCCAGCGGAGGGGGCGTTGGCGCGTTGCTGGCCGGGTTCGCGCTCGCGGCCGCCATCGGGGGCGTCGCCGGCTCGTTGGTGACGCGGGTGAAGCTTCCGCCGTTCATCGTCACGTTGGGGCTTTTGACCATCGTGACGGCCGTCGGGCGCATCTATTCGCGCGGGCAGAGCGTGCGGGTCACCGATCCGGTGCTCGGCTTTCTGGGGACGCGGCAGTTTCTCTTTGGGCGCATCGAGATCACGTATGGCATGCCCGTGGCACTGGGGATGTTCGTGCTTCTCTGGTACGCGCTGACCCGCACGGCATGGGGCCGCCACGTGTACGCGATTGGCAACGAGCCCGAGGCGGCGCGACTCTCGGGCATCCACGTCCCGCGCACGGTGCTCAGCGTGTACCTGATCGCCGGGCTCGTGTACGGCGTGGCCGCGTGGCAAGCGCTGGGGCGCGTGCCCAATGCCGATCCCAATGCGTACCAAACGGGAAATCTCGATTCGATCACCGCTGTGGTGCTCGGCGGCACGAGTCTCTTCGGTGGGCGGGGGAGCGTGTTCGGCACCTTGGTGGGCGCGCTCATCGTCGCCGTGCTCCGCTCCGGCCTCACCCAAGCGGGCATCGACGATCTGTACCAGGATGTGGCCACCGGCGTGCTGGTCATCGCGGCGGTCGCCGTGGATCGATTCTCCCGCACCACGAGGCAGCGATGAGCGCCGCACGGGAGAGCGTGCTCTCGGCACGCGGGCTGGTGAAGCGCTATGGGAACGTGACGGCCATCGACGGGGCGGATTTCGATCTGTTCCCCGGAGAGGTGCTCGCGGTGGTGGGCGACAACGGGGCAGGGAAGTCCAGCCTGATCAAGGCGCTCTCCGGCGCGCTCGTGCCCGATGCGGGCGAAATCCGCGTCGGTACCGAGCGTGTGCACTTCCGTGGTCCGCTGGATGCGCGCAAGCACGGCATCGAAACGGTGTACCAGGACCTCGCGCTGACGCCGGCGCAAGACATCGCATCGAACTTGTTCCTGGGGCGCGAGCGGCGGTTGCCGGGTTTGCGGGGATCGGTGCTGCGCATGCTCGACGTCGGGGGGATGCGCGACGAAGCGGAAAAGGTGCTGCGCGATCTGGGCATCGGCATCCGCTCGATGACGCAGCTCGTGGAGACGCTGTCCGGCGGCCAGCGGCAGGGCATCGCCGTGGCGAGGGCCGCGGCCTTCGGCACGCGCGTGGTGATCATGGATGAACCCACGGCGGCCTTGGGGGTCACGGAGTCGGGCAAAGTGCTCGAGCTCATCGGGCGCCTGCGCGAGCGCGGCCTTCCCGTGGTGCTCATCAGCCACAACATGCCGCACGTCTTCGAGATCGCCGATCGCGTGCACGTGCACCGATTGGGCAAGCGCATCGCGGTGGTCTCCCCGCGCACGCACACGATGAACGAGGTGGTGGGGCTGCTCACCGGTGCGGTGCGCCCCGACGACGACCACCGGCTTCAGCCTTCGAACCCCGGCTGACGGTCTGGTCCCCCGAGCGGGGCATGGCCGATGCCTTGCCATGCCGTGTGGAGGTTTCGCATGGTGGATATCAAGGTCATCGGCGCCCGTTCGGGCAACCTCGAGATCGCAGTGCGTGTGGCGGGGCATCCGGACCGTCCTGCCATCGTCCTGATCCACGGGTGGCCCCAGAGCAGCCGCGCATTTTCGCGGGTGATGCAGCATCTCGCGGACGAGTTCTACGTCCTGGCCCCGGATCTCCCCGGTGTGGGCGCCTCGAGGGTACCTGCTGCATCGGGCAGCAAGAGTCTGCTCGCGCGGCACGTGCGCGATGTCGTTCAGGCGTGCGGCGCGCGTCGGGTCGTCGTTGCGGGGCATGACGTCGGGGGCATGATTGCATTCGCGTACGTGCGTGGCTTCGCCGCCGAGCTGGAAGGCGTCGTTATCGTCAACACGGTCATCCCTGGCCTCGAACCGGCGTGGTCGAAGGTTCTCTCGAATCCCTATGTCTGGCACTTCGCGTTCCACTCCATCCCGAAAATGCCCGAGGTTCTCGTGTCCGGGCATCAACGTCCGTACTTCGATTTCTTCTTCGATGCGATTTCGCGAACCCCCAAGGCCATCACCGACGAGGCGCGCGATGCCTACGCGCGCGACTACGGGCACGTCGAGGCTCTTCGCGCCGGCTTCGATTGGTACCGCGCCATGTCCAAGGACGCCGAGGAGAACGCGAAGCGAATCGAGGTGACGACGCCCGTTCTAAACGTCCGCGGGGACGCCGATCCTGGCCCGATGCGCGATTACCTCGAGGGGCTATCGGCGAGTGGACTCACGCACGTTCGGGGCGAGACCCTCGAGGGCTCCGGCCACTTCGCCGCTGAGGAAGCGCCGGAAGCGCTCGCCCGGCTCCTACGCATATTCGCGCGTGACTGCGTCGGAGCCGTTTGACCCTTCAGCCCTCGAGGTGCTGCGCGAGCATCGCCGCGAACCACTTGCGAAACTCCCGCCCGCTGCGCGTGCGATCGCTGAAACCGGCGGCGCCCAGGGTGGAGTCGCCGACGATGGCCTGACCGAACAGCGCGAGCGCCGAGAGCACCACGGTGAAGCGTGTGTCGCGGTAGCTGGGCGCGTCGCCACGTTTTCGCCCGCGCGTGCGCAGCGTGTGGGTGATCTCGGCGATTTTTTCCCAGCCCGAGCGGGCCGCCTCGGAGTCGAACGGATCGTAGCCGGATAGAACGAGCCACGCGATGAGCCGCGCGTGGCCGCGCTCGTAGAGCACCTCGAAGACGCGGTCGAACAAGGCCATGCCATTGGGCACGTCCTTCGTCTCGGCAAGCGTCGCCAGAAGATCGCTTTGCAGCCGCTCGATGGCGCGCTCGACGACGGCCCGAACGAGCCCCTCGCGGTTGCCGAAGTGGTGAAGGACCGCAGGGTGCGAAATGCCCACGTCGGCCGAAACCTCTTGCAGGCGGATGCTCGCGGGGCCGGCTTCACGCAGGCGTCGCTCGGCGGCATCGAGGATCATCTGACGCGCTTCGTCGGCGCTTCGTCGGGGTCGTGGCATTCGCTGGGTCCGTTATTGACAATCTTGTAAGTGGAGCTACTTACAAGATTGTAACAAGGAGGACGTCATGATGGATGCCATTGCGCGCCTGTACCTCGGGCGCCTTTTGGGCTCGCCGCGAGGTCGGGCCTTCATGCTGCATTTCATGGTCCAAGCGGAGGAGGGCGACGAGTTGGGCGTCTTCGACACGCTTCTCTCGCGCGTGGACGATCCCGAGCTGAACAAGCTCGTGCGCGTGCACCGCGACGACGAGACGCGCCACGCGGCCATGCTGCGCGAGTGCCTCCAGAGGAACGGGGTGGACCCCGAACCGGTTCCGCCGGAGCTCCATGTGGTGGCTCGCATCGGGCATCACGCCGGTGGTACCGGGGAGTCGTTCGTCGACGGCCGCGCGACCGTGATGCAGATGTACCTGCTTCTGCAGGTCATCGAGGAACGGGGCGTGCGGCAGTTTCCCAAAATTGCCAACGCGATGCGCCCCTTCGATCCCGAGAGCGCGGCGGTGATCGACCGCATCACCCGCGACGAAGAGCGCCATGTGAAGTACGCCAAAGCGATCAGCCGCCGCTACGCACCGGACGACGCGACCCTCGAGCGCGAGCTCGCGCGCTTCCGTGCCGCCGAACGGCGCGCCTTCGAGGAAAACGGCCGCGCATTGCTGGCCTTTTCCCTATCGCGCGGCCTCGACGCCACGCGCGGGCTCGAGCGCCTCGCATGGCGGTTGCTCATTTCCCGTAACGCGCCGGCGTCGTTCCGACCAGCCGCCGAAAATGGCGCGTAAACTGCGCTTGATCGTAGAAGCCAACGAGGAAGCGTAGTCCGCGAGGCTAGCCAGGGCTACGGCTGCCCCGTTGCGAAGGGAATCGACGTCGATCCTGGCTCCGAGCTTTCCGTCTTGATGGGGTGCGCCTTCCGCCGCGAGAATCGGTCCATGTACAGGTAGATGACCGGGGTCGTGAACAGGGTGAGCATCTGCGAAATGAGGAGGCCACCCACGATGGCGATGCCCAGGGGCCGCCGCAATTCCGACCCCATGCCGTGCCCCAATGCCAGCGGCAAGCCGCCCAGCAGCGCGGCCAACGTGGTCATCATGATGGGGCGAAAGCGCAAGACGCACGCTTTGTAGATCGCGTCGTGCGGGGACAGATTTTCGTCGCGTTCGGCTTCGATGGCGAAGTCGATCATCATGATCGCGTTCTTCTTCACGATGCCAATCAGCAAGATGATGCCGATCAGCGCAATCACGCTGAGCTCCGTCTTGAACGCCAACAGCGCCAGCAGCGCACCCACGCCGGCCGACGGCAAGGTCGACAGAATCGTCACCGGGTGAATCAGGCTCTCGTAGAGCACCCCCAGCACGATGTAGACCGTGAACAACGCGGCCAAAATGAGAATCGGCTGGCTCGAAAGGGACGCCTTGAAGGCTTGCGCCGTGCCTTGGAAATCCGCGTGCACGCTGGGCGGTAGCCCGATTTCGAGTTCGGCGCGATGAATCGCGTCCACGGCTTGGCCCAAGGCGATGCCCGGCGCCAGATTGAAGGAAAGCGTCGTCGCGGGGAACTGGCCCTGGTGCGGAATGGACAGCGCCGTCGGGCGCGAGGCCCGCTTGGTCAGGCTGCTCAACGGAACTTGGCTACCGTCGGCCGCCCGGATGAACATGGATTCGAGGCCGTCGAGGTTCTTCTGCAGCTCCGGCTTGATCTCCAAAATGACGCGATTCTGATTCAGCTGCGTGTACACCGTGGCGACCTGCCGCTGGCCGTACGCGTCGTACAACGTGTCGTCGATGTTCTGCGGCGAGATGCCCAGGCGCGAGGCCGTGTCGCGATCGATGTCGAGCCCCAGCTCGATGCCCGCGGTCTGCTGGTCCGATGCGACGTCGCGCAGCTCGGGCAGCTTCTTCAGGCGCTCCACCATCTTCGGACCCCACTCACGCAGCTCCTGCAGGTTCGCGTCCTGCAGCGAATATTGGTACTGCGTGCGGGTGGACCTTCCGCCCATGCGAATGTCCTGCACCGACTGCAGGTAGAGATTGACCCCGGGGATCTGCCCCAGCTTGGGGCGAAGGCGCGCGATGACCTCGTCGGCCGTGGACTTGCGCACGCCAAGCGGCTTCAACTCCACGAACGCGCTGCCCGTGTTCACGGTACCGCCGCCGCCGATGAAGGAGAGCGCCTGCGCCACGTCGGGATCGGCCTTGAGGATCGCGTTGACCTGCGCTTGCTTGTCGCGCATCGTCGGAAACGAGGTATCCTGCGACGACTCCGAGAAGCCAGCCAGCGATCCGGTGTCCTGTTGGGGGAACAGGCCTTTGGGCACGAGGATGTAGAGTGCCACCGTGACGACCAAGGTCGCCAAGGTGACGAACAAAGTCAGTCGGTGGTGGCCGAGCACCCACTTGAGGCCGCGCGAGTAGACGTGGAGCATGCCCTCGAAGAGCCGCTCCGAAGCGCGGTAAAATTTCCCCTGATTCTCCTCGTGTTTGTGCCGCAGAAGGCGCGAGCACATCATCGGCGTCAAGGTGAGCGACACCAGGGCCGACACCGCGATGGCCACGCTCAGGGTCACCGCGAACTCGCGGAAAAGCCGGCCGATGATGCCGCCCATGAGCAAAATCGGAATGAACACCGCGATGAGCGACACGGTGATCGAGATGATGGTGAAGCCGATCTGCTTGGCGCCTTTCAGCGCCGCGGTCATCGGCGAATCGCCCAGCTCGATGAACCGCGTGACGTTCTCGGTCACCACGATGGCATCGTCGACGACGAAGCCCGTCGAAATGGTCAGGGCCATCAGCGACAGATTGTCCAGGCTGTAGCCGAGCAGGTACATCACGCCGAACGTGGCGACGATGGAGAGCGGCACGGCCGCGGTGGGAATGGCCGTCGCGCGGAGATTGCGCAAAAAGGCAAAGACGACCAGCACCACCAGCCCGACGCTGAGCACCAGGGTTTGCTCGACGTCGCGCACGGAGGCGCGGATGGTTTGGCTTCGATCGAGGGTCACCGCAATGTTCACGGCGGGCGAGATCGAATCCGCAAGATGCGGAAGGATGGCCCGCACGCGCCCGATGACGTCGATGATGTTCGCGCCCGGTTGCCGCCGGACGATCATCAACACCGCGCGCTCATTGTTGGCCCAGGCTGCAACGCGGTTGTTCTCGACATCGTCGACCACGCGCGCCACGTCTTTGAGACGCACCGTGGCGTTGTCTCGGTAGGTGACGACCAGCTCCTGGAACTGCTTCGCGCCGAAGAGTTGGTCGTTCGCCGACAGCGAGTGCGACTGATCCTCGCCACTGAGTCCGCCCTTGGGCTGGTCGACGGTGGCTTGCGAAATGACCGTGCGCACGTCCTCGAGGTTGAGGCCCATCCCGGCCAAGGCCGCCGGATCGACTTGTACGCGCACCGCAGGTTGCTGGCCACCGCCCACGAAGACCTGCCCCACGCCCTGCACCTGCGAGATCTTCTGCGCGAGGATGCTGTTCGCCGTGTCGAAGATCTGCGAGAGAGGAATCGTATCGCTCTTGAGCGAGATGATCAGAATCGGTTGGTCCGCCGGGTTGATCTTGCGGTAGTTCGGGCGGAAGGGAAGGTTGCTCGGCAGCTCGCCCGCGGCGGCGTTGATGGCCGCTTGCACGTCCCGCGCAGCCGATTCGACGTCGCGATCGAGATCGAATTGCAACTGTATCGAGGTCGTACCGAGCGAACTGGTCGACGTGATCTCGTTCAACCCGGCGATGCGCCCGAAGCGCCGCTCGAGCGGTGTGGCCACGGCGGAGGCCATGGTCTCCGGGCTCGCGCCCGGCAGCGACGCCGACACGTTGATGCTCGGCATGTCGACCCGCGGAAGCGGGGCCACCGGCAGAAAGAGGTACGCGGTGATCCCCGCGATCAACACCGCCGCCGCCAGCAGCGACGTGGCAATGGGGCGCTGAATGAACGGGGCCGAGATATTCACTCTGGCCTCCGGCCGTCGTAGGCCTCGGTTCGGGGGTTCCCAGTCTGCGGGCGGTTCATCGCGCCTACTCCGCCGCCGCCTCGGCCGCCGGGGCCCGACTGCCCTTCACGAAGCGCGCGAAGCGCTCCATGTACAGGTAAATCACGGGCGTGGTGTACAAGGTGAGCACCTGCGAGATGAGCAGGCCGCCCACGATGGCGATGCCCAGCGGCCGCCGCAGCTCGGAGCCGGTGCCTTGCCCCAACGCGAGCGGGATGCCTCCGAACAAGGCCGCCAACGTGGTCATCATGATGGGCCGGAACCGCAAAAGGCACGCCTTGTGGATGGACTCCTGCGGCGACAGACCTTCGTCGCGCTCCGCCTCCAAGGCGAAGTCGATCATCATGATGGCGTTCTTCTTCACGATGCCGATGAGCAAGATGATGCCTATCAGCGCGATGACGCTGAACTCGACCTTCATCAGCATCAACGCGAGCAACGCACCCACGCCGGCGGAGGGAAGGGTGGACAGAATCGTGATGGGGTGGATGTAGCTCTCGTAGAGAATGCCCAGCACGATGTAGACGGTGATGAGCGCCGCCAAGATGAGAATGGGCTCACTGGCCAGCGATTCCTGGAAGGCCGCGGCCGCACCCTGAAACTCCCCGTGGATGCCCGGCGGCAGACCGAGGTCGTGCGTGGCCTTCTCGATGGCCTCGACGGCGTGCCCGAGCGACGATCCGTCGGCCAAGTTGAACGAAAGCGTCGCCGCCGCGAACTGCCCCTGGTGCATGATGGAGAGCGACACCGGCTTCGGCTCGAAGTGCGTGAACGCGCTCAGGGGTACTTGCACCCCGCTGGCGGCCTTCACGTAAATGCGGTCGAGCGCCTGCGGGTTGGCCTGGAACTCCGGCTTCACCTCCAGAATGACGCGGTACAAATTGAGCTGCGTGAACACCGTGGAGATCTGCCGCTGGCCGAAGGCGTCGTACAGAACGTCGTCGATGGCCTGCGGCGAGACGCCGAGGCGTGATGCGGTGTCGCGGTCGATGGTGAGCGCCACCTGGAGGCCGGACACCTGCAGATCGCTGGCCACGTCGCGGATTTGCGGCAGCGTTTTCAGCTTGGCCAGCACCTGCGGCGTGTACGTGCGCAGCTCCTCGATGTTCGCATCCTCGAGCGTGTACTGGTACTGCGTGCGCGCGATGCGGTTGTCGATCTGCAGGTCTTGAACGGACTGGAGGTAGAGCGCAATGCCCTCGACGTGGGCCAGCTTCGGCTGGAGGCGCGCGATGACCTCCTCGGCGCTCGACTGGCGTTCGTGGCGCGGCTTCAACGTGATGTTCAGACGCCCGCTGTTCATCGTGGCGTTCGTCCCGTCGGCGCCGATGAACGAGGCCACGGAGGCCACATCGGGATCTTGCAGCACCACGTCGGAGAGCGCGCGCTGGCGATCCAGCATGCGCGTGAACGACACGTCGGCGGGGGCCTCGGAGACGCCGGTGATGACGCCGGTGTCCTGCTGCGGGAAGAAGCCCTTGGGGATCATCAGTGCGAGCACCGCGGTGAGCGCGACCGTCGCCAGGGTGACCATCAAGGTGAAGAATTGGTGCCGCAGCACCCAGCGCACGCCCACGTCGTAGACGCTGATCATCTTCTCGAAGAACGCTTCCGACGCCTTGTAGAAGCGCCCTTCGTTCTCAGGCTCGTGCGGCTTGAGCAGGTGGCCGCACATCATCGCGGTGAGGGTGAGCGACAGCACGGCGGACACCGCGATGGCCACGCTCAGGGTGATGGCGAACTCCCGGAAAAGACGTCCGATGAGCCCTTGCATGAACAAGAGCGGGATGAGCACCGCCACCAGCGAGATGGTCAGCGAGAGAATCGTGAAGCCGATCTGCTTGGCGCCCTTGAGCGCGGCCTCGAACGGTGGCTCACCCTCCTCGATGTAGCGCGCGATGTTCTCGATCATGACGATGGCGTCGTCGACGACGAAGCCGGTCGAGATGGTCAGCGCCATCAGGGACAGGTTGTTCAAGCTGTAACCGAGCAAGTACATCACGCCGAAGGTGCCGATGAGCGAAAGCGGCACGGCGATGCCCGGGATGATCGTGGCGCGGAAGCTGCGCAAAAAGAGGTAGATGACCGCGACGACCAACGCCACCGTGAGCACCAAGGTGAACTCGACGTCCTCCACCGAAGCCCGCACCGTCTCCGTGCGATCGCTCACGATTTTGACGTCGATGCCCTGGGGCAAGGTGGCGCGGAGCTGCGGGAGCAGCGATTTGACGCCGTCGGCCACCTGAATGACGTTGGCGCCCGGCTGGCGCTGCACGTTGAGGATGATGGCCCGCTTCTCGTTGGCCCAGCCGGCGAGCTGCGCATTCTCGACGCCGTCGATGACCGAGGCGATGTTCGAGAGCCGCACCGGCGCGCCATTCTTGTAGGCAATGACGATGGGCCGGAACGACGCGGCGTTGGAGAGCTGGTCGTTCGTCGCGAGGGTGTAGTCCTGGCGCGCGCCGTCGATGTTGCCCTTGGGCTGGTTCACGTTGGCGGCCACCACGGCAGCCCGCACGTCTTCCAAGCCGAGCCCCAGCCCCGAGAGCGCCACCGGATCGACCTGGATGCGCACGGCGGGCTTCTGCGCGCCATTCAAGGTGACCAGGCCCACGCCCGACACCTGGGAGATCTTCTGGGCCAGAATCGAGTCGGCGTAGTCGTTGACCTGATCGAGCGCGATGGTGTCCGAGCTCACGCTCAAGGTCAGAATCGGTGTGTCGGCGGGGTTGCTCTTGCTGTACGTCGGGGGGACGGGCAACGTCTTCGGCAACAGGTTCGACGCGGAGTTGATGGCCGCCTGCACGTCCTGCTCGGCGGCATCGATGTCGCGATCGAGCGAGAACTGCACGGTGATCTGCGAGCTACCGAAGCTCGACACCGACGTCATCTGCGTGAGCGAGGGCATCTGCCCGAACTGGCGCTCCAGCGGCGTCGTGACCGCGGAGGCCATCGTCTCGGCGCTCGCGCCGGGCAGCATGGTCGAAATGACGATGGTCGGGTAGTCGACCTGCGGCAGCGCCGACACGGGCAGCTGCCGAAAGCCGATGAGGCCCGCGAGCATCAGGCCGACCATCAGCAACGACGTCGCAACGGGACGCCGGATGAACGGCTCGGAGATGCTCACGGTGCCGCCCCCGCGCTGCTGCTGGGCGCGGGTTTCGCGTCACCCTGCCGGGTGGCGGTGGGCTTGTCCGACGTGCGCGGGGCCAACTTCGATCCGGGGCGCAGTTGGAACTGTCCATCTTGCACCACGCGTTCGCCGGCGTTGAGCCCTTTGGAGATGATGGTCCAATCGCCCTGCGTGAGGTCGACCTCGATGGGGCGCATCTCCGCCGTCTGATCGGGCTTGGCCACATAGGCGAAGGCGCCTTGGGGCCCGCGTTGCACCACCGGCGTGGGCACCACGATGGCGCCGCGGCGGTTCGTGAGCAGCAAGCGCGCCTTGACGAACAGGTTCGGCCAGAGCTTCTTGTCCGGGTTGGGGAAGGTGGCCTTGAGGCGGATGGTGGCTGTGGCCGTGTTGATCTGGTTGTCGATGAGCATCACCGTGCCGCTGCCGAGCGACTGATCGCCGTCGCGGCTGAAGGCCTCCACGGTGAGCGGGCCGTGGCCCATGGCCTCCGACACGCGCGGCAGATCGTCCTGCGGCAACGTGAAAAAGACGGCAATCGGGTCGAGCTGCGTGATGACCACGATGCCGTCGGTGCCGTTCGCCTGAACGAGGTTGCCCGGGTCGACGTTGCGGATGCCGGTGATGCCGTCGATGGGCGACGTGATGCGCGAGTACTCGAGCTGCAGGCGCGCGTTCTCGATCGCCGCTTGGTCCGAACGCAAGGTCGCATCCGCGGTGTCGGCCGCCGCCTGCTGGTCGGTGAACTGCTGCTGCGAGATGAGCTTTTGCCCCACCAAGCTTTGGTATCGCTCCAGATTGAGCTTCGCGTTCTTCGCCGTCGCCGCGTCGCGCGCCAAGGCGGCCTCCGCCTGGTGCAGCGCAATGGTGAACGGCCGCGGGTCGACCTGGGCGAGCACGTCGCCCTTCTTCACGGCCTGCCCCTCCTTGAAGAGCACTTGCTGGAGCCGCCCATCGACCTGCGACTTCACCGTGACCGTGTAGAAGGCCGTCGCCGTGCCGAGACCGTACAGGTAAATCGGCATGTCTTTCGACTGGACGTCGGCCAGCACCACCGGCACCGGCCGATTGGCCGCCGCCGATCCCGATGCCGCCGCCTCGGGCGGGCCACCGCCAGCCGCCCCGGCGTCTTTCTTCTTCGCCTGGTACTTCACGTACCCGAAGACGACGGCCCCGATGACCAACAAGCCTACGATCCACCGCCACGCGCGCATGGGAGCTCCGTTCATGATCGACCCATGGCGGCAAGAAGCTGAGCGCGGGCCGTCGCCAAATTGTAATCCGCTTGAATCACTTGTGCCGCCGCGGTCGTAGCGGCCACTTGAGCATCGTTCAGCTCGATGATGTTGCCCGTGCCGGCTTGGTACCGACCCTCCGCCAGCCGAAGCTGCTCGCGCGCATTGGTGAGCGCTTCCTTCGCCGCGTCGATGGCCTCTCGGTTCGCCTTTACCTGGAGCCAGGCCTGCTGCACGTCGAAGCTCACCTGAAGCTGCTGCTGATCGACCTGGGCCGCGATGTCATTCAAAGATGCCTCGGCCTCGTGCACGGCGCCGTGCGTCTGCCAGCCCGACAAGATGGGCCAGTTGAGGGCGGCGCCCACGCTCCAATTCGGTCCCAGGCTGCCGAGCTCCGTGCCCACCGCGGTCAGGCCCGCCGTGGCGTTCAGCGTGGGGCCGTAGGCTCCCTTCGTGGCGCGGATGGAGATCTCTTGCGCCTCTTTCTGCTTGGCCAAACCCGCGAGCTCGGGGCGCTGCGCAATGGCTTTCCTGATCAGCGCGTCGACGGGCATGTCCTCGTCCTGAAGCGGCCCGACGTCTTCCTCGCCCACCTCGAAGTTCGTATCCGCAACGACACCCATCCGCTGATTGAGGTCGGCCTTGGCGATCTCGTAATTGTTTTGCGCCGTGATGAGTCCCACGCGGCCATTGGCGTATTGGGTTCGCGACTGCACGACATCGATCTCGGGGCGCGTGCCGACTTGGACGAAGGCCTGGCTTTGCTGCACGTGCCGGTCGAGATTGGCCAGCGTCTCCTCTTGCACCTTGATGAGGGCTTTGTTGGCGCGCACGAGGTAATAGGCACTCTTGACGTTGACCACCGTCGCGATGCGCGTGGTCCGCTCGCTGGCTTGCGAGACTTCGACGTTCACGTCCGCTGCATGCCACTTGCCGTTGGTCTGGCCAAAGTCGTATATCAACTGCGTGGCTTGCAAACCGAAATTGAACGAATTGTAAGTGTCGGTCCAACTGATATTGCTTTGAGCGCCGGCAGCGCCTCCGGGGGTGGGCGCGGAGTTGCCGGTGCGGCGTTGGTACGAGGCCGTGCCGGTGAGCTGGGGGAGGTAGCCCGAGCGAGCCTGTTCCACGCGCGCCTTCGAAACGGCGGTGGTTGCCCGCGCCCGGCGCATGAGGGGCTGGTTCGTCGTCGCCGTGTCCAATGCCTCACGAAGCGTGAGAATTCGAGGAGGCGGCACGGCAGAGACGGCTTGCGCGAAGAGTAGGGGTAGAAGGACAGCGGGCATGATGGGGAAGAATCACGACGACGAGTAACTGTCGAGTGAAGAACGGCGAAGGGTGGAAGGTGGGTGGCGAGGGGTTTGAATTCGATGGCGAGAGGGTTTGCCGCTCTCTTCGCTCGAGCCACCGGATAAATTTCACGCCCTTACAGGGATGATGGACTTGGCACCCTGCGTCGGTTGCCCTAGTCGAAAATGCGCATGAACGAGAAGATTGACGATATCGCGACCATCGAGAACCGCGTCCACGCCCATGCACGCGCCGTCGGAGCCGATTTCGAGGTGCTGCCGTGTGATCCGGCCCTGGCGGATACGGCTGCGTTTTGTGCCCATTACGGAATTGAAATGGAAGATTCCGCCAATGCAATCTTGGTGGCCAGCAAAGGCGAGCCGCGCAAATACGCGGTGTGCGTGCTCCTGGCGACCACGCGGCTCGATGTCAACAAGGCCGTGTGCCAGCAGCTCGCATGCAAACGCGCCTCTTTCGCCGACGCCGACGAAACCGCGCGCATCACCGGGATGATTCTCGGCGGCGTCACGGTTTTCGGTCTGCCCCCGGACTTACCTCTCTTCGTCGATGCCGCGGTGATGGCCCGCGCGCGGGTCGTCGTGGGCGGGGGAAGCCGCTCGTCGAAGCTGCGCATCGACCCCGCGATCTTCCGCACCATGCCCGGCGTCACCCTCGTCGAAAACCTGGCAAAGGGGCCCTAGCTGCGCTGGAGAGGATTGAACAGGAAGGGGGGAAGGCGGGAAGGTTTACGGCACAAATCCCACCGCGCACCGAGGCTGGTTTGGGTTTTCAAGTTGGCTCACGAAGCCAACTGAAAACCAAAAAAAGCCTTGGCACGCGGTGGGATTCGCGTTGTTTCCCTTCCCGCCTTCCCCCCTTCCTGTTCAAATTCAGGTTGCGCGAAGTGGGCTCACTCGCGTTCCGTGGGGGGCCATTCTTCGCGGTTCATGCAGAAGGTCGTCGACGAGGTGATGCGGCGGGCCGCGTCGGCGCCCACGCGGCGCGCGAGGTCGGCCTCGAAGTCCTTCAATTCGTGCGTCTTGGCCAGGTAGTATCGCTCCAGGGGACGGCCGTGGGTGGCGCTTTCGTTGCGCGAGCCCGCGCGGACCTCCGCGACGTGGCGGAAAATGTCCTCGTCTTCTTGCGCGTGCTGGTCGAGCAGCGATTCGCATGTCTCCGGACCGATGCGCTCGGCCACCCGGGCATCGGCGCCGAGCCATTCGGCACAGCTCTCGCGGGTGCGCTCCCACGCGCGCGCATTGGCCGCTCGGAAGGCGTCGGCCACGCTCCGGGCGTCGCGCGCCTGCAGCCCCACGGACTGCATGTCGCCCTCGCCAGGCTCCCAGTCCTCGCCCATGATGCACGGCCGACTCAGTTTCACCTGGCCTCGCTGGGCGAGGCGGCGCCATTCGTCCGGGGATGGGTCGAAGCGATCGTCCACGGGCGCGGCCGGTTGGGCCGGGGCGGTGTCGAGCGGCTCACTTGCCCCAGTTAGCTCTACCGTAGACCGCTCATCGGACAGGCCGCCGTTCAGCGTCCGCGTCAGCTCGTCTTGGCAGCGGATCAGCGAGTCCGCGAGTTGCTGCCGAGCATCCTCGATGCCCGCGGCGCCGGCGGGCTCGGCCGGCGCCTTTTTGGAATCCTTCGCGATGGGGGCGTGTCGGCTCCTTCCGAGGGCTTCCTTCCCCTCGTAGACCGCTACGGTGGACAACACCCCCAACGCGCCGGCGACGATGTACCGTTTGAGCATCGGAAACCTCGTACGTCGCTCCCCGACGTAGGATCTACGAAGGGCAGACACCGTCGGTACGCCGAAGTTCCCGAACGCATTCCCGCCAACCAGGACGGGGTGGCTACCAGCCCGTTTGGCCGCGTGACGCGATGGAGCGCATCGCGTCCCCCGTGGGGCCACTGCTCAGGCGCCAGTCCACGTTCTTGGTTCCGATGGCGTCCCAGTAGAGGAACATGAAGAAGCCCTTCTCGCGGAGGTAGGTCTCGGTCGCCAGGAGGTCGGTCGCGCGCGCGCCGGGGTCGTCGGGGTTTTCCAGTCGACCGAATTCGACGACGGCCAGCGGCTTTCCTTTGGTCTTCGCCCAATTGTACCAGCGCTGGAACTGCGGATCGTTGCCCGCGTTGGAGCGCTTGCTCTTGGTGGCCTCGTTGTAGTCGTCGACGCCCAGAAAGTCCGTGGAGCCTTCGCCGGGCCACCAATCGTCCTGGTTCTTCGTCGAGTCGGAGCCGGGGCGCCACTGATAGGACATGGCCACGTATCCAATTTGGATATGCGAGTTCGCCCCCTTGGCGACTTCATAGAAATGTTTGAAGAGTTTCACGAACGTCGGCCCATCCATGTCATTTTCGGGCTCGTGGTACATCGTGAGGTACGTCGTGTGGTCCGTGGGGAACGAGGCGGCGAGCGAACGAATCTCCTCGTCGTATTTCCCTTTGGCCACACCATCGATGGTCGGCGGCTTCACCGACAGGAACGAAATCACGTTGTTCTCGGCATCCTTGGCCGCGGCCGATCGGCTGATATGGTCCGGCAAACCCGGATTGAACGAGCGGCGAATGCGCCACGGTCCGAATTTGTCGGAGTCGGCGAGCCACGAGCCGACTTTGTTGTCCGGCTTGCTCACGTTGGCGCCAACCCACATCGTCGACGGGCCCGCGATCGGGCCCTCCGTCGTATTTCCTTCGTCCACATCGCCCGTCGCCGCACACCCCGCCGCGAGCACCAATAGACCGATACCCAAAGCCACACGCAGTGTCATTCGCCTCTCCTCCAGATTGTGAGGGCCCCCGTTTGGTTTCAATTCGAAGTAACATGCAGTGGCGATGAGTCAAAGTTTAAATACGTAATCAACGAATACGAAATATATCCACTATTCGCATTGCGCGATGCCTGCGTGACGTGGGCGAAGGTTGCGCATGCACTGAGCGGCTGTTGCTCAACCGGGACCGTGGAGCGCCTCATCCGGCCGCGGGAAATGGGCGCAAACATGCCGCAGAGTCGCACCCTGTAACCAGAGGGCGCCATCGTACATGGTGAAGTGGCACTCGATCTAAGGTGGGGGGACCCGGAAGCGCTTGCGGCTTTAGCTAACCTCTACGAAAAACAGCAGATGTGGCGGGACCTCGTCGAGGTCCTCGAACGGTCGCTTGCCCTCGTCCCCAACGAGGACGACCGACTCAACATACTGACCCGGAGGGCGAGGATCTTCCTCGATAAGCTCCACCGGGACGACAAGGCGATTGTCGACTACCAACGCATTCTCGAAATCGATTATGCGAACCTGGTAGCGCTGCGATCGATTGCGGCCATTCGGCGCCGCCAACAAGATGCCAATCAACTGGTCGTGGCCCTTCATCAAGTCGTCGGGCGCGCTTCCCACCTCCTCGATCCGGAGGAGCTCAAGGAAATCTACCGCGAACTCGCGATGATCTACAGCCGTCACCTCGGCCGGCACGAAGAAGCCGCCCAGGCCTGGCGCAAACTCCTCGAGGTGGAGGCCGATCCGCAGGCCTTGGATGCGCTCGAGACCATGTACCGCGACATGCAGAGTTGGCCTGACGTCGTGCAGGTCAAAATGATGCGCGCGGACCTTCTGCGCGACCGTGCCACCAAAATCGAAGAATACCGAAGCATCGCCACGATTTGGACTCAGATGCTCCGCCAGCCCGACGCGGCGACGACGGCGTACGAAAAAATTCTCGAGCTCGACCCACACAATTCGGAAGCCTTCGAAGAGCTGGAGCGCCGGCACCGGCGGGCCTCGCGCTGGCCGCAGCTCATCGATCTGCTCTTGGCCCGCCTCGATGCCGGCCCCGAAAAGACCGAAAAAATCGCACTTCTGCACAAAATAGCCCAGGCCTGCGAGGAGGGGCTCGGCGACGCCAACGAGGCGTTCGTCGCGCTCATGAGCGCGCTGGAAGAGGACGTGCACGATGGCGAAACCGCGCGCTACATCGAGCGCGTCGCCAATGCGACCGGACAGTGGGACGAACTGATTCGCACCGCCACCGGCTGGCTCGAGGAGCGCAAAGGGGAGAAGGACCAGATCCGTATTCTGCTCCACCTGGCCAAATGGCATGGCCTCATCGGCCACACGCAATATGCGCACGCGTATTACGCGCAGATCGAACAGCTGATGCCCAACAACGCGGGCGCGCTCGAGGTCTACCGCGAGGTGTTGCACGCCGATCCGTCGAACCTGCAGGCCATGCTCGGCCTGGCCCGCGTGCACGAGGCGCTCCATCAGTGGACGGAGCTTCAGCGCGTCCTCGAGGCCGCGATCGAAGTCTCGGAGACGGCGAGCGAGCGCATCGAGATCTTGCTCCGCGTGGCCAAGTTGGAGGAGGAGCACTTCGTTCGCCCGGAAAACGCGGCGCGCCGTCTGGAGCAGGTGCTCGAAATCGACGATACGCACGAGGATGCGTACGCGGCGCTGGAGCGCGTGTACCAGCGATCGCGCAAGTGGCGTGAGCTCGTGCGAACCTACGAGCGGCACTTGGAGATTGCCACCAGCCGGGAGATGAAGGTCCAGCTGTACGCGGCCATTGCCAAGATCCACACCGACGATCTGCCCGATCCCAAGCGGACCATCGACGCGTACCGCCACATCGTGGCCATGGACGATTCCAACGTCGAGGCCAACGCGGCCCTGGCCAAACTTTACGAAGGGCAGGGCAATTCCAATCAGTCGCTCGAGCACATGACCCGCCTGGCGGAGCTCACGCGCGATCCGAAAGAGCGCGCGGAAGCCTTTTTCAAGATTGGAAAGGCGCTGGAGCAAAAGGTCGGCAACCGCCTCGAGGCGCAAGATCGCTACGATTTGGCCATTGGCTTCGATCCGACGCATGTTCGCGCCCTGGCCGCGGCGCGCAAGATCGCGATGGATAATAGCGATTACGAGCGCGTGATTCGCTACCTCGACCAAGAGCAAAGCAACACGCCGCATGCGCGCACGCGCTCGAAGCTCCTCGTGGAGCTCGGGACGCTGCACAAGGAAAAGATGCGCGATGGGTCCAGTGCGCTGCTCGCCTTCGAGGCGGCGTACCAGGCCGACGACGACAACGAGGAGGCGGCGCTGCCGCTGATCGAAGAGTACATCGAGCGCAAAGAGTGGGCGAAGGCCGACGGGCCCATCGAGCTGGTCATCCGAAAGGGCGGCAACAAGCGCCCGCGCAACGAGCAGCATGCACTGTTCAAGCAACAGGGCATGGTGGCCTTGGCGCTCGGAAAGAACGACAAGGCGCTGAAGGCCTTCACCTCGGCCTACCGCTTCGACGTGACCGACTTGGAAACGGTGCGCGGCCTCGGCGATGCCGCGTTCAACCTGCGCGATTGGAACGCGGCGCTCACCAAGTACCACAAGCTTTTGACGTCGCTCCCGCCGGACGAAAAGGAAATACGCGCCGACGTGTACTTCAAATTGGGGTGCATGAAGCGCGAGCAAGGCTTTGCCAAACAGGCGATTGCCAACTTCGAAAAGGCCTTCACCTCGAACGAGGTACACCAGCCGACGCTCGAAGCGTGCATCAAGCTCTATACGGATCAGAAGGACTGGAAGCAGGTGGCCGGGCTCAAAAAGCGTCTGCTCGACAGCGAAAGCGATCCCGAAAAGCGCTACCAGATGCTGCTGGAGATGGCCGATCTCTGGGAGCAGAAGGCCAAGGACCTGTTCAAGGCGCTGGAGAGCCTCGAGGACGCGCTGAAGATCAAGCCGGATTGCTATCCGCTGATGCACCGCATCGTCGCGCTCTGCCAGCAGACCGAGAATTGGCCGAAGGTCATCGAGACCATTTGGACCATGGCCTCGCTCGACCGCGATCCCACGCGCAAGAGCAAATACATCTACGCCATTGCCCAGGTTTACCGCGACAAGTTGAACGACGAGGCGAAATCCATCGAGCTCTTCAACGAGGTGCTCGATCTGAATCCGAAGTTGCTCGAGGCCTTCGAACGCATCGTCAAGATGCTCACCACGAACAAGGACTGGAAGGGGCTCGAGCGCTCGTTCCGGAAGATGCTCCGGCGGCTCACCAAGAGCAGCGACATGGAGCTGCAGAACAACCTGTGGCACAGCCTGGGGCTCATTTACCGGGATCGTCTGAACGACGTGCCCAGCGCCATCGAGGCGTTCAAGCTCGCGGCGCGGGCAGGGGAGACGGCCCACCCCGAACGCACCATGGATCGCGAGATCCTGGCCGAGCTCTTCGAGGCCACGGATCAAACCGACGCGGCCATCGCCGAGCATGCGCGCATCCTCACCAAGGATCCCATGCGCATCGAGCCGTACCGCGCCATGTGCAAGCTGTACTTGCACCGTCACGAGTACGATCGCGCCTGGTGCATGTGCGCGGCGCTATCCTTCTTGCACAAGGCCGACGAGGGCGAGCAGCAGTTCTTCGAGAGCTATCGCCCGCGCCGCATGCTCCAAGTGCGCAATCGCCTGGGCAACGAGCAATGGGTTCGCAGCCTGTTGCACAACGAGGAAGATCTCTACGTCGACAAGATCTTCGAGATGCTCGTTCCGGCGGCCATCGTGGCGAAGTTGAATACGCTTCGCGCGCAGGGGCAGCTACCGGTGCTCGACCGGCGCTACCGGCAAGATCCGGTGACGAGCACGGTGACCTTGGCGAAGACGTTCGGCTGGGCGGCCCAGGTGCTGGGCGTGCCGGCGCCGGAGCTCTACGTCCGCCCCGACATCCAGGGCTCGCTGCTCGCGGTGCCGTACTCGCCGCCGGCGAGCGTCGCCGGGCAGACGATCCTCAGCGGGTTCACGCCGCAGGAGCTCACGTTCATCGTGGGCAAGCACCTCGCGTACTACCGCGGCGGGCACTACATGCGGAATTTGTTCCCGTCGATGACCGAACTCAAGGTGATGTTCTTCGCGGCCATCAAAATCGCCAAAGCCGATTTCAACGTGCCGCTCGAGATCGCCGAGGCGGTGAAGGGCGCGGCGCAGGAGCTGGTGAAGTACATGCAGCCGATTCAACGCGATTCGCTTCGCGTGGTCGTGCAGCGCTTCATCGACGATGGGATGAAGGTGGACCTGAAGAAGTGGGTTCAGACCGTGGAGGTCACCGCGGTCCGCGCCGGGCTGCTGCTCTGCGCCGACCTCGAGATCGCCAAGAAGGTCATCATGGCCGAGCCGCAGCTTCCGGGCGACATGGCTCCTTCGGACAAATTGAAGGAGCTGGTCGTCTTCAGCGTGAGCGAACCCTACTTCAACTTGCGCGAGACATTGGGCATCGCCGTCGCCGCTTGAACGGGCAGGCGGCGCTGGATGAGGCGCTCGATGTCGGTGAGGAGCGGGCGCTCCTCGCGATCGCAAAAGGAGATTGCGCGGCCGGAGGCTCCCGCACGCCCCGTGCGGCCGATGCGGTGCACGTAGCTCTCGGCGACGTTGGGCAGGTCGAAATTGATGACGTGCGAGATGCCGTCGATGTCGATGCCGCGCGCGAACACGTCGGTGGCGACGAGGACGCGGGTTTGGCCCGTCCGGAAGGAATCGAGCGCCCGCTCGCGCGCGCTCTGCGTTTTGTCGCCGTGGATGGCGGCCGCGGCGATGCCTGCGCGGTCGAGTTGCGCGGAGAGGCGGCTGGCGCCGTGCTTCGTGCGGGTGAAGACCACGGCGCGTTCGACGTCGGCCTCGCGGAGCACGCTCTCGAGGACCTTTCGCTTGTCCGCCCGGTCGACGAACATCACCGATTGATCGACCCGCTCGGCGGTGGTGACCTTCGGCGTGATCGCCACGCGCGCGGGATTGCGCAGCATGGTGCGCGTGAGGGCCTCGATGGCCGGCGGCATGGTCGCGGAAAAGAAGAGGACCTGCTTCGTCGGCGGTAGCTCGGCAAAGACGCGGCGCACGTCGGGCAGAAAGCCCATGTCGAGCATGCGGTCGGCTTCGTCGAGGACGAAGTGCGTGACCCCATCGAGCCGGACGACGCCCTGGCGAATGAAGTCGAGCAGGCGCCCCGGCGTGGCCACGAGCACATCGGGCTGCGTGCGCAGGGCGAGCTCTTGCCGGTTCGGGTTCACGCCGCCGTAGACGACGCCGTGGCGCAGTTTGAGGTAGCGCCCGTACACGGACACGCGCTCGGCAATCTGCGCCGCCAGCTCGCGCGTGGGCGTCAGCACGAGGGCTCGGATCGGCCGCCGGGCGGGCGGGTGCGACGGCGGCGGCTGCGCGGCGAGCTGCTGAAGGATGGGGAGCACGAAGGCAGCCGTCTTGCCGGTGCCAGTTTGTGCGCACGCGAGCACGTCGCGTCCGGAGAGTGCGTGCGGGATGACTTCCGCTTGAACGGGGGAGGGGGATGCGTATTTCTCGTCCAGAACAGCGCGCAAGAGCGGCGTGGACAGACCGAGCGGCGCGAACGCCGAGGCTTGGAGGGTCACTATAAGGATCTACTCTTTCTCGTATCGCTTACAGGCTGCGGCGGAGGCCGGCACGCTCTGTAAGTGCGCGCTCGCTCTACTCCACGGAGTGACGACGGTCAAGGCCGTGTTATATGCCTGCGCCCATGCACGCGCCACTTTCACGTCTTTCGCGCGCCGCGCTCGTTACCGGGGGCGGCCGCCGAATCGGCCGGGCCATCGCCCTCGGCCTGGCCCGCCGCGGCTTTCGGGTCGCCGTGCACTACGGCCGCTCCCGCGACGAGGCGGAGGCCGTCGTTGCGGAGATCACCGGTGAGGGCGGCCATGCCGTGGCGCTCGCTGCGGATCTTTCGCGCGAGGAGGAGATGCACACCGTCGTCCCCCGCGCCATCGCGGCCATCGGTCCGCTCGGGTGCCTGGTGAACAACGCCTCCACGTTCGAATACGACACCATGGCGAACGCCACCCGCGAATCGTGGGATTTCCACATGGAGACCAACCTGCGCGCGCCCTTCGTGCTCTCGCAGGACTTCGCGCGGGCGCTCCCGGAGACGGACTCGGGCTGCATCATCAACCTGCTCGATCAGCGGGTGTGGAATCTATCGCCGAACTTCATCTCGTACACGGTCAGCAAGTCCGCCTTGTGGACCCTCACGCGGACGATGGCCCAGGCCCTGGCACCGCGCATTCGCGTGAACGCCGTGGGGCCCGGGCCCACCTTGCCGAGCGTGCATCAATCGCTCGAGCAGTTCGCGCGCCAGGTCGAGCGGCTTCCGCTCCAGCGCGGCGCCAGCCCGGAAGAGATCAGCCAGGCCGTGAATTTTCTCATCGAATCCCACTCCGTCACCGGGCAGATGCTCGCGCTCGACGGGGGTGAGCACTTGGGTTGGGCCCCCCCCGGCCCGGATGACCTCGAGGAATGACCATGTACGAGCGACACACGATGGCCGATGCGGGGCAGAAGCTCCGCCACGTCTTCATCCGTGACTTGATGATCCCCTGTTTCATCGGCGTGCCGGCGCCCGAGCGCGAACAAGCGCAGCGACTGCGCGTGAACATCGACCTGTCGGTGCGGGAGGAATCGGGCCCGGTCGTCGACGAGCTTCACGCGGTCGTCGATTACGAAAAAATTGTGAAGCGCGTTCGCGCGTGCGTGCGCGCGGCCCGGGTCAAATTGTTGGAAACGCTCGCCGAGCAGATCGCCGACATCGGTCTGGAAGATCCGCGCGTCCGTTTGGTGCGGGTGCGGCTCGAGAAGCTCGACGTGTTTCCCGATGCGGCGGCCGCCGGCATCACCATCGAGCGCCAGCAGACGGAGTAGACCATCGTGGAGATTTTCAAAGAGTTTCGCTTCGAGGCCGCGCACCATTTGCCGCACACCCCCGACGGGCACAAGTGCCGGCGGCTGCACGGGCACTCGTTCCGGGTGGAGATCCACGTCGAAGGCCCGCTCGCGCAGCCCCAAGGCTGGGTGATGGACTTCGCGGATCTCACCAAGGCCTTCACACCGATCCATGCCAAGCTCGATCACTACCTTTTGAACGAAATCGAAGGCCTCGAGAACCCGACGAGCGAAAACCTCGCCCGCTGGATCTGGGATCGCCTCAAGCCTGGCCTCTCGGGCCTCAGCCAAGTGGTGGTGCGCGAAACCTGCACGTCGGGCTGCGTTTACCGTGGCCCCTGAGAGGCCGGCGATCACCATCGACGAGCACCTTCGCGCCGACGGCTCGCGCCAGATCACGCGCCTGGCCGCGTGTGAAGGTGGCGTTCGCATCGTCATCGACGGTGAGCTCGACGCCGAGTTGCCCTTCGCCGTGCTCGACCAGGTGATGGCGCGCTATGGCAAGCCGCTGGCCGAGGACATCGCGCTTTCGGGCCCGCGCCTCACGCTGGCGAACGGAGGTGCACTCTGCATGCTGCGCCATCGAGCACGCTACGATGTCATTGCGCGCGACTTCCTCGTGTACGTCCGCGCACACGAACCGCCGTTGGTGGAACTGTCGACGAGCATTGCCGCCGCCCTCGCGCATTTGGCGCGCGCTGTCGGATCGAACACGCTTGTGCGGGATGATCATCTTCAATAAGAAGGGCAACGAAGCTTTCGTATCCCTTCTTTCACCCCGCAAAACATGCGCCTGGAGCCCGGACTCGAAGTCAACGGATACGACGCCGTTGCCAATGTCATCTCCGCTTTTCGATTGATACCAAAAATCGCGTATCGCATTTTCGCGAAGCACGGTTTGGGCACCATCGAGAAAGAGGGCAAATTCGTCCCCGATCCGCGCAACTGGTGGCCGATGGAGAACTATCTGGCCGCCCTTTTCGAGATCAGCGAGGCCGTCGGGCCGTCGAAGACGCTCACCATTGGCAAGCGCATTCCCGAGAATGCCGCACTCCCGCCGACCATCGTCGACATGCAAAGCGCCTTCGAGTCGATCGACGTAGCCTACCATTTGAACCATCGCAAAAATAGCAGGCTCATGTTCGACACGGTCACCGGCAAGATGACCGAGGGCATTGGCCATTATTGGTACCATCCGCACCCGGGCGAAAAGCGCATCACCATCGTGTGCGAAAATCCGTATCCGTGTGACATCGACCGCGGCATCCTTTTTGGATTCGCCCTGCGCTTCGAGCCCTACGCCTTCGTCGAACACGTGCGCACGAACACCTGCCGCAAGCAGGGCGCTGGCAGCTGCGCCTACTCGATCACCTGGTGATAGGCTCGACGTTGACGTGAACGTCTGACGTCAACGTCTGACGTTGACGTCTTCCGCGTGATCGCATGTTCCTAGCCAGACTGCGCTTTCCGCTATCTCGCGATTTCACCCGAGTCCCACACGATCTGACCGTCCACCACGGTGAGCACGCTGGTCGTGCTGGGGAGATCCTCGGGGGGCGCGCGAAAGATGTCCTGCGAGAGCACCGCGAAGTCGGCGAGCATCCCCGGTGCGAGCGTGCCCTTCTCGTGGTCGGCGAATTCGACGTATGCGGCACCGCGCGTGTAGGCGACGAGGGCCTGCTCCAGCGAGATGGCCTCGGATGGATGCGTGGGGTGCGTGGTTGCGAAGTACATGTCGAGCCACGGGGAGGCGACGGCACCGATGGAGTCGGTGCCAAAGGCGAGGCCGATGCCGCGTTCGAGCAGGGAACGAAGCGGCTGCATCGTGGACGCACGCACCGGGCCCAGGCGCTCGTGCATCAAATCGGGCAGCGCCAGGTGGAGCGGGTTCTGGACCACCGTGGCACCGATGCTGCGCAGCGCGGCGAAATGCCGAGGGAAGATGAGGTCCCCGTGCTCGATGCGAAAGCGGCGACCACGCCAGGCCTTCGCGCCGAAGCTCCGCGCCGCATCGAGCACGTCGTCCAGCGCGCCGTCGCCCACGGTGTGGAAGATGGGCTGCTCGCGGTCCTCTTTCCCGCCCTCACCGCGTAGACTGCGACGGAGCATGGCGCGCAAAGCCGTGTCGGAGAAATTGAAGACACCACGAAAATCGGGCGCGTCGGCGTAAGGTTCCTCGAGGAAGGCGTTGCGCTCGAGCGGGGTCCCGTCGGTGATCCATTTCAGACCGCTCAGCGAGGTCTTCCCCGATGGAGAGGTCCCCGCCGGCCATTGCCGATCGCAGGCCTCGTCGACCGTGAGCGGAAAACAGATGGATCGCACTCGAATCGGAAGTGAAGCCATCGATAGGATTTTTGCCGCGCGCTCCCGGGTGAGGCCCAGGGGGATGTCCTGGATGCTCGTGTAGCCGACCCTGACGGCTCGTTCGGCGAACGCGCGGTACGAGGCCACCAGCTCCGCGTCGCTCGTTCGCTCGAAGAGCCTGCGGTTCAACAGGTGCTCGGCGTACTCTTGCACGACGCCGTCGAGGACGTTCGACCCGGCCACGCGCACGTAGCGGCCGCCGAACGGATCGGGCTCCGTTTCGGAGATGCCCAGGGTGCGCATCGCCTGGGTGTTGATCACCGTGCCATGCCCGGTCCACGAACGAAGGACCACGGGATGGTCGGGCGCCTCCGGATCCAACGCAAAGCGCGTCGCATCGGGATCGGCCAAAATGGCCTCGCCCACGGTCACCACGAGCCAGGTTCCCGGCGGATGCGCCGTCGTTCCCCGACGGACGATGTCCTTCACCTCGTCCAGAGCGGGGCCCGGACCGGGCACGAAGTCGCCGGTGTTCAACCGGGTGCCGGGGATCCCCAGCACGTGGGCATGCGCATCGTCGATCCCCGGCACCACGGTGCGTCCGCCGAGGTCGACCGTGTCGTAGCGGCGCTCGCGGAAGTCTCGCGCATGCCCGACGAAGGCGATCGTCGAGCCGCACACGCCGATGGCTTCGGCACGCCCCTCGCCGGTGAAGATCTTCCCGTGGTAGAAGAGCGTGCAGGCTTTGCGGTCGTCCAAGGATGTCGTTTGGACCGAGGGGTCGATTTCTTTTTCGGTGCAGCCCGGGATGCCCGCGAGGATGACGACCGAAGCCAAGCCAATCCCTTGGAGAGTCCGCATTCGAGAGCACGACAGATAAGGCGAAACATTGCCTAGTAGGTAGTGCATTCGATGTCGTCACGACCTAATGAGTAGTTGGACATGCGCACCACGATTACTCCGCCGCAGCCCCATCCCGGTCCCCGCTGGTTGTACTTGCACGGATTCGCCTCGGGCCCCCAATCGTCCAAGGGCGTGGCCATCGCCAACCATTACGCCGAGCGTGGCATCGCCGTCGAGCGACTGAATCTGCGCGTTCCCTCACTGGAGCATCTGCGCCTCTCGGCCATGATGCGCGTGGTGCGCGACGCCATGGGCAGCGACGCCGATCGCTCGGTGCTCTTTGGATCGAGCCTCGGCGGGCTCACGGCATGCCGTGTCGCGGAAGAAGACTCGCGCGTGTGCGCACTGGTTCTCCTCGCGCCGGCGTTTTGCATTGCCCCGCGCTGGCGCGCCCGTCTCGGGGAGGACGACTGGCGCCGCTGGCAAGAAACCAACGCCTTCGAAATCGACGACCACGCCGAGAAAAAGCGCACCCACGTCGACTTCGACTTCATCCGCGATCTCGAATCCATCGACACCCGCTCGGGCGGCTGGCCCCAAGTGCGCGTGCCCACGTTGATCGTGCACGGCGTTTCGGACGACGTGGCCAGCATCGACTTGACGCGCGCGTGGGCCAAAGGCAAGCGCCACGTGCACCTCGTGGAGGTGGACGACGGGCACGAGCTCGTGAAGTCCCTGGGGCGCATCTGCGCAGAAGCCGACACCTTCCTGGCGCCTTTCCTTCGGTAAGCGAAAGCGAAAACCGGACGAAAACCAGAGCAAAACCAGAGCAAAACCAGACAAGGGGTTCCGCCCGCCGAGAGGCCGCGGTAGCGTTCCTCCCGATGATCGACGCGGGGTGGTGCATCGCGAAGTCCAGCGCCCGATCCGCCGAAGATGCCATTTTGGAAATCGCCGGGCGGCTGGTCGCCCGCGGTAGGGTGCGCGCGTCCTTTGGGCATGCGTGCGTCCTGCGCGAGAAGCATTCGCCCACCGGCCTGCCGTTCGATACGCCCGCCGTGGCGCTTCCCCACGTGGATGCGTCGCACGTCCTCGCCTCGAGCATCGCCGTGCTCACGCTCGATGCGCCGGTGGCCTTTCGCGAAATGGGCGCGCCCGAATCGGTGCTCGACGTGTCCATCGTCATCGTGCCGGCGTTCGCCACCGCCGAGACGGCGCGCGAGCTCGCCGAGCTGGTGGCCGCCTTGCAAGATCGGGCGTTGCGCCACGCACTGGCGGACGCTGGCGACGCGGACGAACTCGCGCGCGTGCTCAGGGAGGCCTTGAAGGGGGGGTGACCATGTTGGAGGCGACGGTCCGCTACATCTTGGACTTGGGGGCGCCCGTGATGATGCCGATCTTCATCACGCTGTTCGGGCTCGTGCTCGGGCAGGGGATCGCCCGCTCCCTGCGCGCAGGACTCACCGTCGGCGTTGGTTTCGTGGCCATCGGCCTCGTGGTGGGCCTCCTGGTCGGTGTCGTGGGCCCGCGATCCATGGCCTTTGCTACCGTGCTGGGCCTCAAGCTCGACGTGCTCGACGTGGGCTGGCCCATGGGCGCCGCGGTCTCCTTTGCATCGCCCATCTCGGCGGCGCTCATTCCTTCGGTGTTCGCGCTCAACGTCATCCTGGTGGCCACCCGCGTCACGCGCACCGTCGACGTCGACCTGTGGAACTATTGGCACTTCATCTACACCGGCGCCCTCATCCATGCGGCGACGCACTCCATCGGGTTGGGCGTCCTGGGCGCGTGCCTCACGGCCTTCATCGTCTTCAAGCTGGCCGATTGGACCGCGCCGGCCATCGAGCACCATTTCGGCCTGCCCGGCATTTCCCTCCCGCACACGGAGAGCGTGAACTGGGCGCCGCTCATGTACGCGCTCGAGCGCATCGAACGGCGCATCCCCGGCCTTTCGAAGCTGGAAATCCGCCCCGAAACGATTCGCGGGCGGCTCGGCATCATCGGGGAGCCCATCTTCATGGGCGCGGCCTTGGGCGCGTTGATCGGAGCCCTCGGGGGGATCTCTCTGTGGCGAGAACATCGCTACGGCGCGTGGTTCAAGGAGATCTCCACCCTCGCGGTGACCATGGCCGCGGTGCTCATCGTGCTGCCCAAGGTGGTGGCCATCCTCATGGAGGGCCTCATCCCGGTCTCCGAGGGCGCCCGCGAATACTTGCGCAAACGGCTTCCGGGGCACGACCTGTTCATCGGTCTCGATGCCGCCGTGGTTTTCGGGCACCCCGCCAACATGGCCGTGGCGCTGCTCTGCGTCCCCATCATGCTCGTCGTGGCGGTGCTCCTGCCGGGCAATCGCCTGCTGCCCTTTGCCGATCTGGCCACGCTTCCGTGTTTCGTCCTTTGGGCGGTGGCTGCCTCGCGCGGCAATATGGTGCGCGGGCTGGTGAATGCCATCCTCGTCATGGTGCCCATTCTCTGGATCGGCACCAGCTTGGGCCCGTTGACCACGGAGCTGGCGCACACGGCCGGCGTCCGCCCCGAGGCCACGACGCAGCTCGCATCGCAGTACCAAGAGTGGTCGGCCTTGGATCTGGGGAGCCACATCCTGCCCTGGATCGTGCTCAACCTCTTTCAGCCCGGCACACCCGGCTTCTGGCGGGCCGTCGTCGTCGGCATGATTTACGCCGGTGCCTGGTATTGGGTGCGCGGAGAAATGCGTGCACAATACAAGGACGAGACGCGCGACATGGAGGACCCGTGACGGACGAGGAGGCGATCGACATCGAGCTCTCCGAGCCGTTGCATGCGCGCCCCGCAAGCATGCTCGTGCGGCTTGCGTCGCGTCAGACCGCGGCCATCGAGATCGCCTTCGAGGGGCGATCGGCCAATGCCAAAAAGATCCTCGAGGTGCTCAAGCTGGGCGCCATCCGGGGCAGCACCGTGCGCCTGGTCGCGCGCGGAGAACACGCCGCGCTGGCGCTGGAGCGCCTGTCCGACTTGATCCACCACGGATTTTCCACCGACGCGCTGCCCGAAATCGCCACGGCGGCCGCACCGGGCATGGCCATCGGACGCGCGTCGCTGCTCCTTAGCACCGTGGCGGATGCGGCGCCGGAATCGATGCCCGGCTACAGCATCTCGGACGACATCCCTTCGAGCCGACGCCGCGTGCACGCCGCCTTTGGACGCGCGCAGAGCGAGCTGCATCGCTTGATCGCGCGCCTCCCGCCCCCCGAGGCGCAGCTCTTCGAGCCGCTCTCCGTCATCTTGATGGAGCTGATGAACGCGACCTTGCCCAACCTCGAAGCGGGGATGAGCGCGGTGCTGGCGCTCGACGTCGCCGCGGCCTCGGCGGGCACCGCACGGAGCGATCTCGTTCGCGATGCCCTGGAGCGCGTGCGCGCGGTGCTCCTCGGCGTCGATCTGGTGACCGCGGAGCTCCTCGCGGGCGAGGGCGATCGTATCCTCGTTGCGCGCGTGTTGACGCCGTCGCTGCTCGTCGGCTTGCCGCGATCGTTTCGCGGCATCATCGCGGAAGGGGACACCGGCCCTGGCTACACCTCGCACGCGGCCATCCTGGCGCGCGGCCGAGGGCTCCCGTTGGTGTTCGCCCCTGCGCACGTGGTGTCGGCCATTCGCCGCGACGAGACCATCGTCATCGAGTCCACCGAGACCTCGTGCCAATTCTGGAGCAGCCCAAGCGCGGAATTCCTCCAAGGCGCACGCGCACGGCACGACGCCTGGCTCGCGCAGAAGCGGCGTGACGAGGAGCTTGCGCGCGCGATTCGCTCGGACACCGCGGTACGGGCCAACGTCGGCAGCCTGGACGAGCGCATCCCGCCAAGCGCCGACGGCATCGGCCTCGTGCGAACGGAGCTCCTTTTCAGCGGCCGCCTCTCGCCCCCCGGTGAAATGGAGCAGGCGAGCGTCTACGCCGCCTTGGCGAAGGGCGTCGCGGGCAACCCCTGCATCGTGCGTCTCTTCGATGCGGGCGGCGACAAGCCGATACCGTGGTTACCCGGCGAGGGCCGCGGCATGGATCTCTTGCTCGCGCACCCGCACGTGTTCGAGGCGCAGCTGCGCGCCATCGACCGCGCCCGTGAACACGGGGACGTTCAGGTCCTCGTTCCCATGGCGCGATCGGCCGAGGACATCGAGCGCGTGCGCGCCGGCTTGGCGAGCGATGCCCCCGTGGGCGCCTTGATCGAGACGCGCGAGGCGGCCGACGCCATCGAGGCGATCGCGCGCGTATCCGATTTCATCTCCGTTGGCACGAACGATCTCGCCTCAAGTGTTCTTGGCGTCGATCGTGCAGTATTGCGTTGGGAGGGGACCGAAGCCTTCTTGCGCGATGAGCGCCTTCTCGTCGTCGTTCGCACCATCGTCGAACGCGCCCACGCAACGGGTCGAAAGGTCACGGTTTGTGGAGAACTCGCAGGGCATCCGGAGATGGCACGGGAGCTCGTAGCCCTCGGGGTGGACGCCCTTAGCGTGGCATGTGAACGCATCGCGTCGGTCAAGGTAGCTTTGGGTGCACGGAATCGGTGACAACCCCTTGCTGCGGCATCCATGCTCGGCGATTCTTGGAACGTGAAGAAAATCTTGGTTGCTTGCGGATCGGGGATCGCAACCTCCACGGTGGTCGTTCAAAAGCTGAACGAACTTCTTCGTGCGCGCGGATTGTTCGTTCGCATCGAGCAATGCAAAGCCTCGGAAGTGGAAAGCAAGATCTCCGGCTTCGACTTGGTCGTCTCCACCACGGAGGTGGGAGATTCCAAGGGGAAACCTATCGTTCGAACCGTGAGCTTTCTCACCGGCATCGGCATCGACAAGGACGTCGAGCGCATCGTGAAGCTTCTCAGCGCGTGAGCGCCGAGCGAGAGCGCTAGCCCGAGATGCGCCGGTTTTCCTACGCACCCCCGCGCTATTACGCCTCGCTCGTCGCGCAAGATGCGCTGCTCGCCGCCGTGTTCATCGCGCTCCTCGCGTGGACGCCCGAGGGAACCCTCGGCCGCGTCGCAGTCGCGCTTCGCGTGGCCATTCCCTTGGTCCTCGCCTGGGGCGCGCTCACGCTGCACTTTCCGAGTCGGATCGAGTTGGACGATGCCACACTGACATTCCGTCGCTATGGACGTCGGCACAGTTTTGATTTGCACCGCGTCGAATCCATTCGCGTGCGCCGGTTCCTCGTTCGCGATCGCGTGTTGATCCGCATCGTCCCCGCACCGTCGTGGCAGGGCCGCTATTGGATCCTTCGCGACCTGGAAGGCTTCGACGAACTGGTGCGCACGCTCGAGAGGATCGTTGAAGAGAGAAATTTACAGGGAGATCGGGAGACCGGGAGGGTTTAAGGATTTCCGCTGGGACCGGTTTCCCCAATCAAAAAAACTCCCGACCTCCCGATCTCCCTGTGAATTTCTCTGGGAAGTGGCACGGCGGCTCCATGGATTTGACGCTGGTCGTTTGTTCAGTATCTTCAGGGCTATGATGCCCCGTCGGTACTGGCCTCCATTGTTGACCCGTCTTGCCGTTGAAATCGAAGGTGCCGCGCGCGATTTGCGAACCCTCTCGCATGAAGCGCAATCGACACCCTTGGCGAAGTGCCCCGCGCCGGTCTCGACGCTTGCAGAGCAAATCGAGGGTGTCGCATCGCGTCGCGGATTGCAGAGTGAGCTTCATGTCTACGAGGGGCGCGTCGGAATGCGTGATGTATGGATCTTCGAGCTAACGGTGTTCACTCCCGACTCGTCGGAACAGAAAAAATTGAGAAATTGGAGGTAGTCCCGACCGTGCGTGCGGTGAGAAGCTGCGTCTTCCGACCATGATTTCCGCCGCAGAAAAGAAGCCTCTCTACAAGATACTGTACGTTCAGGTCCTCTTCGCCATCGCGTGCGGCGTGGTCCTCGGCTACGTGCGTCCCCAGCTCGCCGTCGAGATGCGCCCGTTCGGCGATGGCTTCATCAAGTTGATAAAGATGATCATCGCCCCGGTCATCTTCTGCACCATCGTCGCCGGAATTGGCGGCATGCAGGATATGAAGAAGATTGGGCGCATCGGTGGCAAAGCGCTTCTGTATTTCGAAATCGTCTCCACCTTCGCTCTGGCCATTGGGTTGATCGTCGCCAACCTGGTCAAACCCGGCGCGGGCTTCAACGTCGACCCGCACACGCTCGACACCAAGGAAATCGCCGAATTTACCACCCGGGCCAAAGGGCAGCACACGGTGGATTTCCTTCTGAACATCATCCCCACCACGGTGGTCGACGCCTTTGCCAAAGGCGAGATCTTGCAGGTGCTCCTCCTCGCGGTCCTCTTTGGTTTCGCGGTGAGTGCACTCGGCGAACGCGGTAAAGCGATTTTGCATTTCATCGAGCTTGCGGCAAAAGCCATATTCGGGGTGGTCAATATCATCATGAAGGTGGCGCCCCTCGGCGCCTTCGGCGCCATGGCCTTCACCATCGGCAAGTACGGCATTTCGTCGCTGTTGCCGATGGCCAAGCTGATGGGCTCCGTCTACATGACGTGCATCCTTTTCGTCGTGGTGGTGCTCGGCACCATTGCCCGCATGTCGGGATTCAGCATTCTCCGGTTCATCGTCTTCATCCGTGAGGAGCTGCTCATCGTGCTCGGGACGAGCTCCTCGGAGAGCGCCCTGCCCAAGCTCATGACCAAGCTGGAATGGGTGGGGTGTTCCAAGTCGGTCGTCGGGTTGGTGGTTCCCGCGGGCTATTCGTTCAACCTCGACGGGACGAACATTTACATGACGATGGCGGCGCTGTTCATTGCGCAGGCCACCAATACGCACCTCACCTTGGGGCAGGAGCTCACCATTTTGGTGGTGGCCATGCTCACGTCGAAGGGCGCCTCGGGCATCACTGGCGCGGGCTTCGTGACCCTGGCGTCGACGCTCGCCGTCGTGCCCGACGTTCCGGTGGCCGGCATGGCCCTCATTTTGGGCATCGATCGCTTCATGAGCGAGGCGCGCGCCCTGACGAACATCATCGGCAACAGTGTGGCCACCGTCGTGGTCGCCCGCTGGGAAAATGAGCTCGACCGCGAGAAGTTCGCCGAGCGCATCAAGCTCGATCCGGAGCGGGTCGACATGGCGGCGGATGTCGCGGAGGAAGCGTCAGCTCGCCCAGCAGCGGAAGGGATATAGGACCATGGTCACCGCAGACGCTACGCCCTCCGAGAAAGCGCGCGAGCGCGATTCCCACGACATGGGCTGGCGTCTGCGCGCCATTTTCGGCGGATCCATCGGCAACCTGGTCGAATGGTACGATTGGTATGCCTACTCGGCGTTTTCTCTGTATTTCGCGCCTGCGTTCTTCCCAAAGGGCAGTCAGACGGCGCAGCTTCTGAACACCGCGGCCATCTTCGCGGTGGGCTTTCTCATGCGCCCCATCGGCGGCTGGATCTTCGGCCGCTACGCCGATCGCGTCGGCCGAAAAGCGGCGCTCACGTCGTCCGTGTTTCTCATGTCGTTCGGTTCGCTGATGATCGCGCTCACGCCGGGCTACGCGAGCATTGGCATCGCCGCGCCCGTGATGCTGGTCACGGCGCGCCTTCTTCAGGGCCTCTCGGTGGGCGGTGAATACGGCACCTCGGCCACGTACTTGAGCGAGGTGGCCACGCGCGATCGGCGCGGCTTCTATTCGAGCTTTCAATACGTCACCCTGGTGGGCGGCCACCTCGCCGCCCTCGCCGTGCAGCTGGTGCTGCAACGCCTGGTGCTGACCCCTGCGGAGTTGTCCGCGTGGGGATGGCGCATCCCCTTCGTCATCGGCGCCGTGCTCGCGGTGGTGGCGCTCTATCTGCGCCGCCGCCTCGAGGAAACGGAGTCGTTCAAGGCCCAAAAAGGGGAGGGCGAGCGCGCGCAGCGCAAAGGCACGATCGCCGAATTGATGCGTCACCCGAAGGCGCTGCTTCTCGTGGTGGGCCTCACCTTGGGCGGCACGGTCGCGTTCTACACGTACACCGCGTACATGAAGAACTTCCTCGTGAACTCGGTGGGTCTGCCCAAGGACACGGCGACGTTGCTCGCCTTCGTTTCGCTGTTCCTCTACATGCTCATGCAGCCGCTGTTCGGGCTCGTGTCCGACCACATCGGCCGGCGCCCGCTGCTCCTCGGCTTCGGCATCCTAGGCACCCTCGGCACCGTGCCGATCCTCACCGCCTTGAGCGAGACGAAGAGCGCCTGGGTCGCCTTCGCGTTGATGATGGTCTCGCTGGTCATCGTCAGCGGCTACACGTCCATCAACGCCATCGTGAAGGCCGAAATGTTCCCCACCGAGATCCGAGCCCTCGGCGTCGGCCTCCCTTATGGCGTCACCGTCGCCATCTTCGGCGGCACGGCCGAATACGTGGGCCTCTGGTTCAAAGACCACGGCCACGAGCCGTATTTCTTCTGGTACGTGAGCGCGTGCATCTTCGTGTCGTTCATCGCCTACCTGGGGATGACCGACACGAAGAAGACATCGCTGCTCGATCGCGAGAGCGCCGAGACTACTGATCGCTGAAGTCCGTCGGCTTGTAGCGGGACCCGTTCCCGGAAAGCACTTGGAAGTTACCGTTCTTGAAGATCCACTTCACGTAACCCGCTTTCACGTCGCCGTTCTCGTCGAAATCGACCGGGCCCGAAGCTCCCTGGTAGTTGATCTCGCTCCCACTGGCGAGCGCACTGAAACCTGCGTCGATGCCCCGAGGGGTAACTTGCACGCCGCTCCCTGCTGGCTCTCCACGCGAGACTGCGACGAGTGAGTTGCGAATCTCATAGGGGTCGTCGGGCTTTCCGGAACGTTGAATCGCAAAGGCCACGAGGACCATCGCGTCGAACGCATTGGACGCGTACGACGGCGGATCAAGCAGCACGCCGCCATCCGCCGTCGGGGTATGGGCTCGAAAGATCGCCTTGAACTCTTCGAACGGCGGATAGTCCTCCGGGATCGTGTCGGGCTCGACCCCTACCATGTCGAGCGTTCTCGTATCGCCCACGATATCCAAGAAGCTGCTGTCGAAGGTGGCATCCGTCGCAAAGAATTTCGTCGTGATATTTGCCTGCCGGAATGCCCGAACGACCTGCGCCGAGACGTCGGCATAGGTCACCAGGGCGACGCAACCCGGTGTCGTGGGCGCTTTTTTGAACTTGTCGATCGTAGCCGCATAGCCTTCAGTTTGTTGGCCCGTTTTGACAGCGCTCTTGTATGCATCCGTAAGGCCCTTTACCTCCGTTCCGTACTGGTTGTAGGTCTCGCCGAGGGGGTCTTGGGCATAGACCAAGAAGGGGTGTTCGCACGAGATCGGCCCCACGCCTCCATCGCCCAGGACCGTCGGCTCTTCCATGCGCTTCCAGAGTGCTTGGCGCTGATAGAAGTCGGAGGGAGGTGTGCGATAGAGAAAGCGATCTGGAAACGCCGGCCATTGATCCGTCAACGTCGGAGACGTTGCCCATGCCGAGATGAGAAGCGTTGGCGTCTTGTCGGACGGGATCTTCGCGCCCTTCACGCCGCCGTTCGGGTACGTGATTTCCATGGCGGTGCCGACTTGCACGGTTGCACCCGGGCCGAGGATCGCCGAGACCTTCTCGGCGCGGAATTTATTGATGATGTCCTTCAGCAATCTGGACCCATCGCGATCCGGATTGCTGCTCTTGTCGTCCTCCTCGAGAAGCTGGATGGGCCTACCGAGGACACCTCCGCGCGCGTTGATGACGGCGGCCGCCGCGCGAATGCCCGCTCGAATGCCCTGGCCCGTACCGCCGTAGGGGCCGTCGAGCGCGGCCGACACGCCGATCTTGATGGGATTCTGACTGGCAGGGGGAGGCTCGTCCTTCGAACACGCCGTCGTCTGCAGCCCCAGGGCCGGAGCAACGGTTGCGAGCGCAAGAAGGCCACCCACACTCAAGAAAGTTCTCGTCGTCTTCATGGGATTCCCTCGTTACTGACACGTGCCGCCGCTGCAGCGGATAAGCGGATTGATCTGCTGCGTGGTCGCAGGATCGTTGGGACGGGCGAGGAAGTAAGCCGCGGCCGCGCCGCCTAGGATCACGGCGCCCGCGACCACCCAAAACACAGGGCTCGCAAACACCGACTTGCTGTTGCGATCCGAACCATCGACCGAGTTCAACGCACCATCGGGCGCTGCGGGCGGGGCCTCGGTCACGATGGGCTTGGTGGGGCTGCCGCTCTCGAACAAGACTCCATCGTTCCCGTCGAGCGCTTGAGCGTAGACCTCGAGGTATGTTGCCTTGTCCTTTGGTGGCGGAACGACAAGGGTCGTCGTTGCGGTGGCTCCCGAAGTCTTCACCGTAAACGGATCGCTTCCCTCCCAGTGGTAACCGACCACCACTTTGCTCGCCATCCGGGTGGGATCGCGGAGGGTGACCACGATGCGGCTATCACTCCCGCGGTGTACCTGCGAGCTGGCCTCGATGCCTGGTTTGATCGATTGTGCGCTCCAAGATCCCCTCGCTTCGAAATACGGGGCTTTGACGCGCGGGCTCATGTTCTGATCGATCTTGAAGTCGGGATCGATCGCAATGAGCTTCACGAAGATGTCGCGAGCGACATTGGCATGACCCACGACGGCGTGTGCTGTAGCGAGGTTGCGGTAAACGCGAATCAATTGCTCGTGTGAGAGCCCATTGCGCTTCGAGATGCGTTCCAGCACTGGAATCGCTCCTTCGAAGTCGACGTTGGCGATCAACTTTTCCGCGTCGGCGAGTTCGTCGTCGACGCCGCTCGCGGCCGTGACGGTTTGCGCAAAGCTCGCGGGGGCCGAAAGCTGCGAGGCACACGTAAGCAGGGCAACGAAGATCTTGGCTCTATGTTTTCTTGGAATCGATAAGCTTTTCATGTCGTCCGCACCTTCCGCACCGGGATGAAAGCCTCCTCGCATGGAGGCTCCGCCCCTCGTCCCCTCGAGGCGGGGCGTTTCGAGTCGACACATCCTTGATCGCGGAGTCTCTCAAAAGGTGGGCATCGCTGCAAGTTTCAGCGATGATAGGAGGTCGTCATGGTACGTTCGACCAAAGGGGTGACATCCGTGCGAGTGACTTCCTTCCTCGTCTCTTTCATCGCGCCTACGCTTCTGGTTTGCGCGGGGTGCAGCGCAAAAGAAGATCCGCCCGAGCAGGGGAACTTGGATCTGAACTTCCCAACGGTCGAATCGGCCGTTGTCACAGAGACAATCAGCCTTTACGTTTTCAACGCGTCGGGCCCCGCCAATCGCGATCTTTGCCAGCGTTTGATCGCCTCACGCACCACTGCGCCCGGCAATTGGCCGACAGGGGTCGCGCCCGTCGCATCCATCGAGCGGGTTCGCACGTGCGACGTGTACACGGCTCCGAATCGCATCAAAATTCCGGAAGTATCGTTTGGCGAGCGGGCTGTCGCGGTGGTCGGATTCGCCCAAAGCGGGCAGGAAATCTTGCTGGGTTGCACTCCGTTGACTACGGGGCAGGGAAACTTCGGCGTGCCCGTCACGTTGGCTGCCGTTCGCGCTGCCGATCTCGCCGTGCTCGAGGATCAGACTGCATGTCCCACCCTGAGCGCCCGGTGCTCGAATCAATGCCAGTAGACTGGCCATTCTCCCGCCCCTCTCGACGAGCGAGGGGCAGGAGTCAGGCGGTCGGAGAGCCTATTTCAACCCAAGACGCTTATTGAGCGTCTCGCCGCTCTTAATCGTTACCGGATAGGTCTGCTTCAAGCCCTGTTCCGGATTCTCGAGGACGAGAACGTGGTCGCCTGCGGGTAGGGTAAGGTGCACGATGGGCGTTTGGCCCAGGACCTTGCCGTTCTCGGAGACGTGGGTCCACGGGTAGGTGTCGAGGGTGAGGAAGCCCGGAGGGGCCGAGGGCGTCGGATCGACGGACGGCGCGGGCTCTTTGGCTGCGGAGGCTGCGCCCTTGCTGCGCGAAGGGCGGGACCACGTCGACGGGGCGTCGGACTTGTCCTTCTCCAGCACGACGAGGGCCTCTTTGTCGGCTTCCAACGTGATGCCGATGGTTTTCGGCGCGTAGCCCTTGGCCTCGGCTCGGATCGTGTGGACCGAGTTTTTCACCAGCGAGAGAATCTGCGGGTTCGCATCCAGCGCCGTGACGCTGTCGTCGAGATAGATCTTTGCGCTGCTTGGCTCGGCCCGGACGAAAACGGTCACCTTCAACGCATTGGGCTCCTGCGTCGAAATCTCCGCCGTCGCGGGGAGCTTTTGCTCGGTGGCGGAGGCTTTGCCCGTGCCCTTGTCGGCAACCTGCTCGTTCTTGCGCACGAAAAGGAGCCATATGGCGACGAGCCCGGCAAAGGCCAGCACGCCCAGCGCGAGGAAGGCCATCTTGTTCCGGCCCGGCGGTTGCTGCGCCATGACCCGGGAGCGACTCATCGTCGCGCCGGATGCCGAGGCCAGGTCGGGGTAGAGCGATTGTCCCACCGGAAGGTGCGGATCGCTCTCGCTCCGCGCGGCGGAAATCAGCGGGATGGACGGGAGGATCCCGACCTGGGATGCCGAGGTGGATCCCAAATGCGGGTACTCGCCGGTGAGCAATTCGGCCTTGGCGAGCTGACGCTCGATGAGCGCCTGGCGTTCGGCCCGGGGCTCGGCGAAGAGCATCTGCATGTAGCCGACGATGGGCTTGAGACCCTTCGCCCCGGGTAGGGAAGCGAGGTACGCCTCGAGATCGGCCTGGAGATCGAGACAGGTGGGGTACCGGTCCTCTTTGCGATGGGCCATCGCCTTGCGGCAGATGAGATCGATCGCGTGGGGAACGTCGGGGTTCACGTCGCGCGGCATGGGAACTTCGCCCGCGAGGGTGGCCCCCATCACCTCGATGTCGCTCTTGCCCCTCCAGAGCGGCTCGCCGACGGCGGCCTCCCAGATGGCGACCCCGAGCGCGAAGACATCGGCCCGGCGATCCACGTTGTTGCCCGTGAGTTGCTCGGCCGGCATGTAGCGCACCTTGCCCTTGAAGGTGCCGACCTCCGTCTCGTGGGTCGAGGTGCGCGCCTTGGCGATGCCAAAATCGAGGATTTTGACCTGCCGATCAAACGTCACGAAGATGTTGTGGGGCGAGACATCCCGATGAACTAGGTTGAGCGCCGAGCCGTCGAAGTCCTTCGCTTCGTGGGCATAGTGCAGGCCGGTCATCGCATGGATGAGCACCTCGTAATGCATCCACAATGGAAGCTGCGACCCCAGCTTTCGCCCTTGGGCGATGACTTTGCTGAGCGGGTACCCGTCCAGGTACTCCATGACGATGATGTCCCGCTCTTCTTCGTGAACCACCTCGTACGTCTGGACGACGTTCGGGTGATTGAGGCGGGCAGCGACCCTCGCCTCGTCGATGAACATTCCCAGCAAGCCCGGGTTCGCTGCGACGTTGCTGCGGGGCACTTTCAAGACAACGAGCTTGTTGAAGCCGCGCTGTCCCATCATGACCGCGAGGTACACCTCGGCCATGCCGCCCGCACCGAGCTGCGCGATGATTCGGTAACGACCGATTGTCGGAAGCACCATGCTGCTACTGGCCCGGTTGGGCTCCCCCATGCCACCTCTCCACTGCCGCTAGAACGCTTAGAACGGAGCTGCTCGGGATAATCCCCATAAAATACTTCGGCATTAGGCTAACACGACATTCTCCGTAACGCTCAAAAGCTGAGCAGACTACCCCCAAAGTTTTTTCGGGGTGGGAGGCGGACCGAGGTGGCCCAAGGCCGTCTCCAACGAGCATCGAGAGCAGCGGAGCCGCAGAACCCTCGAAAAATAGGCCATGCAACGCTCGGATGGTCACTCGAGTTGCCGTTAGTCCGATTGCATTGTCGTGGGGTCCACGTCGGATTGGAGTTCGCGTGCGAGGTTGGTCTGGCTTTGCGTCATGTTTTCCGTCACCGACGCGAGATGTGCTCGTGCGTGCTCCAAAATGGCTTCGTTGTCGGTTCGCAATGCCCACTCCGCCACCAATGCGGGGAACGATGCCCAGCGCTCCGCGGCATGGTCGACGAGCCGCGGCCACGTTCTCCCACCCCACATGGCGAATCGCTCCACGAGCCGTTCCAGGGGCCTGCGGCCGAAGCAGCCGAAGAACATCGCAAAATCGATGCAAGGATCGGTCACGCACGCTTCGGTCCAATCGAGGATACCCGAAAGACGTCCCTCGGCATCGAGGAGCATGTGGCCCGGATGGAGGTCGCCATGAACCAAGGTCAGGTAATCCGGCCATAAGCCATCGTTTTCCAACCAGGCATGCCAGCGTGCCCAAATGGCATCGCTCGGGGCAAGCGCGGCCCGCGTTTCATCCATGGACCGGGCGAGGGCCAGGCGGGCTTCGTCGATGGGCTTGGTCGGGATGCCGGCGGCCCGCGCACCTGCCTCGTCGATGCTTTGCAATGCGGCGAGCGCTCCGGCGAACGAGTCGAGGAACAGCTCCGACGGGGCCGAAGGATCGAGGTGCCATTGTGGCGCACCGGATGCATCGAGGGTGACCGCGGGGGTCCCCGGCAGACGCGGATACGCAATGACGTCGTCGGCGTGAATCCTCCACTCGGGAATCGCCACCGGCAGCTTCGGCGCGAGGAGTTGCAGTGCGCGTCCTTCGAGGCGGGCGGTCTCGAGAAGCTCCGGGCGACGCGGCGTGCGCACCACCCAGCAGGTGCCCGATGCGTCCTTGGCGTGCACCACCAGAAAATCGAGCCCGGACTTGTCGAATTCGTCGCGATCGGCCGTGAGCTCGAGGCCATGCTGGCGGGCGGCATCGAGGAGGGCTTGAACCGTTTCGATCATCGGCGCAGCCGCGTCCCGCGCATCCTTGCTTCCACCATCAGGCAGCGATCCTGCACGACGGTGATTCCACTCTCGGCGAGGCGCTCGGCGAAGGCATCGTGGCGGATGCCTTGTTGGAGCCAGACGCTCGCGGGCTTGGCGGCGAGGATATCGTCGAGATGGGGCATCAGATCTTCGGGACGGCGGAAGACGTTCACCATGTCGACCGGGGGCGGCACATCCGCAAGACGGCGGACGACGGGGCGGCCGAGGATGATCTTTGCATCCGGGTAATAAACGGGGACGGGGATGACGTCGAAGCCGGCGTTCACGAGGTACTGCGGCACGTAGAAGGCAGGCTGGTTGGCCTGCGCTTCCGTCTTGATGCCGAGCACCGCGATGCGGTGAGTGCGTACGAGCAGCTCTTCGATCCCCCGCGGCTCGTCGATGACCTTCTCATGCATGCATCTTCCATAGAGCATCGGGCCGGCCCTAGCATCTCGAACATGACGAACCACTCGTGGGCTGTGGTGGATGAGTACATCGCGAACGCGCTGATTCCGGCCGACGCTGTGCTCGACGCCACGCTGAAGGCAAGTGTCGCGGCCGGTTTGCCCGAGATCCAGGTCTCGCCGGCGCAGGGGAAGTTTCTGCATCTGCTCGCGCGCATCGCGGGGGCGAAGTCCATTTTGGAGGTCGGCACGCTCGGCGGATACAGCACGATTTGGCTCGCGCGTGCGCTTCCCGCGAATGGGCGCCTCGTCACGTTGGAGGCCGATGCCAAGCACGCGGAGGTCGCTCGCGCGAATTTTGCGCGCGCCGGTCTCGACAAGGTCATCGACCTGCGGCTCGGCCTCGCGCTGGAGACGCTGCCGAAAATCGAGGCCGAGAAGCTGGGGCCGTTTGACCTGGTGTTCATCGACGCGGACAAGACGAACAACGTGGGCTACTTCGACTGGGCGCTGAAGCTCGCCCGCCGCGGCACCATCATCGTCGTCGACAACGTCGTGCGGCAGGGGGCCGTGGTCGATGCGACCAGTACGGACGCGGCCGTCCGCGGCGTGCGACGGCTGTACGAGCGCCTTTCTGCTGAAAAACGGGTGAGCACGACCGCATTGCAGACCGTCGGGATCAAGGGCTACGACGGGTTCGTGCTCGCGCTCGTCGAGTAGGAAACTCCACCTGAGGATTGGACAGGGAGATCGGGAGATCGGGAGGTTTTCTGATTCAGATCTCCCGATCTCCCGATCTCCCGATCTCCCTGTTCAAATCCACCGGGCCCACCCTGTGCAGCGCGCACTAGGCCTTGGTGAATCGGACGTCGTGTTCGGCGTCGGGGGCGGCGAAGTCGAGCAAGGCTTTGCCTTCGCGTTCGAGGGCGGCTTGGTCTTTTTTGGCCAGACGTACGAAGGAAGCGATGGCGAGGGAGGCGCGGCGGCGGGTTTGGGTAAGCTTCCAGGTGGCGCTCACGATGCCGTCGACGAGCACGGCGGGACGCATGCCGTTGGCCACGTAGACGTGCCGGCGGTGTTCGTCGGCAATGAGGTGCGTGCGCACGGCGTGCGACAAGAGCAGATTGTCGTACTCGGGCAAGAAGCGGGGCGGGGCAGGGGTGTCGGGATCGGGGCGGGGCGCGTCGGGGAGGTCGAACAGCTCGCGCCCTTCCGCGCTGTCGAAGGTGCGCAGCCGCGGGCGGAGGCGCTCGAAGGCGTCCTGCAGCTTGCCGAGGCCCGACCAGATCTGCGCATCGCGCACGCTGGCGGGCCCGAAGGCGGCGAGGTAGCGCAGGATCATCGCGTCCGGGCGGGCCGGCTCCGTGTCGAAGCGATCGAAACTGCGGCCGAGCCAGGACTCGGCGGTGGTGCAGAGCGCCTGGCCACCCTTGCCCCAGACGCCGCGCGGAGGCACCTGAATGAGCGGCACGAGCAGGCGAACGGCGTACGCGAGCGCGTGCGCATCGTAGGTCGGCCAGCGGCCGCGCAAAAGCTCGCCCAGTTCCGCCAAGGTGCGAGGTTGTTGCTCGAGCAACGCCCGCGCGGTGGCCACGAGCTCGCGCTCGTCGACGCCCGCAATGTCGCGGCCGTACGTCGTGCCCACGGTGAGCGCACGCATCGCCACGGTGCCGACGATGGGGCGGAAGGCGAGGCAATCGCGCGCCGTGACCAGATGCACCGTGGAACGCATCAGCGCGATGCGCACCGCGCGGCGTTTCTCGATGAGCGCCGACAAGGCCGTGGGCCGAAAGCCGGTCAGGCGCGTCCACAAGCCGAAATAGGGCGCGTACGGTGACTGGGCCTGCATCCCGGCGAGCCGTTCCAGCGCCTTGGTGGCGGTGAGCTCGTGACGCTGGAGCAGCATTTGTCGCTCGAGAAGCGCGCGGTTCAACGCGCGCGGGCCGAGCACTTTCTTTCGCGCCGCGGGCATGGCATGCACATTATTCATGGTCTCCCACGCCCACGTGCTCGAAATCGTCGATCTCTACGCCGAGCGATTCCCCGAGCGTGCCGCCGCTCTCGCGCCGCTGCGCGCGCTCCTTGCAGAAAGCGCGGATGTGACGTCGCGCCTCGAGTTTCGCGGGCACGTCACATGTGGGGCGGTCGTGCGCGATGCCGAGGGGCGCGTGCTCTTGGTGCACCACCGCGCGCTCGATCGGTGGCTCATGCCCGGCGGGCACCTGGAGGCCGGCGACCGCACGTTGCTCGGCGCCGCTGCGCGCGAGCTGGTGGAAGAAGTCGGCTTTCCGCCCGATGCCCTGCGGGTGCCCTTCGTGTGGCACGAGGTGCCGGTTCATATCGACTGCCATGGGATCCCGGCCAACCCGAAGAAGGGCGAACCGTCCCACGAGCACTGGGACTTCCGCTACGTGTTCGAGGTCTCCGATGCGGCGGCGATCACCTTGCAGGCCGAGGAGGTGCTCGATGCCGCCTGGCGCTCCCCGGCGGAGCACTCGCAGCAGCTGGTCGACATCTTGAGCGCCGCCGCCGCGTTCAACCCCGCGTTGCCTCGATGAGCCAAGCCTTGGGCTGCTTTCCAGCAGGAAAGGCGCCGAGCTCCAGAGGCCGCCCGTAGCGCAGGGCCAGTTCGTCGTGGGGTGAGACCCGCGAGACCCAGCCGAGTCGCGCCATCCAGGCATCCGGGTTCTCGATGAACGATTGCCACGGGGCGCCGCCCTGCGCGAGCCGCGAAAGAACGGCGGCCATCACGTCGATGGTCGCGTGGTTGACGTGCTCCGCACCGAGCCAGCTTCCCGGCGCAGAGAGCTTCGTGACGCGTTGGAGCAAGCGATCGCCGTCCTCGTTGGTCAGATAGAAGAGGAGCCCCTCGACCAGCCAAGCCGTGGGGACGGACGTATCGAAGCCCGCCTCGACCAGGGCCGCCGGCCAGTCGTCGCGCAGATCCGTCGGAACCAGGACCCGATCGCATTCGCGCCGCGCCCGGAGCGTCGAGAGCACGCTCTCCTTGAAGCGCAGCATGGTGGCGAGTTCCACCTCGAAGAGGCGCACCCCCCGCGGCAGTTGCAGGCGAAAGGCCCGCGCATCGAGGCCCGCGGCCAAGGTCACCATCTGCCGACACCCCGCATGGACCGCCTTCAATAGGTACTCATCGAAGAAGCGCGTGCGCACGGCAAAGTAGTCCGTGGGCGCGGCCGGCATCGTGTCGCTCGCGATGCCCTCGGCCTGCGCCGCCTCGACGAAGGCCGCCGCGAACGGATCGGCGAAGAGCCGATCCGGCCGCGCGTGCTCCAACGAGCGATGGTACGCGACGATCAGGGCCGTCGTTTCGATGAAGGAGAGGTCATTCGAACCAGTTTCGGAAGGTACGAATTTCGTTTTATTGCCCGACATGATTTCACCTTTTGCGCAATGGAGCGCTCAGACTTTGCTCGCAATCTTGCGAAACAACTTGATGAACGTGCCGCGATCGTCCCCGTTGGGCAGCGCGTCCAGGATGCGGCGCATGATCATGCGCTCGACGCGATGGTGCTCCTGCTGGAGCTCCGTCCCTTTCTCGGTCAGCTCGATGCGGAAGGATCTCTTGTCCGTCGGGTGGATGGCCCGCCGCAGGAGGTCCCGTTTTTCGAGCCGATCGATGATGCTGGTGAGGGTGCTCTGCGGGACTTGGAGAAACTCCCGCATCTCCGCCAAGGTGTGGTCGGGTTTTTCCTCGGCGAAAGACAGCGCGTGCAAATCGAGGTAGCCGATGCCGGTAAGCTTCTCGGACCAAAGATCCAAACGGGCGACGTGCATGCGCAAGAGCAGTGCATGCACGGCTTCGTTCAGCTCTTCGACGTCGCGATCGACCTTGGGCATCGCCTCTCCGATTGATTCTACGAAGTTCGTAGCAACCGATCTACGTAACGTCAAGGTCACATGCGATTCAGTTGCGATAAGGAGGGCCTTTGAGCTCGACCACGTTGCCATCGGGATCGCGCACGTAGATCGAAGGCCCTTCGCCCTCGGCGCCGAAGCGGGCGGCGACCTCGCCCGCATCGATGCCGAAGGTGGCCAGGTGCGCGACGATGCCCTTTTCGTCCCAGGGATCGATGCGGAAGCAGAAATGGTCGACGTTGCGCCCTTCCTCGCCAGGGGGAGCACCGCCGGCGCCCCCGAGCTTTCCGTCGAGGGGCACCAAGTCGACCATGGAGCGGCCGGCGCGGAGTTGGATGAGTCCGATTTCGTCCTGGCGCCGTTCGATGCGACAGCCGAGGACGTTGCAGTAGAAGCGCAGCGATGCGTCCAGATCGACGACGCGCACGACGAGGTGATCGATTTCTCGGATCTGAATCATGAGGAGACTCCTGGGTAAGTCGCGTGGCTCTTGCGCAGACGCAACGGGCGATGCTTCCACCGGTCATTCCGTTTCGCAAAGTTGGAAGGCACGATGTCACTTTTGAAAGGATTCAAGGCGAGCGCAATCGCTAAACATCGAGAAATTCGCACCTGCGCCCCTGGCACGCGGTTCGCTCTATAGGCGGACGGCATCGCGTTGACGGCCTTCCCCCCCCGGGCCCTGCGCGGTGCCTTTTTTATTTTGTTCGGTTACCTGCTCACCTTGACGATTGTTCAATATAACGGATGATTCCTCCGTCATAACGGAGGAGGCGTCGTCATGAGCAAGGTCCGTGAAGAAGTTCTCCAGGCCAACGCGGTGTACGTGCGCGACTTCGGCGAGAAGGGAAAGCTCGCCCTGCCGCCGGTGCGTCGGTTCTCGATTCTGACGTGCATGGACGCGCGCATCGATCCGGCGAAGCTCGCTGGACTGCGGGAAGGCGATGCGCACGTCATCCGAAATGCCGGCGGACGCGCGAGCGACGATGCGATCCGCTCGCTGGTCATTTCGTACAAGCTCCTCGGGACGCGGGAGTGGTTCGTCATCCACCACAGCAACTGCGGCATGGAGCTCTTCACCGACGAGATCATCCGCGAGCTTTTGGCCTCGAGCCTGAAGACGTCGAGCCACGACGGGAAATCGTGGAAGGATCCCGGAAAGCGCGAAGGCTCGCGCCAGGGTGATTTCATCGACTGGCTCACCATCCGCGAGCAAGCCGAAAGCGTCACCACCGACGTGGAGCGCATTCGGACGCATCCCCTCGTTCCCGGGGATATCCCCATCTATGGCTACGTCTACCAGGTCGAGAGCGGCCGCCTGGTCGAGGTCCCGGACGCGACGCAGGCAGGCCAGGCGCGGTAGTGCATTCAGGCAAGGGCCGGCGGTCGGCGGTGGCGCCAAGGAAAGCGCTCTTCGATTTGGCGCGCCACCGCCAGTAGCAGGCCCTCCGAGAACATGCGGCCGGCGATTTGCAGTCCGAAGGGGCGCCCGTCCTGCATCAGGCCGATGGGCAGGCTGATGGCGGGTAGCCCCGTCAGGTTGAAGATCGCCGTGTAGCCTGCGATTTGGGCGGCGGCGGCGAAGCCTTGCTCGGGTGGCAAATCGCGGAAGGCGCCCACACGCGGGGCCGGCTGGGGAACGGTGGGCGTGAGCCAGAGATCCACGCTTTCGATCACCGGGCGCCAGCGCGCGTCCAGTGCGGCGTGAAGCTCGCGCATGGCGGTAGGCTCGTGCTTTCGGCCCGATTCGACGAGCCAGCGTGTGATGGGCTGCGTCTTCTTCCAGCGTGCGAGCGGGAAGGTGCCGACCAGGGTTTGCCAGAGCGGCGCAAATTCCTCCACCGAGCCATCGAGCTGCGGGCCGGGTTCGACGTGGTGACCGAGGTCCTGCAGTTCCTTGGCTACCCGTTCGACGGCGGCGGCGATTTCGGGGTGCGTTTCCGCGAGGGGCGTGCGCGTGAGGACGCGGATCTGCAGTGCGGACGGACGCTCGCGCGCGAGCTCTGCGAAGGGACGGGGCGGGGGCGGTGCCCAATGCGGGCGGCCGAAGGTGACCTCGGACATGACATCGAGCATCGCGGCCGCATCGTCGACGGTGTGGGCCATGGGGCCCGAGGTGTACAGAATGCTTTGATCGGGAATGCCGTACGAATTGCGCAAACGCCCGCGCGAGGGCTTGAGGCCCACCAGATGGCAAAAGGCAGAGGGGATGCGAATGGATCCCCCGCCGTCGGAACCTTGTGCGACGGGAAGCATGCCCGCCGCGAGCGCCGCACCCGATCCGCCACTGGAACCGCCGGCGCTGTGCTCGAGCGACCACGGGTTGCGCGTGGGCGGGTGGATGTCCGGCTCGGTCACCGGCATGGCCCCGATTTCCGACGTGGCCAGCTTGCCGAGGAAGACGAAGCCCGCGCGCCGCAGAGGCTGCACGGTGTAGTCGTCCACGGGAAGAACCACGGGCAACGAGCCGCCCGAGCCCCACCGCGTGACGGTGCCGCGGACGATGTTCAGATCCTTGATGCCAATGGGGACGCCGTGAAAGGCGGGCAGCTCGCTCTTGTCGTGCTTGCTGCTACGACGGAGAAGCCGATCTTTCCAGCGCGCGGAGGCGATCGCCCGGCGCGCTTGGACGCTGACGAAGGCGTGGATCTTCGGATCGAGCCGCTCGATCCGTTTCAAGTAGCCGCGGACCAGTTCCTCGCTGGAAACCTTGCCGTCTCGCAGAAGTTCGACTTGCTCGAGCGCGCTCGCATCCAGAACGTCATCCATGGTGCGCCACAATATGAGGGGAGCCTCACGTTTTGGCAAGCCGCTTGGCGCGCTGAGCATTCGCAACGAAGGCGAGGCCCTGGGCATTGAGCTCCACATCGAGCGAAAGGTGCTTCTTTTCGGCCTCGCTGAAGGCGGGGGCCTCTTCGGCGATGGCGTCTTGCCAGGCGCGCGCGAGCCGGGCGGTCATCTGCTCCAGCGATTCATCCCCGCGCGAGGCTTCTTCGACCCAGGCCCCCGCGCGCTCCACGAAGCGAAGGAGCTGGGCCGCGATGGCGGACAGGTTCTCGAACGGGCCGAAATGCGTGGGGCAGACGTAGCGCTCCCCGAGCGAGAGAACGCGATCGATGCTGATTTTTGCCGCCGCCGCGTCGAAGTTCGTCGGGCTGGTGGAAGGGATGGCAAAGAGGCCGTGGGTCTGCAGGGCAGGGTAGATGACCCCGAACGTGTCGCCGCTGTAGACGGTCTCGAGCTTCGGATCGTCGACGATGAAGTGGTGATTCGCGTGGCCCGAGGTGTGAAGCACGGTCAACGTGGCGTCGCCGAGTTGCACGCTCTCCCCGTCCTCGAGGGCGCGCACCCGCTCCTTGGGGATGGGGGCGACCTCGCCATAAAGCTGGCGAAAGCGCTCCTTGCCATAGACCGCGGTGGCGCTCTGCACGAGCTTTTCCGGGTCGATGAGGTGCCGCGCGGCACGCGGGTGCGCGAGCAAGATGGCATTTGGACACACCGCAACCAGGGCACTGGCACCGGCCGCGTGATCGAGGTGGGCGTGCGTGACGATGATCCAACGCACATCCTCGGGCTTTTTTCCCTGGGCCCGCAGCGCGGCGAGCAGCTTTGGAAGCGCGTGGGCCGTGTGCGCTTCGATGAAAGCGCACTCGTCACCGGCGGTACGAAGGTAGCAGGCGGTGAACTGGGGGATGATGTCGCTGTCGACGGTGATGCGCTCGTGCTTCGTCATGGGGCGAGTTTAGGGCCTTCTCGAGGCCCTCGACATCGCCCTCTTACAACGTGAGCTTCGGACGGGTGGCGAGGGCGTTCTCGATGACGGCCAGCGCCTCGCGAAGTTCGTCGCCCTCGAGGGGAAGCCGGGGAGGCCGCACGCGCGAGGCTCCGCGTCCAACGCGCTCCTGCGTCAGTTTGATGAGCTGAACGAACTTGGGGAGCGTATCCATCCGCAAGAGCGGGGCGAACCAGCGATAAAGCTCCGAGGTTTCGCGCTCGCGGCGCTCCTGGGCATACCGATAGAGGGCGACCGACTCAGCAGGGAAGGCGTTGACGAGGCAGGCAATCCATCCGCTGGCACCGGCGCGAACGGCTTCGACGACGGTGTCCTCGACACACACGACGATCTCGAGCCGGGGGCCGAGCAAATCTCGGATGGCACCGATGCGCGAGGTATCGATCACCGGCTCCTTGAGCGCTTCCAGGTGCGGGAACTCCGCCGCGAGCTCCGCGATGTGCTCGGGCCGGAATTCGACCCGATGCGGCGGGCGGTGGTTGTACAACATGCACGGCAGATCTGTGGCGCCCATGACGGCGGATACGTGGGCGCGAATCTCGCGCCAGTCGTTCCCGTGATCGTAGGGTGGGGTCACCATCAGGCCGCGGCACCCTACGGCGCGCGCATGTTTCGCCATGGCGATGGCCTCGGGCGTTCCAAGTGCCGAGATTCTGGGCAGAACCGGTACACGTTCGCCGACAGCACCGACACAGGTCTCGAGGACCTGGCGCTTTTCGGCATGCGACAAGGTCGACGACTCCCCCAACGAACCCACGGGCACGATGCCCACGACGCCGTGATCCGCGAGCCAGCGGCAATGATCGGCGAGTGCACCATGATCGATGGTCAAATCCGCATTGAACGGTGTGGTGATGGCGGAGATGACGCCTTTCCACACGGCGCGTGCTGTCCTGCGTCTACCTCTAGAACTTGGGGCCGAGGAGGGGCCACGACCCGGTACGGAACTTGGGACGAGTTCGGAAGACTCCAGCTTCATGGGAAACAACCTCCCCGACTCTTTCGGTGAATCCAAAAGATTCCAATTGGATCTGTAATTCACTCAAGGTCTCGCGCTACGCGGTGCATCACGCCCAGAGCTTGGAGGTGATGCGAGACGTCGCGAGATGATGCCGGGTATCCCGCAAGGGCATCCGCAGAATAGGGGTGGAGCTCACATTGCACCACTGCAGATCCTCTCATCCGGAACAGCCTTGCGCTGTTTAGCATAGGTTGCACCTAGTCGATTAATTATTTCACGAATGTTTCGAGTTTGGAGTCGGAGTTTGTATTCAGGTGGATATCCAATTATGCCAGCGATAAGGATGTGCCCCTCGTTGACGCAATGCGCCCGAGCGCAGGTGTGCACCTCGCCGCAAGGCGCAACCGAAATCGGGAAAGTTCACCGATTGATGATTTGTTGCTCAGGCCAGCACGAACGTATGCTAAGCGAATAGGGTCGTTCCGGATGAGCGGGTTTGCAGCGGCGATGCGATGTGGGCTCGCGTCGAGAAGCTGCGGATACCCTTGCGGAACGATGGTTTCTCCTTTGCCTTCTTTGGCTTGCGCAAAGGCTTCGTGCCCGCCCTGAGCACGAGCGGCGCCTAAAAAAAAACGCTCTAGACAGAGCGAGCCGACTCGCGGAAGCGAGGAAGGAGCTGTGTGCCATGCGTAACGCGATCGTGGGGGCCTTACTGCTCGGGGCGTGCCTGCTGAATGCATCGTGTACTGCGGAAGGATCCGCGCCGACGAACGATGCACCCGCGGCACCGGAGACTGCACGGGGGCCGCTGCAAAGCGGCTACTTTCCAGTTGGACGAAATGGTGTCGTTCAGAAGGTGACCTACGCCGCCGTCGAGGGAGAGAAGGTTTTCGAGGGAGATATCATTCTGGATAATAGAGGCGGCGGAGAGTCCGCGGGCGGGTTGCAGGTCCAGGGGGTCGCGATCTCGGGGAGTTCGCGGCGGTGGGCAAATAAGGTGGTGCCGTACGCGGTCGATTCGGGCCTCTCCAACACCGCGCGCGTGACCGATGCCATTGCACATTGGCACAGCAAGACGGACCTCACGTTCGTGAAGCGAACGAGCTCCAATGCCAGCAAATATCCTGATTACGTGGTCTTTCGTTCGGGGAGCGGGTGTAGCTCCACGGTCGGTCGAAAAGGCGGTGTGCAGTACGTCAATCTCGCGAGCAGTTGCAGCACGGGCAACGCCATCCACGAGATTGGCCACGCCGTGGGCCTATGGCACGAACAATCGCGCGAAGACCGCGATAGCCACGTGACCATCCACTGGGACAACATCGAGGAGGGGATGGAGCACAATTTCGATAAGCACGTCTCCGACGGCGAAGATATCAACGGCTACGACTACGGCTCGATCATGCACTACGGCGAGACCGCGTTCTCGAAGAACGGCGAGCCCACGATCACGACGAAGAACGGCGCCGACGTCGGCCAGCGCTCGGGCCTGAGCTCCGGCGACGTCTCCGCGGTGGAGACCTTGTACCCGTAGCCTCGTTCTCGCATCCTGATTGAACCGCAAGACGCCAAGGACGCCAAGATAGGTTGGTTTATCCAACCCCCGAACCTTGGCGATCTTGGCGGTTCGCCTCTCTTGACGGCGACGCGTCTAACGCCAGACGGCGCGGCGGGGGATGCGGTGTTTGGCGTAGCGGGCGCGCTCTTCGTCGTCCGCGTCTTGCGGCAGATCGAACTTGTGCGGGGCGGCGCGGTACTCGGCGAGCTTTTGCGCGTCGGAGTGAGCTCGTTCGATCTGCAGCTTGTAGTCCCAGCGGTACATCATGATGAGGTAGCGACCGATCGCGGCGATCACGATGCCGACCGCCACGACGCCCAGCGCCACCCATTTCGAGGCGAACAAACCGAAGGGGGCGAGGACGATGGTCACCGGGACCATGTAATCGAAATAACGAAGGTTGCGCTCGAGCGTCTCGCGTCGGGTCTCGAGCTCTTTGATCCAAGCCGCATACTTCGCTTGTTCTTGGTTCATCTCACCCGGTATTTTTAGGTCCGCTCGGGCATTCTGGCAACGGGTGGCGGGCGCCCAAAAATCGCTTGAAAGTCCGCTCGCGGTGCAACGGTCACCGCAATGTCCAGGGCGTGCTCTCCGCCGCCGAGAAGGACGCCCCGGAGCGGGATGACGTCGTCGTAGTCGCGACCCCAGCCGAGCGTGACGTGTTCGAGCGACGGAAACACCGCGTTGGTCGGATCGGCATCGACCCAACCCACGTCGGGGCAGTACACGGAGACCCACGCATGGGAGGCGTCGGCGCCGACCATGCGCGGACGCCCCGCCGGCGGTCGCGTGAGAACATAGCCACTGACGTAGCGCGCGGCGAGGCCCATCGAGCGCAGGCACGAGAGCATCAAGTGCGCGAAATCTTGGCAGACGCCGCGGCGTAGGGCGAACACGTCCATGACGGGGGTGGAGACGGTCGTGGCCTTCGGGTCGAAGGTGAACTCGTCGTGGATGCGGTTCATCAGCGCCCGGACCCCCGCGAGAAGCGGGGTGCCGGGCGGGAAACAGGCGCTGGTCCATGCGGCGAGCTCGCGCTTGTTGCGCACCCGGCGCGATTCGAAGAGGAAGCGCGCCGCCTCCAGATCGGCAGGGTGCGGTCGCTGACGGGCACGGTAGGTGAGTCGGGTGCGGACCTCGTCCCAGGGCGGTGTGTCGTCGTCCTCCGGGTAGATGCGCTCGGTGATGCCCACCCAGGACTCGGCGACCACCGACAGCGCCCCGTGGTCGGCTTCGATGCAGAGCGACGTGGCGGGGTTGCCGAACGCGTCGTGGTCGATGGCGAGGATTTCCGGCTCGGGGGTGACCACCAGCGTGTGGGCCCGGCAGACTTGGTACGGGGTCTCGCGCGGGGCCAAATGGACGATCTGGCGCGAGAGGCCCACGGGCTGATCGTACCGGTAGTGCGTTTCGTGGACGACGACGTACTCGCGGATCACTGCGCCTCGATCCCCACCGGCACCGGGGTGCCCGCGTGGGTGAAAAAGCGGCGCTGCAACTCGTCGGACAGGCCGAAGGCGGCGCGCTCGATGCGAAGAAGGAGCGCGGCCAGCTCGGTGCACGAAGCTTCGAGCACCGCGCCGGCCTCCGCCTGGAAGCCCCCGAGCGGCGTATGGCGCAACGCCTCGCCCAGCGGCGCCAGGGCGTGGAGCCCCAGATCGCGCTCTTGGACGAGCAAAAGGTCGCGGATCTGGAAGGCCACCGCGTGCGGGTTGGTGTCGTCCAGAACGACGAGGTGCAGCACCGGCAAAAGCTCGGGCGTGCGGCGGTAGAGCGCGCGGAAGGTGACGATGCTGTTCGTCGCCTCGAGCAGCCATTCCAAGGCATCGCCGCGCTCGGCGGCGGGGGAGGCGACGACGTGGGCCACGATGCCCGCCACGTGGGCGAGTCGCTCGAGGCGGCGCCCCAAGACGAGGAACTGCCAGCTTTCGTCGCGGGTCATGTCGTCGAGCGCGAAGCCGGCCAGCGACACGCAGGTCATCATGACGTCGTCGAGCGACTCCAAGGCGTAGCCGAGGGAGGCATCGGGGCCGGGCAGCCGCTGCTGCAGCCGGTGAAAGAGGTGCCAGTTGTCCGTGGACATGCGCTCGCGCACATGGTTCGCACAAGCATGCAGGCGCAGCACGTTGGCCGCGAGGCCGCCTTGCACCTGCGGATCGACCACGGCGGCGATGAAGTCGCGGGCATCGACTTCATCCCGTTTGGGGAAAATTTTGAGCTGATCGCTCACCGACGCGAGCGATCGAAGCGCGGGCTCGGACTCGGGATCGGCATCTGCGAGGCGCACGAGGGCCGCGCGGAGCAGGCGCGCGATGCTCTCGCAGCGCTCGGTGTAGCGCCCCATCCAGTACAGATTTTCGCCGACCCGCGAGGGGATGAACGCCACGCTGCGCACGACGTCGTCGGGGCCGAGCCTCGGGCGCCGGAGCGAGACGCGCGTGACCGGCCGATCGGCGAGCATCCACGTGTCCTTGCTCGAGCCGCCCCACTGCATGGAGACGACGTCCCCATCGTATTGGGCGACGCGGGTGAGGGCCCCCGGCATGACGGTGTACCCGTTCGCCGTGGCCACCGCGAAGACGCGCAACGTTGCCGAGCGCGCGAGCAGGCGCCGGCTTTTCGACGCCGAGCCCTCCTCACGGCCCCACGTGGGGGCATGCGACAGGCGCACCCATTCCTGGGCCACGTACGCGTGGGGCTGCGCCTGCAGCCGCTCGATGAGCCGTGCGCGGGCGGGCTTGTCGAGCTTGTGGCCGAACACGGCCTCCATGCGGATCGACGGGTACGATGGCTTGATGACCAGCTCGTCGAGGTGCTCCACGACGTACTCCAGCGCCGGCGCCTCGCCGCACCACCACGTGGCAATGGACGGCATGGCGAGCTTCTCGCCAAAGAGCCGCTCGCTCACCGCGGGGTAGAAGCCGGCCAAGGCGCCCGTCTCGAGCACGCCGCTTCCCAGCGCATTCGCGATGACCACGGTGCCTGCGCGGATGGCGTGCAGGAGCCCGGGAATGCCCAATGCCGAATCGGCGCGCAGTTCGACGGGATCGCAGTAGTCGCCATCGAGGCGGCGCAAGATGGCGTGGACGCGGCGCAGGCCGCGCAGCGTCTTCAGGTAGACCGAGTCGCCGCGCACGATGAGATCTTGCCCCTCGACCAGGGGAAAGCCGAGGTAGCGCGCCAGGAACGAGTGCTCGAAGTACGTCTCGTTGTACGGGCCCGGGGTGAGGAGCACCGCGAGCGGAGCCTCGCCGCCACGGGTGGGCGAGAGGCGGTACAGCGAGTCTTGGAGCGCGCTGAAAAACGGCGCCAGGGGCTCGACGTGCAGCTCGCGGAACGCGTCCGGGAAGGCGCGCGACAAGGTCATGCGGTTCTGCAGCGCGTAGCCCGCGCCCGAGGGCCCGCCGGTGCGGTCCGCGAGCACCCACCAGTGGCCATCGGACGAGCGCGCCAGATCCGCCGCGTAGACGTGCAGCCCCGTGGCGGAGGTCACGCCGTGCAGCGGCCAGAGAAAACTGCGCTGTCCGAAGACGAGGGCCGGCGGGATGAGCCCCTCCGCGAGCAAGGTCTGCGGCCCGTAGAGATCCGCGAGCACCGCATTGAGAAGGCGCGCGCGCTGCGCCACCGCGGAGGCGATGGCGCGCCATTCGTTCGCAGGCAAGATGAGCGGGAGCAGGTCGAGCTCCCATGGACGGCTCGCGCCCTTGGGATCCGCGTAGACGTTGTACGTCACGCCGTCGGAGGCGATGGCATCGTTGACGAAGCGACGGCGCCGCTGCATCGTCTCCTTCGGCAGCGTGTCGAGGTGCGCGAGGAACGCGCGCCAATGCGCCCGCGGGACGCCGGAGTCGTCCAGCATTTCGTCGTAGCGGTGCTCGGCCATCGCCTATGATTTACGCAGATCCAGCGTGAACGGGAAGTCTGGGCTGGCAACGGCAGGTCGCACTTCCATGCGGCCGGGGGTGTGCCCGAGGCGGAAGAAGCGCGCGCGACGGCGCCCCTCGGCTTCGAGCGCGTTGATGGGCCGGATGTCGTGGGAGCGCCCTCCCGGGTGGCTCACGTGGTACTCGCACCCGCCGAGGCTGCGCTTCGTCCAGGTGTCGACCAAGTCGAACACCAGCGGTGCGTGCACACCGATGTGCGGATGCAGGCAGCGCGGCGGTTGCCATGCGCGGTAGCGCACACCGGACACGAATTCACCGTTGGTGCCCGTCGGGTGGAGTGGCAGCGCCTGGCCATTGCACGTCACGACGTAGCGCTCGGGCGCCATGCCCCGGGCGATGACCTGCAGCCGCTCGAGCGACGAGTCGACGTAGCGCGCAGTGCCGCTCGCCGTCGCATCCTCGCCCATGACGTGCCACGGCTCGAGCGCGCCGCGGAGCTCCAGCTCGACGGCGCGGGTGGCGAAGTCGCCGTACTTGGGAAAGCGGAACTCGAAGTGCGGTGCGAACCACGCGGTCTCCAGCGGATGGCCGCCGCCGCGCAGTTCGGTGATCACGTCCTCGAAGTCCTGCCAGACGAAGAACGGGAGCATGAAGCGATCGTGCAGCTCGGTGCCCCAACGCGCGAGCCGCTCCGGCGCGTACGGCGTCTTCCAGAAGCGCGCCACCAGGGTGCGCAAGAGAAGCTGCTGCGTGAGGCTCATGCGCGCGTGGGGCGGCATCTCGAAGGCGCGCAGTTCGAGCAAGCCATGGCGGCCGGTCACGCCGTCCGGGGAGAACAGCTTGTCGATGCAAAACTCCGCGCGGTGCGTGTTGCCCGTGACGTCCGTGAGCAGGTCGCGGAAGAGGCGATCGACCAGCCAGGGCGGAACGTCGCCCGCCTCCGAGTAGCCGCGCAGCTTGCGCGAGACCTCGCGGAAGGCGACCTCGATCTCGAAGATGGAGTCGTTGCGGGCCTCGTCGATGCGCGGTGCCTGCGACGTCGGCCCGATGAACATGCCGGAAAAGAGGAACGACAGCGACGGGTGCTGATGAAAATACGCGAGCAGGCTGCGCAGAAGGTCCGGCCGGCGCAGAAACGGCGAATCGTTCACCGTCGCGCCGCCGAGCACCACGTGGTTGCCGCCGCCGGTTCCCACGTGGCGGCCATCGAGCATGAACTTTTCCGCCGACAGACGCGATTGGCGGGCGGCCTCGTAAAGGTGCGTCGTGTGATCGACGAGCTCGTCCCAGTTGGTGGCGGGGTGGATGTTCACCTCGATGACCCCGGGATCCGGCGTGACGCTCAACTGCGCGAGGCGCGCATCGCGCGGCGGCGGGTAGCCTTCGACGAGGATCGGCACCTGGAGCGACTCGGCCGTGGCCTCGATGGCGGCCACCAGGGCGACGTAGTCGTCCAAGGTTCGCGCCGGCGGCATGAAGAGGTACAGCACCCCATTGCGCGGCTCCGCGCACAAGGCGGTGAACGGCGGGTAGCCGTGCTTGATGCCCGTCCCCTCGGGAACGGGCGCGTCCGGCCGCTGAAAGCGCAGCTCCGCACGCGCAGGAAGCCGGGTGACCGGCTGCGCAGGATCCGGCGGCGAGATCACCTCCCGATCCCCTGGCGCGATCCAGGTCCGCGCATCGAGCGGCAACCGGAGGCCCATGGGCGAGTCGCCCGGCACGAGGTAGCAGCGCTTCGCGCGGAACTCCCACGGCCCCGTTTGCCACCCCGACCCATCGCGCTCGATGGGAAGCGCGTAGCCGACGACCTTGTCGAGCCCCACGGAGAAGATGCGCCGCAGGCGCTCGCGCTCCAGCGGATCGTCCAGCTTCGAATCGAAGGGGTCGACGTTGATGGGCAGCTGCCGCTCGCGCCACAGGTAATAGTAGACGTCCTCGAACGCCGGGAACGCGCACCCCGGATCGACACCGAGGCGCGTGGCCACCTCGTGCAAGAAGCGCCCGGCCAGCGCGTCGTCCGCGCCGCTCGGTGCCTGTTCGTCGGCCACGAGTGCGCGCTCCTTCCAGAGCGGCTCGCCGTCGCGGCGCCAGAACAAGTTGAGCGCCCAGCGTGGAAGCGGCTCACCCGGGTACCATTTGCCCTGGCCGAAATGCACGAGGCCCTGCGGCGCGTACTGGTCGCGCAGCCGGTGGTACAAATCGGCCGCGAGGCGCTTCTTGTTCGGCCCCATGGCCGCGGTGTTCCATTCGTCGCCGTCGAGGTCCTCGGACGACACGAACGTGGGCTCTCCGCCCATGGTGAGGCGCACGTCGCCCTGCGCGAGCTCTGCATCCACCGCGTGGCCCAACTCCACGATGGATCTCCATTGTTCGTCGGTGTACGGCTTTTGAACGCGCGGCGTCTCGACGATGCGCGTGACCTTCATCTCGTGCTCGAACGTGGCCTCGCACTTCTCGAGCACACCGCTCACCGGCGCCGCGAGCTGTGGCTCCGCGGTGCACGCGAGCGGCAGATGCCCTTCACCGGCGAGAAGCCCCGACGTGGGGTCGAGCCCGATCCATCCCGCGCCGGGCAAGTACACCTCGCACCACGCGTGCAGATCGACGAAGTCTTGGCTCGGTCCCTCGGGCCCCTCGAGCGGTTTGACGTCGGCCGTGAGCTGCACCAGGTAGCCCGACGTGAAGCGCGCGGCGAGGCCGAGGCGCCGCAGGATTTGCACGAGCAGCCAGCCCGTATCGCGGCACGAGCCCGAGGCCTTCTCCAGCGTCTCCTCGGGCGTCTGCAGCCCCGGCTCGAGCCGGATGTTGTACGCGATCTGCGTGCACAGCCGCTGGTTCAACTCGACCAGGAAGTCGTTGGTCGAACGCGCTTCGCGCGAAACGCTGTCCACGAAGGCCTCGAGCCGCGGCGAACCCGGGCCCACGCGCAAATAGGGCGCGAGCTCGTCGCGCAGCACCGGATCGTATTCGAAGGGCCACTTCTCGGCGGCCGGTTCGAGGAAGAAATCGAACGGGTTCATCGCGGCCATCTCGGCCACGAGGTCGACCTCGATGGTGAACTCGCCCGTGCGCTCCGGAAAGACCAGGCGCGCGACGTAGTTCGACTGCGGATCCTGCTGCCAATTGACGAAGTGCGGATCGGGCAGGACCTTGAGCGAGTAGCTCAGGATGCGTGAGCGACAATGCGGCGCCGGTCGAAGGCGGACGCTTTGGGGGCCCAGCGTTATGGGACGATCGTAGCGATAGCTCGTGCGATGATGGAGGGCGACGTGGATGGACATCGGCTGAGGTCAATCTACGCGCAAAGCCGAGCGATCGATGAAAGTTTTCCACTGCGATCATTGCGACCAGCTTCTCTTTTTCGAGAATGTTAACTGCGTGCGCTGCGGACGCGCGCTCGCCTACGTGCCCGAGGTGGGCCTGACCTCGCTGGATCCAGCGGGCCGACATCGCTGGACGTCGCCGGTGGCGCCTGGAACCATGTTTCGGCTGTGCGCGAATTACTCGCAGCACAATGTATGCAACTGGGCCATTCCCGTTCCGAAGCGCGGCAGTAAAGGGGAGGCCACTAACGCTCTCTGCCGTGCGTGCCTGCTCACACGGACGATCCCCAACCTCTCGCAAGAAGGAAACATCCGCCTCTGGTACAAGCTGGAGGTGGCCAAGCGGCGCTTGGTCTACACGCTCGATCAACTCGGGCTGCCGTACCAGAGCAAGCACGAGGATCCCAAGGCGGGCCTCGCGTTCGAGTTCCTGGAGGACGTGCCGAACGGGCCCGACGGGCAGGGGGCCTGCGTGCTCACGGGCCACCACGATGGAGTCATCACGATCAACGTCGCCGAGGCCAACGATGCGGAGCGCGTGAAGCGGCGCACGGAGCTTGGGGAGCCGTACCGCACCTTGCTCGGTCACTTCCGGCACGAGGTCGGGCACTATTACTGGGATCGGTTGATCCGCGACGATCCTCCGCGGCTCGAAGCCTTTCGCGCGCGCTTCGGCGACGAGCGCGCGGACTACCAGGCCGCGCTGAAGCGCCACTACGAGCAGGGCCCCGCGAAGAACTGGCAGGATCGCTACGTGAGCGCGTACGCGACCATGCATCCCTGGGAAGACTGGGCCGAGACGTGGGCGCACTACCTGCACATGAGCGACACCTTGGAGACGGCGGCGGCGTGCGGCATCGCACTCGTGCCCTCACGGCGCGACGAGCCCACGGTGAAAAAGGTGCCCGATCCCATCGCCGAGGACGTCTCGTTCGAGCGCATGATCACGAGTTGGAGCGCGGTGACCTATGCGCTCAACAACTTGAACCGCGGCATGGGCCACGACGACACGTACCCGTTCGTGCTCTCGACGGAGGCGGTGGCCAAGCTGCACTTCGTGCACCAAACCGTGGGCGCGGCCACCTGAATCACGGCTTGCGCGCGCAGCGGAAGCCGATCTCGGGTGTGGCAAAAATCGTCGGCTCCGCCCTTGCGACGTTGAAAACCACTTCACGAAGGGTCGAGCGCAACGCATCGCGAAGCTCGCTGGACCAGCTTCCCCCGCGCAGCATGTCCAGATCGGAAAGCTCGGGGAACTCGGGAATGGGCTTCGTGTTCGCGGCGGTGCACAACGGATCGCTGAGAAACCCTGCGTCGGGCACCTGCCAGCACGGGTCCGTTTTGACGCTGACGACATCGAGCACGTACTCCTGAACGTTGCCCGCGAGATCGGAAACGGGCCCCGTGGCGACTTGGAGCACATCGAGCTTTCGCGCGTCGGCGCGGCTCCACGCCACGGGTCCGGTTGGGGGCGTCGTCTCGGGGCACGTGAACGTGTTCGGCCGCACGCCCCATACGGCATCGCCACATTTGGCCGGGGCGCGGCCCCAGACGAAGGGATAGGCCTTCATACCACCGCTCACGTATTCGAGTTGCGCCTCGGTGGGCAGGGTCTTTCCCTGCGATTGACAGTATTCGAGCGCGGCACTTCGGATGATGCAATTGATGGGAAGGTCGGGATCCTTTCGGCCATACGTGCAAAAATTCGTTTCTTCCGCCGTGTCCTTGTCGTTCCACGCGACCAAGATCTTCGTGGGATCCTTCTTCGCTCGGGCGATCCACTCGGCGATGGCGCCGATGGTGACCTCGTGTTGGTCGAGAAAGAAAGGAGAGAGTGAGACCAGTCGCTGCGGGAGGCTCAAGAGCCCGTCGTCGCCCCGACTCGATCCCATGAAGTACGCACCGCCCGCGATGCACGCCTCGTCCTTGTGAGGGCGCCCGACGCATGGGGTGCGGAGCGCCGGCGGCCACGTGCCCACGTGCCCGCGATCGAGGGAACCGAGTGGGGCCGCAATGGGATCGGTCAAGGTTCCATTGGGCCGGCCGACGCGGGCGGTCTCGAGGAAGACGTTCGCCGACACGGAGCCTTCACCCGGCATGCGCGGGAGCTTCGCCACCACGTCGATCGTGGTGCGATCGGAGAAGACGCCGTCCACTTGATCCGAGGGGCGATAGAGGCGCACCCTCACGCGGTCCAGGTTGCCGCGCACGGTGACCGAGGCTCCGTAGGTGAAGAGGTCCTCGGTGGCATCGAATTCGCGGGTGCAGCACGGCTCTTGGTCCGTCGGAGAGAAGAACTCGACGCGAAGCTTCTCGAAGAGCGCGGGGGCGCGCAGCTCCGGTTGCGGGGTCCTCGATTTGGGAAGCAGCGGCGCGTCCGTGTCGATGTAAAAGACGATGTGTCCCTCCTGTGGGCTGTCGGAGCAGGCCACGGCCGCGACCACCATCGCCGCCGCGACGAGGCGCGCGCCCATCATGGCCCCACCACGCCCCAACCCAGGCTGCCGCCGCCGACCGGCTCGCGGTTGTCGGGTCTCACGATGGCGTACGTGCCCACGACGGCGCCGGTTACCAGGATGGCCGCGCCGGTCCAGAACCACCATCGGCTGAAGATCGAAGGGCTGCTCTCGACCAGGCTGGCCCGAAGGTCCGTTTGCTCGCCGGCACGCAGGTTCACGCGCGCCTCGTAAGGCTCGAAACCGGGGTACTTGACCACCACTTTGTAACTGCCCGCGGGGCGAAGGACGTCCACCGGCGCAGGCCCCACGTCGGTGCCGTCGACCCGAACGATGGCGCGGGGTTGGGTCGACGAAATGTGGATCTGGGCCGGAAGCTGGGTCAACTCGATGCGTTGCGCGACCGCATTGCCCGGCGGGAAGCTGCGGCGGAGCACCACATCTTCGAACCCGGGGCGCGCGAAGGTGAGCACGTGCATGCCGGGATCGAGCAGCACCACGAACGGGCCGCGCGGGCTGGGATCGCCCACACCCGGTGGGCGGATCCCCGCCACGTACTCGGCTCCCTTCGGGATCGCCTCCAGGGGCCGGCCGTCCACCGTGACGCGCGATCCCTCCGGCGTCACCACGAGGGAGAGACGCACCAGGAGCCGATCGAGTTCACCGAGGTAGCCTTTGGCATCGGATGCGAGCACGGGGGGCAAGGCCTTGCCGCCGGCCGCCGCATTCTCGTCCAGGGCCCTCGCAAAGGTGCGAAAGGCGCGCGTGTAGCGCCCCATTGCGCGCTCGCACGCGGCCACGTTGTACGTGGTGACGGCGTGCGGCCGCAGCTCGTAGGCCCGCTCGAACGCGGCCAACGCCTCGGCCCATTGCGACTTTTGAACGAGCGTGGCGCCTTGCATGAAGGCCGCATCGGCCTCGGTTTCTGGGCCCTTCGATTGCGCGAAGGCCAGCGAGGAAGACTGCACGAGAAGAAAAGCAACGACGGCGAGGGGACGCATCCAAGTTTCCAAAAGCTATGGTCGGTAAGGAGATTCTCCATACACCCCACCGGGCAGGCGTGGGTTGGACCCGTTCGGCGCGGCGCCACTCGAGGGCGGCGCGGCGGGGGCCCGCCGGGGCGGCGACGCGTGCGCACGCGGGCTCGAAGCCGCTTTCGCGGTGGTTGCCGTCGTTGCGGGCGCCGCCGCATCAGCGGGGTCGGGCAGCGTGGCGGGCGATGCGGTCAGCGCCGAGGGCTCGACGATGGACGATGCGACGGGCGCCACCTTCGGCGGTGGTGCGGGTGCGGCGGCCGGCGCAGGTTCCGCGCCCGGCTGCGCCGGCAGCAAGAGAAACGCACCCGCCATGGCCGTCGCGGCGAGCAGCACCCCGAGCGCCCAAAGAGCCTGCGACGTGCGCGTCCGGCGGGCGGGCGTCAGGTGGGTCGGCGCCGTGGACTCCACGCCGGAAATCGTCGAGAGCACCCGGATCAGGCCCGAGAGATCTTTGGGCCGCTGCTCCTTCTCACGGGCCAGCATGCGATCCACCAGCGACGTCAGATCGGCCGGCAGATCGCGGCGCGCGCTGGCGAGCGGCGTGACCGCGCCCATGGTGATGGCTTTGAGGATCTGGCCCACGTTCTCGCCGTCGAAGGGGCGCCGCCCGGTGAGGCATTGATGGAGAATCACGCCGAGGGACCAAATGTCGGCGCGGTGATCCATCTCTTTGTCGCCGAACACCTGCTCCGGCGCCATGTAATAAGGAGTGCCCAGCAGATCGCCCGTGGTGGTGAGCCCCGCGGTCTTGGCCGCATCGCCCGACACGGCGGTGAGCTTGGCGATGCCGAAGTCGAGCACCTTCACCTCGTGGGGGGACTCGCGGCAGAGGAAGATGTTCTCCGGCTTCAAGTCACGGTGCACGACCCCGTGCCGGTGCGCGGTCTCCACGGCATCGGCCACCTGGGTCATGATGCGCGCGAGATCGCCCAGCGGGATCGTCCCTTCGCGGGCGAGCCGGCTGCTCAAGGGCTCGCCGACGAGCCAGTCCATCACCATGACGGGCGGGTCGTCTCCCTCGTGCAGAATGTCGTAGATCGTCACCACGTTGGGATGCTTGAGCGCTCCCACGATGCGCGCCTCGCGCAGGAACCGCCGCGCGTGTTCGGCCCCTTTGCGTTTGAGAAATTTGAGCGCCACCGGCCTGCGCGTCACCGTGTGGTGCGCACCCCAGACCGCGCCCATTCCGCCTTCGCCGAGCACGGCCTCCAATTCGTAGCGCCCATAAACGACCGCGCCGGGCGCGAGCAACGTCGCGCCACTCGAAGCACTCGCAGGAGACGGGGACCGACCGCGGATCAAGGGTAGGTATGTTAGCTTGAGGTAAGAACGGCGTCGATTTCCCCAAGCGAGGGTCGCTTGGTTCGTTCGACCGATAGCATGCGCGCAACCAAGCTCGTCACCGGCGGGGGCAGATGCGGAGCGACATCGGCGAGCTGAAGGATCGTGCCGCTCGAGAAAGCCCGGATGGCGTGGCCCAAGGTGCGTCCCTCGATGGGACGCCGCCCCGAGAGGCATTCGAAGGCCAGAACGCCGAGGGACCACACGTCGGCCCGAACGTCGATGTCCTTTTCGCCGAAGACCTGTTCGGGTGCCATGTAGGTGGGCGTACCCAAGATGTGACCGCTGCGGGTCAACTCGGCGGTGGCGGCGCATCCGCCTTCGATGGCGGTGAGCTTGGCAAGGCCGAAGTCGAGCACCTTCACGGTGTCGCCGGTGAGAAAGACGTTCTCGGGTTTCAAGTCGCGGTGGATGACACCGCGCGCATGCGCCGCCGCGAGGGCCGCCACGATGGGCCGAAGAAGGGCGGCGGTCTGGTTCCACGGAATCGTGCCCATGCGGCGCATCGGCCCGCGCAGGGGTTCACCGTGGAGCAGGTCCATGACGATGACCGGCGGCAGGCCTGTGGGCTCGAACGCCTCGTGCACGTGCACGATGTTCGGGTGGCGAAGCGCCGCGGTGACCCGCGCCTCACGAAGGAAGCGCTTGGCCCGGGCGGACTCGCTCGTCCGGAGGAATTTGAGCGCGAAGTCGCCGCCATGCGTCACGTGGGTCGCGGCCCAAACGATCCCGAGGCCGCCCTGACCGAGGAACCGTTCGAGCCGGTACGGTCCGACGATGGCGCCTCCCCAGAGCGCCCGAACGTCGGTCGCTTCTTCCACCGTGGCCGGCCCCGCAAGGGGCGCCGTCGACACCATGCTGCCTTCTTCCGCAAGGCACCGGGCCAACTCGGCCACCAGGTGGCGGCAGTCCGTGCACACATCCAGGTGGGCGTGCAAGGCCTTTTGACGGCTGGTCTCGGCCGCGCCCTCCTCGAACAGAGCCATCAGATCGTTGTCGTCGAGGCATTCGGACGAAGCCATCGGAGCCACATAGCGTACTACACTGAGACGCATGGTCCCCGTCTCCGGTGTCTCGTCCCTCGCGGCGTCGCTTCTTGCGCATGCGGAAGGCGGGCTCGGCGACGAACTCCGCAAGGTCGAGGACCTGGAGGGGGTCCTCGTCGACCTGGTGGCCAAGGCACGCAGGGCCTGGCCGGATCTCGAGGTGACCGAAGAGGCGTTCCTGCGGCACATCGCGGCCGTGCTGGAAACGGCCGACGCCTTGCCCCTGCTGTTCGCGGCCGATCTGTACTTGGCGCTCGGGTGTGCCCAAGGACATCCCCGGGCGCTCGCGCATTTCGATCGCACCTTTTTGAAGCCTGCCTCGGTGCACGTGCGCAGCGCGAAAATGAGCCACGTGGACCCGGCCGACGTGGAGCAGCTGCTGCGCGAGAAGCTTTTCGTGGCCGACGCGGCGAACCACCGGCCGGCCAAAATATCGACGTATGGCGGGCGCGGTCCGCTCGCGGCCTGGGTGCGCGTGGCCGCCACACGGGTGGCCCTCAGTCTGCAGCGAAGTGCGACGACCAAGGCCCACGACGCTGACATGGAGGCGCTCTACACCTTCGCGGCGGCGGACAATCCCGAGCTGGATCACGTGCGGGCGACCTACACCGACGCGTTTCGCATCGCCTTCCTCGATGCGCTGGCCGATCTCACGTCGGAGGAGCGCAACGTCCTGCGTCTCTCCATCGTGGACCGCCTGCCGGCCGAGGCCATCGCGCGCATCTTCAGCGTCCACCGCGCCACGGTGACGCGGCGGATCGCGTGTGCGCGCGATGCGCTCTTCGACGGCATGCGCCGCCGGCTGGCCGAGCGTTTGCAGCTGAATCAAGCCGAATTCGAGAGCGTGATGGGTGTGCTCCTGAGCGAGTTCGACGTCAGCGTGCAGCGGGTGCTCGCCGAGATGAAGAGCACCGTGTAGCGGCTACTCGGAATAGGGCCGCGTCGCGTGGTCGATGCTCGCGACGAGATCGTCCAGCTTGGCGTTGCCCGCGACGGCGGCCGGCCCGGTGCCTTTTTGCGCTTCGATGGCGGTGCGCGCGGCGAGAAGCTTCAGATGGGCGTCTTCCGTCTGCAGCTTCTTCAGCACGACGACGGCCGCCCGGCGCACGGGGATGGCGTGTGCTCCGACCAACGCGTCGAACGCGTCCTGCGCGACCTTCCGTGCAAGCGGCTCGTCCTGCGGCGGCGGCGGCACCTTGGGGTCGGCGTACAGCGCGCGGAACGTGGCGGTCAGCGCGGCGTCGATCCGTTCCGGCGCCGCCCCGGCGGTCACCCCGGGTCGCAAGGCCGCGAGCAGGAATTCCCACGCTTGAAGCTTCTGGGCCCGACGCCGCGTGCGCGCCACCGCATCTTGCGGGAGCTCGGCTTGGAGCCAGCTGCGCACGGCCCCGAAGTTCGCTCCCCACGCATTGGCCTTTCCCGTGAGGAAGGTCGTCAACTCCGCCTGGTAGCCTGGGCCTTTGTCCTTGGCCAGCGGATCGTCCGTGGTGTCGAAGGGCGCGCACTCCGGATCGAGGATGGCCTGCTCGTCGGTACAGAACGGCTGTGCGGGGAGGGCCGCCTTGGCGTGCAGGCCATACAGAAAGGCCAGTGCGTCTCGATCGTAGGCGCCGGGGCTCGTCATGCGAACGCTGTCGTTCACGGTCAGGTAGTCCATCACCGACGACGACGGCTCCACCAGAGAACCTTTGAAGTTGTGCCGCAAGCCGAGGGTGTGCCCAATCTCGTGCAAGATGACGTAGGTGATTCGTGCCTCGACTTGCTCCTTCTTCGACATGTCCGCCGGGGCGTCCACCGGCATGGAGCAGAGGCCTTGGGCGTCGAAGGTGCCCCATTGGGTGATCGCCGTGTTCGAGGCCGGGCGAGGTGGGCTCGCGGACGGGAGAAAGGCCGAGCTGAAATAGACACTCGCCCCACGAACCTCGCCCGTATTCGGATTGGTGCGCCAATTGGCAAAGGCGTATCCGGCGCGCGGATCGGTGTCGAAGTAGACGACGTTCGTGTCGTCGTCGTCCACGAATTCCCCCTCCTTGGCCACCTCGGCGGTCAGCGCCTCGAAGCCAAAGGCCTCATTCCAATTGGTAATACCTCGCCGGACGGCGCCAACGATGTCGTAGTGCGGATACGCCTGCTGCACCTTCGCGAACTCACTCGAAAGGACCCACCGAATGGGCTTCATCCCCGCCCGGATGGCCCAATGGGCGACGCGCATGCGCGTCGAACCGGTATCGCGCTCGAGGTGTGTGTCTCCGCTGAAATAATGGGGCACGTCGGGAGGGACCATGCCGATGAACGAAGGCGTCTCCGCATAGCGCCGGAACGAGAGCCCCAGGGTTCCCGAGGCGCGCAGGGCATCGCGGTCGAGCGCCGCATCGAGGGGGTTGGGCTTTCTTCCGCCGTCGGTCCGGAGGTCTTCCCGCGGAACGGGTGACGTGCTCGAGCCGGTGAAAATCTCTTCGAAGGTCGCGCCGTCCTGCAGCGATCGGAAATTCTGCGAAAAGGCCAATTCGACCTTGAACGGGGTGATCGCAGGCTTGTTCATCACGACGCTTCCGGCCTCAGTCACGCCAAAGCGATGCATGCCCGCGGCAGGGTCGATCACGACGTAGCCCGGGGGAACCGTGACAACTTCTGGGGATACGACCGGATAGGCCTCGACCATCAGCGCCGGATCGAAGGTATCGGAATTCGCATAGTTGTCCGATGCATCGAAGACGTACACCTTCCCATTGCGTTCGCGGAAGGTCACCACGCGCGTGCCCAAGCTGCGGGCCGCACCGTTGACCACCGCACCGGGGAAGTATTGCTTCAGAAACGCGCTGAGAAACCACTTCTCGTGCAGCGCCTTCTCGCTGATCGCGAGGTAAAATGTCGTCGCGCTGTCGGCCCCCGGCACGCTGCGGAGTGAAAGCGCTGCGGAGGAAAGGCCGGGGGCCTTCACCTCGTTGGCGCGCGTGATCGCCAAGAAGGGAGGGGCTTGCGCAGGCGCGTTGTTTCCCGACCCCGAATCCGAGCAGGCCGCAAGGGGTGCGGCCAAAGACAAGACGAAAAAACTGACCGTCTTGAAACTGCGACTCATGAACTGCTCTCCTCGGAGAGAAGACGCCGCTTCGAATCATCTGGTGCACCGAATCGAAAGAAATCGAAAGAGTCAGCGCCCGCCGGCCACCTGACCGAGCGGAAGTGCACGCGCCTCTTTCACCGTGCGCAGCACGAAGCTCGAGTTCGCATCGGCCACGCCGGCGTCGTTGAGCAGCTTGTCGAGCAGGAAGCGCGAGAAGTGCTCCAGATCGGTCACGCAGACGTGGAGCAGGTAATCCATGTCGCCGGTGAGGGCGTAACAGGCCACGACCTCGTCCCACGTGTTCACCCGCGCGACGAAGCGCTCGATGATCGCCGTGCCATGCTTCTCCAGCTGCACGCGGACGATGGCTTGCAGCCCCAGACCGATGGCGCGGGGATCGAGTTGGGCCCGGTAGCCGGTGATGACGCCCTCGCTCTCGAGGCGTTGAAGGCGCCGCAGGCACGGGGAGGCGGAGATGCTCACCCGCTCGGCAAGCTCCGCATTGGTGATGCGCCCTTCGCGCTGGAGCACTTCGAGAATGCGAACATCGGTGCTGTCGAGTCGGCTAGAGGTCATTTTATGCCCCGCAGATGGTTGAATGAGCAATAATATTGCTCATGGTTGGAATTAGCGGGCAATAAAGCAAGGAAATTGCGAGGGGTAGGCACTAAGTTCTCCTCATCGTGAACACCACCACGCCGTCAGCTTCTCCCCGCCGCGTCGAGTACCGCCAAACGGACAACGGGTTCGTCCCCAACTATGCGACCGAGGTCGTCGAGCAGCCGTGGTCGTCGTATACGCGGACGGACAACGAGGTGTGGGCCACCCTCTTTCGCCGCCAGCACGAGCTGCTGCCGGGCCGGGCGTGCCGCGAATTCGTGGAGAACATGGGTCGGTTCGGCATGGGGGCGGATCGCATTCCGCGCTTCGACGAACTGAACAAGGTGCTTCACCGCGCTACCGGCTGGGAGCTCATCGCCGTCGAAGGCCTCTTGCCGGAGGTCACCTTCTTCGAGCACCTCTCCATGCGGCGGTTCCCCGTCACCTGGTGGATCCGCAAGCCCGAGCAGCTCGATTACATCGCCGAGCCGGACCTTTTCCACGACTTGTTCGGGCACGTCCCGCTGCTGCTGAACCCCGTGTTCGCCGACTACGTGGCGGCCTATGGCGCGGGCGGCGTGAAGGCCGCGCGCATCGGGAAAGAGGCGCTGCTCAACCTCGCGCGTCTCTACTGGTTCACCGTGGAGTTCGGCCTTTTGCGCACCGACGAGGGGCTGCGCATTTACGGTGCGGGCATCGTGAGCTCCAAGTCCGAATCGATCTACAGCTTGGAATCGGCGTCGCCGAACCGCATCGCCTTCGACTTGGAGCGCGTGATGCGGACCAAGTACCGCATCGATAGCTTCCAGAAGACGTACTTCGTCATCGACAGCTTCGAGTCGCTCTTCGAGGCCACCTTGCCCGATCTCGCGCCGACCTATGCCCGGCTGCGCGGCGTGCCCGCGTTCGGCGCCGGCGATGTGCTCTCGAGCGACCGCGTCCTCCACCGCGGCTCGCGCGAGGGCTGGCCCAACGACGCGGACTTCTAAACGCGGGCCTCGAGAAAGCGGGTGACCGTGGAGCAGAGCTCCCCGTAAGCCGGTGATTCGAGCGGCGCGTGGCCGCCGTTCGAGAGGACGACCAGCTCCTTGGCCGTCGGGACCTGCTCGTACACGGGGAGGCTCATCTCCACCGGGGTCCACGTGTCGGCGCCGGGATGCACGAGAAGGAGCGGGCAGGGGAGCTCGAAGTCGTCCCGCTCGGGCGTGTACGTGGTGATCGTGCGAAAGCAACGCGCCTGGGCCCAGCGCTTGCCGAGCAGAGGATCGCTCAGCAAGGCGCGGGCAAGTTGCACGTCCGGGGTCAGCCGCTCGACGGGGACGATCAACGACAGCGGGAACGACACGGCGTCGGTGAGGCTCGGAAGGAATCGGAACGCCGCCAGCGAGAGGTACCCCATCCACGGAGCCCGCGTGGCGCGAACGAAGGTCCGCGGGTCACGGAGATCGATCAGCGTGGTCGCGGCCACACCCGAAACCTTGCGCGCGCGCTGGGCAGCCCAGAGGCAGGTCATCCCGCCGACGCTCAGCCCGAAGAGAAATACGGGGCCATGTTGCGCGGCTTCATCGGCGAGGCCCGCCACGAGGGCGACCCATTCGTCGTATTCGGCGCGCGCGCCCGGACGCATGCGGGTAAGCCCGTACCCCGGAAGATCGGGCACGCGCACCGCGAAGCCGGCCTCGCGCAGGGGCGCCGCGAAGGGCGCGAGAAGGCGTCCGTACCCGCCCGCACCGTGGACGAGGATCACGGTGGCACGAGGCGCGCCTCGGGGGCGCCAATCGTCCATGTGCACCTCGTGACCGCGCCAGGGAAGCCATGTCTCGGTGGGCTTCTCCGTGAAGGCGATGCCAAAGGCGTAGGTCACGTGCTGCCGGTACGTGTTCGTGGCGGGAAAGTCATCGTAGGTGGGGCGGGTCGGTACGAGCGAAGGCATACGAGCAATATTGAGCTTTGACTCGGATTCCTCTACTCGGGTTCCAGCATGCCCCGAACGACGCCCAAACGCCCCGCGCGCCCCGCCCGAAGAAAGCCGATTCAAGAGCGCTCGCAGGAGACGGTGCGCGCGATCGTCGACGCCGCCGCTCGGATTTTGCCGCGCCGCGGCTACGCCCACACAACGACGAACGAGATCGCCGCCCGCGCCGGCGTCTCCATTGGCTCGCTGTACGAGTACTTTCGCGACAAGGACGCCATCGTGCGCGCGCTGATCGATCGGCACTTCGCCGAGGCGGAAGCGATGTTCGAGGAACGCGTCGCCTCCGTGGCGCCGAGGGTCACCACCATGCCGCTCGAGGACGTGCTCCGCGTGCTGGTGCAGGCGTTTCTCGACTTCCACGCGGACAATCCGCGGTTGCACACGGTGCTCTCCCTGGAGGTTCCGCTCTCTCGGGCGCTGGTCCGCCGCGTCGAGCAATTCGAGCTGCGCATCGTCGAGGTCCTCGAGTTCGTCCTTGGCGGGCACCCGGAGTCGCAGGTGCGTTCGCCCCGCCTGAGCGCCCAGCTCTGCGTCCAACTCGTGGATGCCCTGGCGCATCGATGGGTCACCGACAAAGCGGGGGAGCCGGTTGGGGCGCAGGAGCTCGCCGACGAGATGACCAAGCTTCTCTCGGCCTACGTAAGGGCTCCCAGTTGACGGGAAGGCCAGGACGCCCCTAGGGTAGCAGGCGTGTTGGTGCCTTTGGCCTCGTTGGCCACGGGCTGAAAAGGGAACCCGGCGAACATCCGGGGCTGCCCCGCAGCGGTAATCGAGATCGACATCCACGCAGCGCACTGGGCGCCAGTCCTCTGGCCCTGGGAAGTGGTGGACGTAGGAAGGCCGGCAAACGCCGGAAATGCTCGTAAGCCCGAAGACCTGCCAGCACTCGGCGCCGGGAGAAATCCGTCGCCGGTCCCCCTAAAGCCTCGCGGGAGGCGGAAAAGGTCGGTCACCGTGCTCGCAACGTGTCTCGGTCATCCTCGTATTGGTGTCGCTCGAGAGCTAAAAAAAGCGCTCGAAGATCATTGGTCCAAAAAGCTCTCGTCCACCGCACTGGAGGCCGTCGCCTCGGAGCTGCGGCGCCGGCACTGGTCGGCGATGAAGGCGGCGGGGCTCGATCACATCCCGAGCAACGATTTTTCTTTGTACGACCACATGCTCGATGCGGCGGTCTCGTTTGGCGTCGTGCCGGCGCGCTACCGCGGCATCCGCGATCCACTCGCGCGCTATTTCGCCATGGCGCGCGGGCTTCAAGATCGCGAGGCCGGTCTCGATGTTCCGGCGCTGGAGATGACCAAGTGGTTCGATACGAACTACCACTACATCGTGCCCGAGCTCGAGCCCGGGCAGCCGTTCACCTTGGACACGTCGAAGGTGCTCGGCGAGGTCGACGAGGCGCGCTCGCTCGGCATCGAGCCTCGTCCCGTTCTCGTGGGGCCGGTGACGTTCTTGATGCTCGCCAAGATGGAAAGCGGCGTGGCGCTGGAGCGGCTCGACGCGCTCCTGCCTCTATACGAAGAGTTGTTCGCCAGGCTTGCCGACAAGGGTACTTCCTGGGTCCAGCTCGATGAACCGTGCCTCGTGCTCGAGCTCGACGATGCGCAGAAGCGCGCCTATGCGCGGGCCTTCGAGCGGCTTTCCGCGTGCCGCTCGCGTCCGCGCGTGCTCCTGGCGAGCTACTTCGGCGCGCTCGGGGACAACCTCGGGCTTGCCGCGCGCTCGGGCCTGGACGCGCTGCACGTCGACGTGGTTCGCGCCCCGGACCAGCTCGACGGCGTGCTCGCGGCCATCCCCGCGTCGATGGCGCTGTCCGTGGGCGTCGTCGATGGGCGGAATGTGTGGCGCACGGACCTCGATGCGGCCCAGCGCATCGTGGATCGGGCGGTCCACGCCCTCGGTCCGGCGCGCGTGCTCGTGGCGCCTTCGTGCTCGCTGCTCCACGTGCCCGTCGATCTCGACGCCGAGCGAAAGCTCGAGGGCGAGGTGCGGAGCTGGCTGGCCTTCGCCAAGCAAAAGCTCGCGGAGATCCGCGCGCTCGCCGGCACGGCGGATACCGCGCTTTTCCTGGAGACGCGCAAGGCCCTCGAGGGCCGCCGCTCTTCCCCGCGAACGCGGCGCACCTACGTGCGCGCGCGGGCTCTGGCGGTCTCGCCGGCGATGTTTCAGCGTGCGTCGCACTTTCCCGAGCGCGCGCGCAAGCAGCAGCAGCGCTTTCAGCTGCCGCTCTTTCCCACGACGACCATCGGCTCCTTTCCGCAGACGGGCGACGTGCGCGCGGCCCGGGCTGCGTGGCGGACGGGCAGGGTCACCGCGGAGGAGTACCAGGCGTTCCTCGAGGCGGAAACACGCCGGTGCGTCGAGCGGCAAGAGGCCATGGGCCTCGACGTTTTGGTGCACGGTGAATTCGAGCGCAACGACATGGTCGAGTATTTCGGCGAGCAGCTCGAGGGCTTCACCTTCACCGAGAACGGCTGGGTGCAAAGCTACGGTTCGCGCTGCGTGAAGCCGCCGGTGCTCTTCGGGGACGTCTCGCGGCCGCAGTCGATGACCGTCGCATGGTCGCGCTACGCGCAGTCGCTGACCAAGCGCCCCATGAAAGGGATGCTCACGGGTCCCGTGACCATCTTGCAGTGGTCCTTCGTGCGCGACGATCAGCCGCGCAGCGAGACATGCCTGCAGCTGGCGCTGGCGTTGCGCGACGAGGTGGTCGATCTCGAAGCGGCCGGCATCGGCATGATTCAAGTGGACGAGCCGGCCATCCGCGAGGGGCTTCCCCTGCGCCGCAGCGACTGGCCGGCCTATTTGCGCTGGGCGGTGGATGCCTTCAAGTTGGCCACCAGCGGCGTGGCCGACGAGACGCAGGTTCACACGCACATGTGTTACTCGGAGTTCGGCGACATGCTCGAGGCCATCGCCGACATGGACGCGGACGTGCTCTCCATCGAGAGCTCGCGCTCGAACATGGAGTTGCTCCACGACTTCGCGCGATTCCGTTACCCCAATGGGATTGGCCCCGGGGTTTACGACATTCACTCGCCGCGCGTTCCCACCGTCGACGAAATGGCTGTTCGCCTCGAGGGGGCCGCCGGCGTGCTGCGCGCCGGGCAACTGTGGACGAACCCGGACTGCGGGCTGAAGACGCGCGGTTGGACCGAGGTGGAGGCGGCCCTCCGTCGAATGGTCGAGGCGGCCCGCCGCGCGCGAATCAGCCTAGCGCCTGCATCGTAGGGGCAAACACCCGCGCACGGTCGCCAGGAAGCGGTTCGCCGTAGATCATCACGGCGGTTTGAAAGCTGTTCTGGAGGCCGTGCGCTTCGGCCCACGCGCGCAGACGCGGAAACCGATGGTCCGCATCGACCCGCACGCGTCCCGGTGTGTCCCGCGCCAGATCGGCGAAGAGGCCCAGGGCAGCATCCATGTCTTCCGCGACGACCGGCGAGAGGCATGCCGTCTGGGTGCTCCGCCACGAAGCTCCGAACCCCGTAATGCCGCCCGGCGAATCGATCACACGAAAGACTTCGGCACGCCCCATCAGCCGTGTCAGCAGCTCCTTGCGCGGGGCACCGAACGCAGCCCCGTCGAGGGCGAGGATGCCGGGAAGATCGGTCTCGGTGGCCCTTCGGGAAATCGGCTCGCCCTGCGGCACGGGCTGAATCTCACCCATGTACGTGGTCATCTCGCTGGCGACGCGAAAGCCCAATTTTGCATACAGCGGCTGCCCGAAGGCGGTGGCGGTCAACCAGGTGGTGGCCGTGCCGGCCTGCTCGATCGCATGGCGCATCAATCGCCCACCGAGACCGCGCCGTTCGTGGCGGCGGGCGACGACCATCATGCCAATGGCCGAGACTTCGCGCCCGTAGGGCGTGCACACGACCATGCCCGCGAGCCCGCCCGCGGGATCGTCGATGCCGTACACCGCACCAATCTCGAAGAGAAGTCGCCACTTCTTTTCTTCGATGGGCCAATCGCGGTCCGTCGCCAAATGAAAACAGGCCGGCATATCTTCAAGGGTCAATCGGCGAATGGGCGCCGTGGTGGCGGCGAATGCGTCGGAAGCCATGGACAATCGAGCATAAAGCTCCAATCCCTGCGCGTCGAGCCTCGTCGGTTGGGTGGCACGCACGATGCCTTGATGATCGAAATGGCATCCCATCCGAAAAAGCCGCCCCGCCCGCCCGCACGCGAGCCGGCGCACAAGAAGCCGCCCGTCAAGGAACCGCCGAAGCAGGGACCGCTCCCGCCTCCTCCCTTGGGTGATCCGCCCTTCGGACCGGAGGGCGATCCGATGCGGCAGATCAAGGATCCGCGGATTGCCGCCAAGTAGCGTGGCAATCTGACGCGGTGTCTCAGAATGGAGAATGGACATGCGTGCGAACGAGCCCATGGTGCCCGCGCTTGCGGGCGAATTGCACGGTCACGCCAAGCGCCTTCGAAAGCGGCTGCGGCGAGCCCAAAAAGGGGACCCGCAGGGCGTCCATGACGCGCGCACGACGGTGCGGCGCCTCCGGCTCGAGCTCGACGTGCTCGCGCGCCACGCGTCGAATGCCGCGATGTTGCATCGGCTCGAAGACCGATTGCACGCGTTGGACAAAGTCTTGGGGGACATTCGCGATCAAGACGTCCTTCGCGAAGATGTCAGAACGAAACGCGGCCTCCGTCCGCTGGTCAAACGGCTAAAGCGCACGAGAAAGAAGAAACAGCGGGAAGGGCTGCGTACTATGTCGAAGGGGCGGTCGCTGGTGCGCAAAGTGCGCCGCTGCGAGCCGGATGCCGATTTGCGGCTCGAACCGCGCGCGGGCAAGGTTCACCCCGTGCTGGTGCGCCATCTGGGCCCCGAGGAAATCGCGCGCGCCTTCGACGCCGTGCTCGCGTACGAAACGGCGCCCGTCGATCACGAGAGCCTGCACCGCTTTCGCGGAGTGTGCCGGCGATTGCGCTACCTGCTGGAGCTCTTCGAAGAGGCGCCGGCGGACAATGGGCGGATCATTTCCGAGCTGCGTGACGCCCAATCGCAGCTCGGCGATCTCCACGACCACCATGTCGCGGTGTTGCGTATTGCCCGATGGCTCGAGGACGGCCGCTTGCCCCACACCCCGGAGCTCGAAGCCTACCTCGTCGAACGGGTGCGCGCCGACAAGCGCCTCCTGCGCGAAGCCCACGAGCATCGGCGCAAGATCCTCGGCGGGGCCTTTCGCGCACGTGTGGCGGCGGTGCTTATGGGCACGCCGCCCACGCGTCAGAGTGCGTGACGCCTCACGCTGCGCCAGATCGCCGTGAGGCCGATGGCGCAAAGCCCTGCAGCGAGAAGCCAGAGGCGCCCCCCCAGAAACGTGCTCGCGCCTTCCACGGCCACGCGCGCCGACGCTGCCGCGGTCGAGCGCCGCGGCATGGTGGCGCGCAGCACCTCTCTGGCTCGAGCCGGATCGGCCGCGCGAGGCTGTGTCGTCACAGCGTGCTCCTACGCCCGACGAGCAGCGAAATGACCGCGAGGATCAAAAAGCCGACGAAGAGGAGCTTGGCAATGCCCGCCGCGCTCGCCGCAATTCCGAAGAAGCCGAAGATACCGGCCACGATGGCAATGATGAAAAAGACGGCTGCCCAATAAAGCATGAGAAAAACGACCTTTCTCCCCCGGGCCAACGGCTCACTGTGTCTCCCATCCCGTAGTGCAGACGGCGTGCCGCGCTTGCGCACTAGATGCTGGCCGTCTCCAACCACTTCGGATTTTTCGCTGTTCCATCGAACTGCTCGCTCGTTTTGAACTTTTCGTATTTGCCCTCGGCGGCCGCGGCGCGTGTCTTTTCCAGGAGGGCTGCGACCTCGGCTTTGTCCATCGCTTTGAACGAAATGGCCGCCGAGATGGCTTGCTCGAGCACGCCCATGCTGTCGCAACCGGTAATGACCACCGACGTGGGCAGGTTCATGGCGTAGTGCAGGCATTCGACGGGTGTGACCGTTTTGCTCTCGAGCAGAATGCCCGAGCCCATCGACTTCATGCCCAAGACGCCGATGCGCTTTTCCACCAGAACGGGGAGCACGTTGCGTTCGAAGCTGCGAAAGTGCGCGTCCATCACGTTGAGCGGCATCTGCACGGTGTCGAAGGTGAAGCCGTGGGTATCGGCGGCCCGCAGCATCGCGAGGTGGATGTTGGGATGCTTGTGCCCCGTGAATCCGATGAAGCGGATCTTTCCCGCCTTTTTGGCCTCCACGAGCGCCTCCACACAACCGCCATCGCGAAAGCATCGCTCGGGATCGCTGTCGCGAATCACCTCGTGGATTTGCACCAGATCGATCCTGTCGGTGCCGAGCCGGCGCAGCGACTGTTCGAGTTGCTCCCGGGCGGACTGCTTGGTGCGGCCGTCCAATTTGGTCATCAAAAAGGCTTTCTCGCGGTAGCCATCGCGGAGGGCCTTGCCCATGCGCTCTTCGCTTTTGCCTTCGTGGTAGTCCCAGCAATTGTCGAGAAAGTTGATGCCGCGGTCGAGCGCGGTGCGCACGATGCGGATGCCCTCCTGTTCGTCGGGCTCACCAATGTGGAATCCGCCAATGCCCACGAGGGACACGGAGACGCCCGTCTTTCCGAGCGGGCGCATGGGCATCGCCGAACTCGTCGCCGATGCCGGCGGAAGGCCCACGCTGCCCTCCGGCGGACGCGAGTCTTTCTTGCACGCTGCTGCGAGGAGCGACGCGCCCGAACCGAGAAGAAGGGCGCGCCGAGGGAGGTCGTTCTTCATGATCGCCACACCTCGCATGGTGCGTGCCGCTTTGCCTCATGCACGGACGGCCCAGCGATTGCTTGAATGACGCCCAGGAGGGGTCCTCACCGTGAACCTGTCGAAACTGCCTATCTACTCCGAAAAGCAACTCAACGTCGTCGTCGAAACGCCGCGCGGATCGCGCATCAAAATCGCTTATGACAGCGAGTATGGCGTATTTCGATATCGACGCCCTCTCGTGCTCGGTGTCTCGTACCCGTACGATTGGGGATTCGTCCCGAGCACCTTGGCGCCCGACGGCGATCCGCTCGATGCGATGATTTACCACGGGGGGACGGGCTTTCCGGGGCTCGTCGTTCCGTGCCGCGCCATCGGTGTCGTCGAGTTGTCGCAGGCCGCCGAAGGAAAGGCGGAACGGCAACGCAACGATCGCCTCATCGTGGTGCCGGCACACGAGGAGCGGTGGACGGACGCGACGCAGTTCACACGACGAATCCAGGAGGAACTCGAGCAGTTCTTTTTGCTAGCCACGCTCATGACCGACAAGGAGGCACGCATCGAGGGCTGGAAAGGTCCCGATGCGGCCGGGCGGCTCATCGAGGCGACGGGCACCACCTTCCGAAAGAAGGAGAAAGGTTTACATGGCACGGACCGTTAGCGATTTCCTGGTGCAGCGCCTTGCAGCCTGGGGCGTCGATTGCGTATTCGGATATCCCGGCGACGGCATCAATGGCGTGTTGGGCGCGCTTCAACGGCACGAGGCGCAGGACCGGCGCGTGCGCTTCGTTCAAGCGCGGCACGAGGAGATGGCAGCGCTCATGGCCTGCGGCTACGCGAAATTCAGTGGCCGGGTGGGGGTGTGCCTCGCCACCTCGGGCCCTGGTGCCATCCATCTGCTGAACGGGTTGTACGACGCCAAAATGGATCATGCTCCGGTCGTGGCCATCGTCGGGCAGGCGGCGCGCACGGCCATCGGGGGCGATTACCAGCAGGAGGTCGATCTGGCGAGCCTGTTCAAAGACGTGGCGCACGAATACGTGCACACGATCATGAGCCCCGAGGCCGCGCGCCACGTGATCGATCGGGCCATTCGCATCGCGTATGCGGAGCGCACGGTCACCTGTGTCATCGTGCCAAAGGACATTCAGGAAGCGGCCGCTGTTCCCGTACCGCCACATGAGCACGACACGGTGCACACCAGCGTGGGCTATGCGCCTGCGCACGTGACGCCGAGCGAGACGGAGTTGAAGCGTGCGGCGGACGTGCTGAACGCGGGCGAGCGCATCGCCATGCTGGTGGGCGCCGGTGCCGCGCAGGCCGCCGAGGAAGTGATGGCCGTCGCCGAACGCTTGCGCGCCGGTGTAGCGAAAGCGCTGCTCGGCCGGGCAGTGTTGGCCGATGATTTGCCGTACGTGACGGGCGCCATCGGGCTTTTGGGGACGCGCCCGAGCTACGATATGATGCGCGATTGCGACACCTTGCTGGTCGTCGGGTCGAGCTTTCCGTATGGCGAATTCCTCCCGAAGGAGGGGCATGCGCGCGGGGTTCAAGTCGACATCGACGGCCGCTTCGTGGGGCTTCGTTATCCGATGGAAGTGCACCTCGTGGGCGATGCGCGCGATACGTTGCGCGCGCTGTTGCCGCTTCTGCGCCCCACCCAACAAAGCGCACACGAGGGCGCCCGGCATGAGTGGCGCGCCCGCATCGAGGGTTCGGTCGCGGAATGGTGGGAGCTCATGAACGAGCGCGCCCTCGAACCGGCAAACCCGATCAACCCGCAGCGCGTGTTCTCCGAGTTGTCGCCGCGTCTTCCCAATGGCTGCATCCTCACCGCCGACAGCGGCTCGGCGGCGAACTGGTTCGCGCGCAATTTGAAGTTGCGTCCGTCGATGATGGCCAGCCTCTCGGGCTCGCTCGCCACCATGGGGTGCGCGGTGCCCTACGCCATTGCCGCCAAGTTCGCCCACCCCGATCGCCCGGTGATCGCGCTGGTGGGCGACGGCGCCATGCAGATGAACGGCAACGCGGAGCTTCTCACGGCATTTCGACATCGCAAGGAGTGGAGCGATCCGCGCTTCATCGTGGCGGTTCTGAACAATGGAGATCTCAACGAGGTCACCTGGGAGATGCGCGCCATGGCCGGTGATCCGCGCTTCGCGGCGTCGCAGGATCTTCCACCGTTCCCGTACGCGGCGTACGCATCGATGATCGGCATGCGCGGCATCCGCGTCGATCGACCGGAGGACGTGGGCGATGCGTGGGAGACTGCGCTCGCGGCGAAGGGCCCGGTGCTTCTCGAGATGATGACCGATCCTGACGTGCCACCACTTCCACCTCACATCACCTTGAAGCAGGCGAAAGCATTCGGCGCGAGTCTGCTCGAAGGTGACAGCGAGAAGGGGGGCGTGCTGCGACGCACATGGAGACAACTGTTCGCAGGCTGATAGAGTCCGGGCCCATGAAACTCTTGCCCGGATCGTCGTATCCGCTTGGCGCGACGTGGGATGGTGCCGGTGTCAATTTCGCGCTCTATTCCGAGGGTGCGGAAGCGGTCGAGCTGTGCCTTTTCGACGCTGCAGGAACGGAGACGCGCTTTCCGCTGTCGCATCGCACGGCGTTCACGTGGCACGCGTACGCCCCAGGTGTGGGCCCAGGTCAACGGTACGGCTACCGCGTGCACGGTCCATATCGGCCCGAGCAGGGACTTCGTTTCAACCCCAACGTGGTTCTGCTGGATCCTTATGCCAAGGCCGTCGACGGGGTGGAGCGATGGGAGGCGGGGTGCTTCGCGTACCGCGTGGGCGATCCCGCGGGTGATGCCACGCGGCTCGAGACCGACGTGCTCGGTGTGCCCCGCGGCATCGTCATCGACGGTGAGTTCGATTGGGAAGGCGACACACCGCTGCGCATCCCGCTGCATCGCTCGGTGATCTACGAGGCGCACGTGCGCGGCCTCACCAAACTGCACCCCGAAGTGCCCGAGGCGCTCCGCGGCACCTACGCCGGCATCGCGCACCCGGCCATCGTGCGCCATTTGCGCGAACTCGGCGTGACGGCCATCGAGCTGATGCCGATTCACGCGTTCATCGACGACAAGGTGCTCCTCGACAAGGGGCTGCGCAATTATTGGGGATACAACACCATCGGCTTTTTCGCGCCGGACGTGCGCTACCGCCTGGGGACGGAGCTCGGCAGCGAGGTGCGCGAGTTCAAATCGATGGTCAAAGCGCTGCACCGCGCGGGCATCGAGGTGATTCTCGACGTGGTGTACAACCACACCGCGGAGGGCAATCAACTCGGCCCCACGTTCAACTTCAAGGGAATCGACAATGCCACGTATTACCGACTCGTCCCCGAGGACCCTCGGTACTACTTCGATTACACGGGCACGGGCAATACGCTCAACGTGCGGCACCCGCAAGTGCTCGCCCTCATCATGGATTCACTGCGCTATTGGGCATCGGAGATGCATGTCGATGGCTTTCGCTTCGACTTGGCGTCGGCGCTGGCCCGGCAGCTCCACGATGTGGACCAGCTCTCCAGCTTTTTCACGCTCATCCATCAATCGCCCGAATTGAGCGAGGTCAAACTCATTGCCGAACCCTGGGACGTAGGAGAAGGCGGCTATCAAGTCGGCAATTTCCCCATTCGTTGGGCCGAGTGGAATGGGCGCTACCGCGATGCGGTGCGCGCGCTCTGGCTGCGCCGGAGTGGCAAGGTGATTGGCGAAATGGGCTTTCGGCTCACGGGTAGCAGCGATTTGTACGAGGATGGACGGCGGCCTTCGGCGAGCATCAACCTGATCACCGCCCATGATGGGTATACGCTGCGCGATCTGGTCAGCTACGAGCGCAAGCACAACGAGGCCAACGGCGAGAACAACCAGGATGGCTCGAACCACGAATCGTCGTGGAACGGCGGGGTCGAGGGGCCGACGGACGACCCCAAGGTACGCACGCTCCGGCAGCGGCTCGTGCGCGATTTGCTCGCGACCTTGGTGCTCTCGCAGGGCACCCCCATGCTCGTGGCCGGCGACGAATTCGGCCGCACGCAGCGCGGGAACAACAATGCCTATTGCCAGGACAACGAAGTAAGCTGGCTCGATTGGAATTGGTCCGAGGAGGGGAAAACGCTCTTCGAGTTCACCAAGAAGCTTTTGCGCATCCGCCGCGAGCACCCGGCGCTGCAGCGGTCCAAATTCTTCCACGGCCGCGACATCCACGGCACGCAGTTGCCCGACTTGGCCTGGTTCCGCGACGATGGACAGCCGATGTCCGACAAGGATTGGACCGATCCTGGGCGGGTGCGCTTGGTCATGTTCCTCGCGGGACGCAACATCGACGAGGTCGACGAAACGGGGCGGCGGCTGGTGGACGACAATTTGCTGTTGCTGCTCAATGCATCACCGGCCGAAGCAACGTTTGCGTTGCCGCGGCTCGAGCAGGTGCGCGAGCCATGGCAGCTCCTGGTGGATACCACCGACGACCGCGCCAAGGAGGAGCGCGCCCCCGATGGCTCGACCCGGATGGCCGCGCACTCGCTGAAGCTCTTTCGGGCGCCGTCGCGCGTGGTGCGCAATGGGGGCGCGTTGCACACCTTGGGGACCACGTACCGGTTGCAGCTGACGCCCGATTTCGGCTTTCAAAAGGCCGTTGGCGTCCTGGACTACCTCGTCGACCTGGGCATCACCGACGTGTACTCTTCGCCCATCTTCTCGGCGGCGCGTGGGAGCATTCACGGTTACGACGTGGTCGATCACGAGCGCATGAACGCGGAGCTGGGGAGCGAGGCCGATTTTCGGGCGTGGAGCGACGAAATCAAAAAGCGCAACATGGGCCTTTTGCTCGATTGGGTGCCGAACCATATGGGCATCCCCGCCGGGCAAAATCGCACGTGGGACGACGTTCTGGAGAATGGGCGCAGTTCGCTCTGCGCCGAATACTTCGATATCGACTGGTGCCCGCCCAAGGCAGCGCTGGAAAACAAGGTGCTTTTGCCCGTGCTGGGCGATCAGTACGGCGTCGTCTTGGAGCGCGGGGAACTGACGCTGGTCTGGGAGGGACGTTTCTTCCGGGTCGCGTACTTCGACAAGCGGCTTCCGCTGGCGCCCGAGACGCTGATGCCGCTCATGGAGTCCGCTCTGGCCAAGATGACCTTGCCCGAGGACGCGGACGCGCGGCTCGAGTTCGAGAGCATTTTGTCGGCGATGCGCCACCTCCCGGATCGGCGGTCGACGGCGATGGAATTGCGCAAAGAGCGGGCGCGAGAGAAGGAGATCATCAAGCGGCGGTTGGAGGATCTGGTGGCGCGCGCATCCGAGATCAAAATCGCCATCGACAGCGCGCTGCAGGAGATCAACGGTTCGTCCGACGATCCGCGGAGTTACGATGTGCTGGACGACATTCTGCAGCAGCAGAGTTACCGCCTGGCATCGTGGCTCGTGGCCGCGGAGGAGATCAACTACCGGCGCTTCTTCGACGTCAACGATCTGGCGGCCATCCGCATGGAGCTTCCGCAGGTGTTCGAGCGCGCGCATGCGCAGTTGTTTCAACTGCTCGACGAAGGTCGCGTGCAGGCGCTGCGGCTCGATCACACCGACGGGCTCTACGATCCCTTCGCGTACTTCGAGGGACTTCAGCAGCGCTTTCACCGCGTGCCCGGCGTGGATCTGGCCGAGGCCGGGCCCGACGATTTGGCGCGGCCGCTGCCGCTCCTCATCGAAAAGATCCTCGAGCCGAGCGAAACGCTGCCGCCGTCGTGGCCCGTGGACGGCACCACGGGGTACGATTTTCTCTTCGCGGTGCGCACGCTCTGGGTCGACCCGCGCTCGGAGCCGGCGCTCAACCGGATTTATCAGCAGTTTACCTTGGACGGGCGGTCGTTCAAGGAGCACGTCTACGAGAGCAAGCGCCACATCATGCGCTACAGCCTCGCGAGCGAGATTCAGCTCATCGCGCGCGATTTGGAGCGCATCGCGGGGAAGAACCGGCGGTGGCGCGACTTCACCTTGGTGAGCCTCTCGCGCGCGGTGACCGAGATCATCGCGGCCTTCACCGTGTACCGCACGTACCTGCGTGAGAACGAGGCGCCTGCGGAGGACGATCGACGACGCATCGCGCAGGCCGTGGCCACGGCGCGACGGAACAATCCGTCCATCAGCGAGACGGTGTTCGCATTCTTGGAGGATGTGCTTCTCGTGCGTGCAGAGGCCACGCCGGAGGAGCGGCAAGAGCACGTGCGGTTTGCACTGCGCTTCCAGCAGCTCACCGCGCCCATGATGGCCAAGGCCGTCGAGGATACGGCCTTTTATCGATACAGCCGGCTGCTCTGCCTGGACGAGGTGGGCGGGCTGCCGTCGAAGTACGGGACCACGACGGAGGAGTTTCACCTGCAGAACGTCGACCGCGCACGGGCGTGGCCCGTGTCCATGGTGACGACGTCGACGCACGATACGAAGCGGGGCGAGGATACGTCCGCGCGCATGGCGGTGCTGACGGAGATGCCCGAGCTGTGGCAGCGCACGGTGCGCCGCTTCAGCGAGCTGGCGAGCAAGATGAAGACGGTGGTGGACGGTGCTCCCGCACCGAGCCGCAATCAGGAATACCTGTTTTACCAGACGCTGATCGGCGTTTGGCCGGTGGGATGGGATGGGCAGCAGGGCCGCGACACCTTCGCGCGACGGTTGGAGGGCTTCCTTTTGAAGGCCGCCAAGGAGGCGAAGCAGGAGACGTCGTGGACGACGCCGAACGCCGCGCAGGACCAGGCGGTGCGGAGTTTCATCCGGCGGCTGGCGGGCAACGACGCCTTTTTCGAGGACGCGCGGCGCTTTTGCGAGCGCATCGCGACCTACGGCGCGGTCAATGGACTCGCGCAGTGCCTGTTGCGGTTCTGCGTGCCGGGTGTCGCCGACACGTACCAGGGCTCCGAGCTGTGGAATCAGAGCCTGGTGGATCCCGACAACCGGTTGCCGGTGGATTACGAGGTGCGGCGGCGGCTTCTGCGGGGCATCCGCGAGCGCATGTCCGACCGGGCTGCGCTCAGCCGGGACTTGCTCGAGAATTTCACCGACGGTGCGGTGAAGTTGTACGTGACGCACGTGGCGTTGGAGACCCGCCGCCAAAAGCGCGAGCTGTTCTTGCGCGGCGACTACGAGGGTCTCATCGGCGGGGAGCACGTGGTGGCGTTCGTGCGCGGCTTCGAGCAGGAGCAGGTTCTGTGCTGCGTGCCGCGCTTTTCGTATCTGCTGACCCGCGGGGAGACGCCGTGGCCGGTGGGGAGCGTCTGGGGCCAGGAGCGGCTGCGCGTGCCGCAACCGGGGACGTACCGCAATGTGCTGACCGGCGCGACGTTGCGCATCGGCGAGGAGGTGAAGGTGGCCGACGTTCTCGCGACGTTCCCGGTGGCGCTGCTCTTGCGCGAGTCGTCGGAGGCGCGATGACCACGACGCGCTTCCGGGCCTTCGTGACGACCAGCCCGACGTGCACGCTTTGTCTCTATGACGAGGCGCAGAAGCTCGTTGCCGAGCACGCGATGGCCGCCCAGGGGGATGGCCATTTCGAGGTCGCGTTGCCCGGCGCAGGGCACGGCACCCTGTACCGGTTTCGCGTGAACGACCGCGAGCTGCCCGATCCGTGTGCGCGCTACCTTCCTCATGGCGTGCACGGTCCCGCGATGGTCGTGGAATCGGCGTACACGTGGCGCCATGGCCCCGGTGTTGCGCGGCCGCTCGCGGAACAGGTGATTTACGAGCTGCACGTTGGAACCTTCACCCGCGAGGGCACGTACGACGCCGCACGCGCGCGCCTGCGTGACTTGGCGGAGCTGGGGGTGACCACGATCGAGCTCATGCCGCTGGCGGCCTTTCCCGGGCAGCGGGGATGGGGATACGACGGCGTTGCGCTGTATGCGCCATTTGCGCCGTACGGCACGCCGGACGACTTGCGTCGGTTCATCGACGATGCGCACGGCCTCGGGGTCGGTGTGCTGTTGGATGTGGTCTACAACCATTTCGGCCCGTCCGGGAACTACTTGTCGGCGTACAGCGAGCATTATTTCAACTCCGACATACGGACGGCGTGGGGCGATGCTCCGGATTTCTCGCATGCAGCCATGCGTCGCTACGTGCTGGACAATGCGCGCTATTGGCTTACCGAATTTCGCTTCGACGGGCTGAGGCTCGATGCCGTGCACGCCATCGTGGACGATGGATCGTACCCGATTTTGCGGGAGCTCTCGGACATGGTGGCGACCATCGAGCCGCGCAAGGTGCTCATCGCCGAGGACGAGCGCAACGATCCAGGGCTCGTGACGACCCTCGGCATGGACGCGGTTTGGGCCGACGATTTTCATCATCAGGTGCGCACGACGTTGACCGGCGAGCAGGATGGTTACTACCGTGCCTACACGCCCGGCATTTCAGGAATTGCCGAAACCGTCACACGCGGATGGCTCTACCAAGGCGAAATCTACGCGCCGAAGGGGAAACCTCGCGGCAAGAGCGCGGGCGAACTGTCCGCGCATGCGTTCGTGTATTGCATTCAGAACCACGACCAAATTGGCAATCGGGCCCTCGGCGACCGCCTCACCGCGTCCGTTTCGCTCGATGCCTACTGCGCGGCCTCCACCTTGCTGCTCCTCTTGCCCATGACGCCGCTCCTCTTCATGGGCCAGGAATGGGCAGCCTCGACGCCGTTTCTGTATTTCACCGACCATGAGGAGCCGCTCGGCCGCGCGGTCTCGAAGGGGCGGCGCGAGGAGTTCAAGTCGTTTTCCAACTTTACCGATTTCCCCGATCCCCAAGACACCGACACGTTCGAGCGGTCCCGCCTTCGCTGGGAGGAGCGCAACGAATCAACGCACGTACGCGTTCTGCAGTTGTATAGGGAGCTCCTCGAGCTTCGCCAACGAGATTCGGTATTTCGCCACGGTTCGAGGGAGCGGCTTCGGACGACGAACGAAGGCGGGCTGCTCATCGTGCACCAATGGCGCGAAGAAGATCGGCGCGATCTCGTGGTGAACTTCGACCGAGTCGCCAAGCCGCTCCCCAGCGCATTCCAAGGCCGCCCTGCCTCGTTCACGAGCGGGTCGCCGCTGGACGATAACCGAATCCCTGCTTCGACGGCCGTGGTTCTCTAGAATCTACCGCAGAGAGAGAGATTCACAGGAAGACGGGAAGACGGGAAGATCAGAGGGATTTTTGTTGGTTCCAGATTATCAAACTAAAAACCTCTTAAACCTTCCCGTCTTCCCGTCTTCCTGTGAATCTCTCTCTTTCTTTCAGCGCGCGCTGCCGAGGTTGCGATCGCGTTCGTGGCCTTCCAGCATGAGGGTGGTCTCCTCGACGCGAAGGAAGCGGCCATCTGGTGCAAATTCGGCAAAAAGGTACACCTCCGTTCGGACCGTGGTGCCATCGGTTTTGACGACGGAGACCGTGTGACGATCGGCGTAGAGATTTCCCTGGGTCAATTCCTCGTGGACTTCCAGGCCTCCGCTCGCCACGACGCTGCGAAGGTGCGCCATGTGCTCGACGAACTCGGCGCGATTGGTCCATTGGCCGTCGGTGCGCTGGCGATACTCGGGGGAAAAGTGCCGATCGATGGCCTCCTGGAGGTCCAGGTCGGGCCTGAACAAGACGTCGTGGAGGGCCGCTTCGATGTTCGTGGTGCTCATGATGCAACCACGTTAAGCCGTGAGGCTCCTCGAAGCTGTCGCGTTGTTGCCAATCGATACGGCGAACGCGCCACGCGGATAGGTTTTCTTTCCTAGGGCCCGAAATACCGGCCTGGGGTCGTGCCGAGTGTGCGCCGGAACATGTCGATGAACGCGCTGACGTTGTCGTAGCCGAGATCCAGTGCGACCGCCGTCACGGGCTTCCCGTCGGCGAGCCATTCGAGTGCCCGCAGTAGACGCGCGCGCTGTCGCCAGGCGCCGAAGCTGAAACCCGTCTCGGCGATGAAGCGACGACTCAAGGTCCGCGATGGGATGCCTGCCCACTTCGCCCAGGCTTCCAGACGACGGCCATCGGACAGGTTGGCTGCAATGGCGTCGGTGATTCGCAGCAGGCGCGCATCGCGTGGCTGCGGCAGGCCAAGCGGCTCGCGCTCGGCCGCGCCGATCTCGTCCAGGATCACATGGGCGATGTGCACCTGCCGCGCGTCGAGTTCGGCCTTATTCCAGGTAGCGGCACGGCGTACCGCTTCACGCAACAGACTCGAGACCTTGATCGTGCAAGGCTGCGCCCCGAGCTCGGTGCAGGCGCCCTCGGCGATGTACACGCTCCATCCGGAAAAAGGGCCGTGCGAGCGCAACGAATGGGCACAGTGCGGTGGCACCCATGCGGCATGGCTCGCAGGAACGACCCACTGCTGCCCCTTCACGCCGACCGAAAGCAGCCCATTCATCGCGCCAAGCAACTGCCCTCGCGCGTGACTGTGCCATTTCGTCGAACGAGGGGTGGTCTGCCTGAGTTCGACGGCGAGCAGGAACGGGCCATCGGACGACGAGGCCAAAGATCGAGGGATGACGGGGGCGGGCATCGGCGCTGCGACCTATCGAATAAGGGAAACCGCCAAGACGCCAAGGTCGCCAAGATGGGGTGAGGTGCTCAAGGGCGAGGAGCGCCAGGTTCACGAACCTTACCCCTTGGCGCTCTTGGTGTCTTGGCGGTTTCTCCTTCGGAGGATCGCGCTCGCCCGTTCAACCGCCGAAGAAGGGCGCGACCGGCGTGCACTCGGTGGAGCTCGCGTGCTCCGGATCGAGCGCATTGAGCACCTCGCGCAGTGCGATGTGATCGAAGGCCAGCGCGATGTGATCCGCATGGTCGAGCGAGCACTTGTCCTGCACGTAAACGTTGGTCACGTTTTCGCCCGAGAGAAACTGCGAGGCCACGGGCGTGACCACCTGATCGTAGTGGGTCGCGATGACCGTGTAGCGAATGCCGGAAACGGTATCGGGCACGCTGTTCAGCTTCTTGATGAATGGCGAATCGAACTTTTGATCGACCCCGCCGGGCGCGAACTCGCCCACGATGTTGTACACGAAGGCCGCGAGCCCCGGAAACGCCTGCGTCAATGCATTCGCGAGGTGAAGCAGACCGCTCACGTCCGTGCCGTGGTTGTCCGGGGCGAGGCCGACCATGGAGTGCACCTTGGGCGCGCCACCGAGGAACTTGATGTAGTAGTTCGGCATCATCCCGCCCTGCGAGTGGCCCACGATGTCCACCTTGGGCGCGTGCGTCGCCGCGAGCACGCGGTCGACGAAGGCCGACAGCTCGCCCGCCGATTCGGTGATGGGGCCGAGCGCGTTCACCACACCCGCACTGAGGTTCGTGACGATGTTCGCTCCGAAGTTGAGAGCATAAACGCAATAGCGATTGTTCTTGAGCAGCGGCGAAAGCGCATTCCAATTGAGGCGCATGTTCGCGCCCGTGCCATGCACCAGCACCACGGGGTAGGGGTGTGCGGCGCTCGGAGCACAATTCCAGTCATTGGCACCGGGCGGCGGAGAGTCTGGGGCCGCGATGCCCGGCGCTGCTGCGAGCGCGTTGTAAACAACGGGCAAATCTGCGACCTCCGCAGCTTGCGCTTCCAATACATCGCCGCCGACGAAGGACACGCCCAATGCGATCAGGCCCGCGCACACGTACTTTCGCATGATTCCCTCCTTAAATACCGCCGCGTACTTCGTTTATCATTAATGTACGCGCGCGTACTTAATTTGCTAAATTTCGAATCGAAATGACCAAACCGTCGCAACGCGGCGCGGCAAAAATTCCCTATGTGCTTCCCCGCGGCACGCACCACTTGAGTCGAGACGTCGTGGAAGCGTCGCAGCGCGAGCGTATGCTCGATGCCATGACGGAATTGTGCGCCACCAAAGGATTTGCGCAGGTCACCGTGGCGGAAATTGTCGGATGCGCCAGTGTGGGCAAAACCACGTTCTACGAATTGTTCGACGACAAGGAGGCATGCTTCATCGCCGCCTACGATCGCGCCGTGCAGCAAGCCGTCGCCGTCATGCAGGCGCAAACGGAAGGCCGGCTGCGCCCCGAGGAACGCATTCGCGCGGCCATTCGCGCGATGTTGCGCTTCGTCGCGGAGGACGAACATCGCGCGAGGCTCTTACTTCTCGAACCCTTCGCCGCCGGCCCCGCCGCCACCGCCAGAATGATGGCCACCCACCGCATGGCCGAACGGATTTACATCCAGGGCCGCGCGGCAGCCCGCGCGCAATGGCCCGAATATCCACCCATCAGCGAGGTGCGCGCCCAAGCCATCATCGGCGCGATGAACGCCCCGATGACCGCGGCGGTTCAGGCGGGGCGCGCCCGCTCCGTGCTCGCACTGGAGGACGAGCTATTGCGCACCATCACGGCGATGGCGCTCGCGCCGTGAAGAGCCGCGCGGCCAGCCGCACCTTCGCCCGATCGGTGACCACGTAAAACGCCGGCACGACCACCAGGCTCAGGATCGTCGACACCGTGAGCCCGCCGAGCACCGCCGCGGCCATCGGGCTGCGCGTCTCGGTGCCCGGCCCGAGCCCCAGAATGGGGGGCACGGCGGCCATCATCGTCGCCACGGTGGTCATCAGAATGGGCCGCAGACGCAGCGGCCCTGCCTTTTTCATCGCCTCGGCGGCATCCAGATGTGGTTCCTGCTCGCGCACGTGGTTCGCATATTCGACGAGCAAAATGGCATTCTTTTTCACGATACCCATCAAGAGCAAAAGGCCAATCATGCTAAATAGATTGAGCGATTTGCCCGAAACCACGAGCCCCATCACCGCCCCGGCCACGGCCAGCGGAAGAATGGTCAGCACCGTGACGGGGTGAAGAAACGAATTGAACTGGCTCGCCAGCACCATGTACGCGACCAAGATGCCGATGCCGAGCGCGAACCAAAGGCCGCCCGTGGTTTCCTCGAGCTGCGAGGCCTGGCCCGTGGCCACCACGTGAATGCCCATGGGCAAGGCTTTGGCGAGATCCATCACCTTGGTCATGGCCTCCGCCTGCGAGTGCCCCGGCCCCACGTTGCCGTTGATGCTGATGGCGCGCTCGCGATCCAGATGGCTAATCGTCTGCAGCACGGGCTGCTCGCGTTGGGTCACCACCATGGACATGGGAACCAGCTGCCCGGTGGCGGCGCGCATCTGGATCAGCGAGAGATCTTCGGGCCGCGAACGCTGTGAGGCCAAAAGCCGCATGCGAATGTCGATGCGCCGCCCCTCCGTGGTGAACTTGCCCACGGTGTTGCCGCCCACCAGCGCGCTCACGGTGCTGCCCAAGTCGGACACCGAAATGCCCAGCTCCGTGGCCCGCGCGCGGTCCGGAATGATTTGCAGCTCGGGCGAGCCAATGCGGTAATCGGAGTTCAAATCCACCGCGACACCGCTGGCCTCGAGATCCTGCTGCAGCTTCGTCGACGCCGCGACCAGCTGGTCCCAATCCGAGCCGCGCACCGTGAAGGCCACCGGCGAGCCTTTGGCGGCGCCAAAGCTTTGCTGCGAAGGATCCTGAATGGATGCCTTGACGCCGGGAATGCCCGAGAGCTCTTTGCGCAGCACGGCCATGAGCTGCTGCGCGCTCGCTTTTCGCTTGTCCGGCGGCACCAGGTTGAGCGTGTACTGCCCATTGGCGGCCGAGAGCGTCACCATGGCGTGCTCGATCTCGGGGTGCTTCGCCAGGCGCTCTTCGACCTTCGCCAGGAGCGGCGCCGCCGCCTCGATCGACGAGCCGCCCTCCGTCTGCACGCGCACCGTGAGCCGGCTCTGATCCTGCGATGGCACGAACTCCGTCGGCACCAGCTTTACCAGTGCGAGCGACGCGCCCAGCACCGCGATGGCCGCCACCAGGACCGTGTTCGGCCGCTTCAACGCGGCGGCAATCACGCGCGCATAGAACCGCTCGAGCCACGAGAACGCGGCATCGGCCGCGCGCCCCACGCGACTTCGGCCTTCGCGGGACGTGGTGAGCATCTGCGAGCAGCGCGCGGGCGCCAGGGTGATGGCCTCGAAGTACGAGAGCATCACCGCCACCGAGAGGGTCACGCCGAATTGGAAGAAGAAGCGGCCGATGACGCCCTTCATGAAGACCACCGGCAAAAAGATGGCAATGACCGCCAGCGTCGCCGCCAGCGCCGCGAAGGTGATCTCCTTGGTGCCGTCGCTGGAGGCCTTCTTCTTGTCCTTTCCCATCTCCGCGTGGCGGAAAATGTTCTCCATGACCATAACGGCGTCGTCGACCACGAGGCCGACGGCCAGGGAGAGGCCCAGCAAGGTGAACGTGTTCAAGGTGAAGCCGAAGAAATAGACCACCGCGATGGTGCCGAGGAGCGACATGGGGATCGCGAGCACGACGTTCAGCGTGCTGGAGAGCGAGCCGAGAAAGAGCCAGCACACGAAGGCGGTGAGCACCACGGCCATGACCAGCTCGAGCTCGATCTCGTGGACCGATTCCTCGATGAAGGTCGTCGAGTCGAAGAGGATATCGACCTTCATCCCGTCGGGGAGGCTGCTCTGGATCTCGGCGATCCGCTGGCGCACGCCGGTGGCCACGGCGATGGCGTTGGTGCCGCGCTGCTTGAGAACGCCCAGCGCCTGAAACGGCACGCCGTCGAGCAAGGCGATGCTGGTGGCGTCGGCAAACCCGTCTTCGACGCTCGCCACATCCTCGAGGTAGACGGGGGCGGGCTTGGACCGTTTGATGACCAGGTGCCGGAAGCTCTCCAAGTCGAGCGCCTCGCCGAGCAGGCGCACGTCGAGCGCGCGCCCGCCGCTCATCAGCTGCCCGCCCGGCACCTCGACGTGCTCGCGCGAGATGGCGCTGATGATGTCGTTGGCGACGATGCCCTTTTCGGCGAGCTTGCTGGCGTCGAGCCAGATGCGTACGTTGCGGTCGACGACGCCGTTCAGGGTGATTTGCCCCACGCCGGGCACGGTCTGCAGGCGCTCTTGCACCTGGTAGCGCGCGGCATCGGCGAGCATCTGGCGCGAAAATGGCCCGGAAACGCCGATGGTCAGGATGGCCGTGTCGTCGGGGTTCGACTTGGAGACGGTGGGCGCCTGGACGTCCTTCGGGAGCGATCGCTGCGTCTGCGCGACGCGCGCTTGAATGTCCTGCAGGGCGAGGTCGACGTCGCGCGACATGTCGAACGTGGCGGTGATGCGCGCGCTGCCCGAGCGCGCCTGCGAGGCCAGCGATTGGACGCCCTCCACTTGGGAGATGGCCTGCTCGATGGGTTCGACGATCTGCCGCTCCACGGCGGGCGGCGAGGCGCCGGGCCAGGAGAGGGAGACGGTGATGTTCGGGTTGTCGACGTCCGGATATTGGCTCACGCCGATGCGGGTGATGGCCACGACGCCGAAGAGCACCGTGCAGGCCATGAGCATCCATGCGAACACCGGGTTCTTGATGGAGACATCGGTGATGTTCACGGCGCCGCGTCTCCGGCTCCGCGCCGCTTTCCGCCTCCGCCCTTGCCGCCGTCACGGTCGCGGGCCCCGGCGTCGAGATCGAGCGGAACCTCCGGTGCCGACGCATCCAGCGAGTCCACTTTGTTGGCCGTCACGCGCGCGCCGTTGCTCATCGACTCGACGCCGCGCACGACCAGCAGTTCGCCGGCCGAAAGCCCATTGCGGATTTCCACCCAGCCGTCCTTCGTGTTCATGCCCAGGGTGACCACCTTCTCCGCGGCGGCGTCGCCCTCGATGACGTACACCACGTAGCCATGGTCCGTCGCCCGCGTGGCCGCGCGCGGAATCACTGGGGCTTCGCGCCGGGCCCCCACGTCGATGGTCACGTCGCAGAACGAGCCCGGGCGCAGCCAATACCGCTTGCTGTCCGCATCGACCTGCGCGGTGACCGCCACGGTGTGCGTCGCAGGATCGGCGGCACCGGCCACCAGGGAAATTTTCGCCTTGTACTCGTTTTGCGTTTCCCGAATGGAGAAGTTCACGGCCATGCCCGGTTTGAGCCGCACGGCATTCTCCGGGTCCACCTGAAAGCGCAAGAGCAAGGGATCGGCCCGGAGCAACGTGGCCATCAGGTACCCCGTGTTGACGTATTGCCCGGTCTCTACGGTGCGCGTCTGAATGGTGCCCTCGATGGGCGCGCGCACGAAGGCGTCGCGCAGATTGAGCTGGGCGACCTTGAGCGCCTCCGTGGCCACCGCCGTGTCGGCCTTGGCGGTCAAGGTCTTCGTCTTGTAGGTCTCCAGCTCCTCGCCCGGGATCAGTCCCGGGTGGGCATCGCTCGCGCCCTGGCGTCGCGCCACCATGGCCTCGACGTCGCGTTGCGAGGCTTGCACCTTCTCCAGGCCTGCCTTCGCGCTGTTCACCGCGAGCTGGTAGCGCTCGGAGTCGATGACCACCAGCACATCGCCCTTTTTGACGTTCTGCCCATCGGTGAAGGCCACCTTGTCGACGACGCCCGCCACGCGTGCGGTCACCTCGACCCGCTCGAATGCCTCCAAGGTGCCGGGCGCCTGCACGATATAGTCGACGGTTTTCGACTGCACCGGCATCACGTCGACCGCGAAGGCTGTCGCCCCCCGTGCGCCGCGCGGCGCTCCGCCGGCGGATTTGGGCGGAGCGGGCTCCTCCTTTTTGCAGGCGATCAGCAGGACCAACGCCACGAGGACGAAAAGACGATGGCTCATGGCTCCGTCCCCCGATCGGCATCGAGCGGCCCGAAGCCAAGCGCGTTGCGCAGATCCAGGTAGGCCTGCTCCATCGCCAGCTTGGCCGATTCGCGGGTGACGTCGGCCTCGAATTGTTTGTCGTTGGCGTCGTTGACCTCGATGGCCCTCGCCAGGCCTTGTTTGTACAAAATGGCCGTCTCCTCCGAGTTTTTCTGCGCCGCGGTGGCCGCAGCCAAGGCCGCATTGAAGTTCTCCCGCGCCGCATGCAACGCGGCGAGCGCGAGCTCGATGTCGTTCTGCACCGACCTTCGCAGCAGCTTCTCATCGAGCCGCGAGCTCTCGAGCTGCGCCAGGCGCTGCCTTCGGTCGGCGTAGCGAAAGCCCGCATCGAAGATCTGCCACGAAAGGTTCAGCGCCACTTGCTCGTCGACGCCCTTTTCACCCGGCAGCGGATCGGGCACGAACCGGAGTTGACCCGATGCGCTGAGCGTGGGAATGAGCCGGTAGAGCGGCTCTTTGGCCGATGCCTGCAGGGCCTCGTTGCGTTCGTGGAGCGACTGCACGTCGGGCCTCCGATCCTGCGCCGCCCCCACCGCGTGCTCGCGTCGGTTCAGGGCGGTCTTCACCTGGTTGGCGCGCGATTGCTCGAAGCGCTCGGCCGCCTTGGTGGTGTTGTCCGGCGGAACGAGCGGTCCCTCCACCGTTTGTCCGACGAGAAAGGAAAGCTGAATGTACGCGCGGCGAACATTGCCTTGCGCATTGGCAATTTGCCCCTCCGACGTGGAGACCTGAAGCTGGGCCTTCGTCACGTCGTTGGTGCTGGCCAGCCCGGCATCGGCACGCGCCTGCGAGGTCTCCAGGTTGATGCGCGCGCTGTCGAGCTTGCGCCGCGCGGAGGTGAGCACATTCTCGGTGGTGAGCGCTTGAATGAAGGCTTTGGCGGTCTCGAACGCGAGCTGCCGTTTGTCCTGCGCGGCGCCCCATTTTTCCGCCTCGCGATTGTGGCTTTGCTGCGAATACTGCGGAAACGCACTCGGGTTGAGCAGCGGCTGCGTCAAGGTCGCCGTGCCGCTGTTCGTCGGGTTGGACCGCCCCGTCGCGTCCGGTCGAACCACACTCGATCCTTGCGCAGCGAGCGTCGGGAAGAACGCATCCCGCGCGCGGTCGAGTTGGCCCTGGGCGACCTCCACACGCAGCGGCGCCTTCTGCGCGCGCTCGTTGTTTTGAAGGGCGAGGCGCACGGCATCCTCGAGGCGAAGGGGGCTCGCGGCGGCCGCCACCGAAGGCCAGAGCAACACGAGAAAGCCGAATAGACGACGTTGCCAGATCACGAAATCGTTCTCCGTATTATGGTTCGAGCATGCGCTCTGCCGCGATGGTCTTCGCGCTTCTGACGCCTCTCACGCTCGGCACGGGGGCGACGACGCTCGGCGCCTGCTCGTCGTCGAACACGGATTGCACGTGCGCCGTCGAAACCAACGGCCAGGGGCGCATCCTCGCATGCGGCGAAACGGCGTGCGTGGGCGGCGTGACGACGGCGTGCGGCGACAAAAGCCAAGTCGTTCAAGGAGGAGCTTGCACGGCGACGGCACCGCCGCCGGAGTCGCCGGGATTCGACGCCGGAGGCACGCCGAATCCCACGCCGGACCGAAGCTGCGACGATTTGCGCACCTACTGCAGCACCAGTTGCACCAACCCGGCTTCGGTCGCCGCGGATTGCCAGGCCACGGCCAGCGCGGGCGATCCTCCATCGTGTGCGACATGGCCATGGACGAACGGCGTGGTCTGCCGTCCGTGACAGCGAGGTCCGAGGCCTCATTTGCCCCGTATCTTCGCCAAAATCGACGCAGGTGTCACCCGCGCTGAAGCGCGACCGCTCTCGTAAAGTTGCGTAAGGTTAGTAGAGATCCCGAGAAACCTTGGCGACGGGTACCACGGTGTCGTAGGCCGCGCCCACGACGTGAACGTGGAATCCTTCAGGCTTGCCCTTCGGCCTGAAGGCGAGAACCTTGGGCTGCCCGGCGGTGACATGTGCCGTCGCCGCAACCGTCACCGCATCGCCGTGGTGATCGAGCGCGGCGACGCGCACGTCTCCGAGGTCCTTGGGGCTCCGCACGACGATGCGCACATCGTCCTTGCACGTGGCGACGGTGGTCGAAAGCGGTGGTGGCTCCGGCGCCGCCACGAAATACGAGGCTCCCCACGGTGCCTTTTTCCCTTGGGCCTCGCGGGCCTGCTCGTCGTTCAATCGATCGGAAAGGGACGTGGCGATCTCGTACCCCTTGGCGACGGGGCCGACCATCACCCGGGGCTCGCCACCCACGTCCACCACGAAGGCCGCGAGGCGCGGGGACTCCGCACCGAGGTGCGCGACCTCGCCGGCATTGGTGAGCGTGAAATAGTCGGCCACGAAGTCGGCGTCGGCCTCGGCCCCATGGCCGCGATCCGGGAACAGGTCGAAGTACCACCCGGTGAACGACGGCGGCCCGCCGGAATCGCCGAGGCCCTGGGGGGCATATTCGGTCACCATTCCCAACCAACGCCGCTGCGGCTCGGAAAGCGGCGCGCCGGAAAGTTCCGTGACCACGATGGATCGCAACGTGGACAGCACCGTCTCGACCCGCGAGAAATACCGCGCCGCCTGCGGATCGATGCGTTTGGCGGCGCGCGCATACGCGATCAACGCGTCGTAGGTGCCCAGTGCGGGCTCCACCCATCCGTCCGGGATTTCGCAGCCCCACGAGTCATATCCTTGTCCGGCGACCAAAACGTAATTGTGCCGGATTTGCCCATATCCAACCAGCGCGCTGTTGAGTCGCATATCCGCATAGGCGTCCTTTTTCATGAACGAGGGCAATACCCCGCGCGGTGTCTCGGCCAGCCGCTCGACAGCGCGGAGCCAAAGACCATAAAGGTCACCCTTGCCCGCCACCGCACCATGAAATTGCGTGCGAGCCTTGCCCAGCGCCGCCTCGAGCCCCGGCACCTTGTCCGCGAGGTACGCCGCCGCGCGATCGTGGCCCAGGACGAATCCCACGTCGCCCGCCCCCAGATGCGTGCGATTTGGAAGCGCATCGTGCACGACGGCGGTGAGCGGAGCGATGTCGGGGACGATGCGCGGGCCAAAGAGCGTGGCGATGGCCGGCAGCACCGTTGCATCTTGCGGCATGTAATGGATGCGCGCATGCCGCTGAAACCCCTGGCCGATGGCCGCTGCGAGCTTCGGTTGTGCGTTGGGGTCGTTTGGGCCGATCCCTGCTTTTCGCGTCAGGTTCAGAAGGTCGAAGATGGAGACGTCTTCCCGTGCACCCGCGAATGTCGAATACACCGTTTCGAATGCGCGGATGTCGTCGAGAACACCGGCGCGCGCAGCGAGATCGGCCAGGGCGAGAGCATCTTTTGCCTCCCGCGGCGTCTCCGTCGGATCCGGGCTCGCACCGGGCTGGGAGCTCCGGCACGAGCGCGACACCAGATTGAACTCGAGGCGGGAGAGCCACATCATCGACCGGAAATATTGCTCCAGGGTGACGTAGCTGGAGTCCGGCCCAATTCGGTCGGCCCCATTGGTGGCGTAGTGTCCGCGCGGTGCGAACTGTCCAAAGTCGACGACCCGCGTTCGTCCGAAGAGCTCCACGTCCGCGAGGCCCTCGGCACCGAATCCTCGGTGCGCGAGGTCGGAGATCGGCTCCTCGTTATCGAAAAGCGATACCGGCTTGTCCGAAGCGTACCCGTGCAGAAGCGCGTACGCCACCCCCAGGTAGACATCGAGATCGCCCGCGGTCTCCTTTCCGTAGATCGCGCGGGCATTTCGCAGCGTCTTTCGCAGGCGGTCCAGTGACTTCACGAGCTTTGGGCCGAGCTGCGATATTTCGATATCCCGAAGGAGGACGCCGTTACCTCGGAATATAGTATGCAATATCGAATCGATGCTCACGTAAACGGGAAGCTGCTCCTGGAATATATTGTGGTACGCGAGCATGTACGTCGAGTTCGTGAAGCGGTCGAGCGCCACGAAGCCGTTGGTGCGAAGTCGCTCTTTTTCCTCGGCCGTAAAGTGCAGATGCGCAGCCACATGATCCATGTATTGGACCGGCCTCGATCCATCCCACGGCTTGGAGGCTTTGGACGCTAGCGCGGGGGTTGGACGGGCTGCGCGCATTTCGCGCTCGGCTCGGGCGATGTTGGCATTCGCGACGAAGCAGAGGTCCTTCGGGTCCGGTGGTGTGTCGACGCTGGAGCAAGCCATGGTGCCCTCGGTGTCTCCGCAGATGGCCCAATCGGGAGGAGGGGAACGCCGTGGGCCCGGTGGCGGCTCGACGCGTACGCTCGGGGGAGGTACCGGCTGCCCACCGGGAAGTGCCTCCCCAACGGCCGCGGGGGTCGCCGCGCAGATTTCCTCGCGTGTGAGCTCGGCTGGCGCCGGGGCCTCGGCATCTTCCGCGTGCGAAGGGGCCGCCGCGGGAGCACGCGAACAATCGGATGCCACAACCGCAACGAGAGCGAGGCAGGCGAAACGTCGGCACGACGAGGGCAGGTGGGTCATGGTGGTTTCCAGGTATTTGTCGTCTCGGTCCCGAATCCGTCATACGGGCGGGTCGACACGTTCGAAACCGACGAGGCCTGCGTTTTTGCTTGTCGCGATGCTTGGCGGTGACTAACTCCGAGCGCCATGCCATCTCGATTCGCCTTCGCGACCCTCGGTGCCGTTGCCTTCGCCCTTGCCGCCTGCGGAGGTTCCAACGCGCTGCCAACGCGAGAAGCGCGAGCACCGATGCCGCGCACGGGCGCCTCGAGGGGGGTGCACCAGCCCGAGCTCGCGGATTTGCTCGAGCGCCATTGGGAGTGGTACCTCGTCGAGAACCCGGACTCGGCGACCAATTTCGGTGAGCATCGGTTCGACGATCGCCTCCCGGACATCTCCGCCGCGCACCGTGCGGATGCCCGCGCGCGCCAGCACGCGTTCCTCGACGAGGCCAAGGCACTTCGCGCCCGCCGCAGCCTCTATCCGACGGACGCGGTCACCTTGGACGAGCTGGTGGGGCAATTGGAAGCGTCCGCCGGTGCCGACGATGCGTGCCGCCTCGAAGAGTGGAATGTCGCCGCATCGGCCAATCCGTTCGATGCGTGGAACACCTTGCCCGATTTTCAATCCTCGAACACGGTGGCGGAGGCCAAAAAGCTGCTCGCCCGCTATCAGGCCGTCCCCGCATGGATCGAGGCGAGCATCGAGAACCTCTCGCGCGGGGCCCGCGCGGGAATGTTCGCCAACGCGATGTCGGCGATCATCGCACTTCGCATGGTGGACGGTCAGCTCGCACAGCCCGATTCGAACTGGGCATTGTCAGCGCCCAAACGAGCCGGGCATGCGAATTGGTCCGAGGCCGAGCGCCAATGGTTCGACGCCGAGATCACCGCGGCCGTCGGCGCGATTCGCAAGGCCGCCACGCGGTGGCGCGAATTCGTCGCGACGCAGCTCTTGCCCAACGCGCGCCCCGACGCGCGGGGAGGCTTGCGCGACGTTCCCGGTGGCGTGGCCTGTTACGCGGGGCTGATTCGCCGACACACCAGTCTTTCGCTGGACGCCGACGAATTGCACCAGCGCGGGCTCGCCGAAACGGCCCGGGCCAACGAACAGATGCGCGCGCTCGGGACGGTGCTTTTCGGCACGAATGATCTGGCCACGGTGCTGCGCCATCTGCGGAGCGATCCCTCGATGTTCTTCCGCACGGAGGACGAAATCGAGAAAAAGGCCATCGGGAGTCTCGCGGCGGCCAAAGCGAAGGTACCGCAGTATTTCGGTCTTCGGCCCAAGGCCGACTGCGTCGTGCGCCGTGTTCCCGATTACAGCGCGCCGTACACGACCCGCGCTTATTACCGGTCGCCGAACCCCGATGGCTCCAAGCCCGGCGAGTATTTCGTCAATACGTACCAGCCGACGACGCGCCCTCGCTACGAGGCCGAGGCACTCGCGTACCACGAGAGCATTCCCGGTCACCATTTGCAGATTGCCATTAGCCAAGAGCTCCCCGAGCTGCCCTCCTTTCGCGCATTCTTGGGATATCCGTCGTACTGGGAGGGCTGGGCACTCTACGTCGAGCGCGTGGCGGACGAGATGGGGCTGTACACCGCCGATCTCGACCGCATGGGGATGCTCAGTTTCGATGCATGGCGCTCCTCGCGCTTGGTCGTGGACACGGGTCTGCACGCGAAAGGCTGGAGCCGGGAACAAGCGGTGACTTACTTGCTCGAACATACCGCGCTGCCAGAAAACGACGTTCGCAACGAGGTCGATCGTTACATTACGTATCCGGGGCAGGCGCTCGCGTACAAAGTCGGCCAGGGGGTGATCCTGGGGCTTCGGGAAGAAGCCCAAAAGAAGCTGGGAACGCGCTTCGACCTCAAGGGCTTCCACGACGCGCTCCTCCGGCCCGGCAAGGTCTCGATGCCCACCCTCGAGAAACTCGTTCGCGATTGGATCGCAAACCAGCCGTGAGGGATACCACAACCTCAATATTCACAAGATGCGAGTCGTCCGCGACACCATCACCGCAGCGGGGGGGATCCCTATCTACCTACCCACCTACAGCCCCGAATTGAATCCTATCGAAAGGCTCTGGGCCGATATGAAGCGACAGCTACGAACGCTCGCTCTCAACATCGACTCCGAGCTCCTTCACGCCATCCGTCGACTCCGAGCCTCAACTCCGATCGCTAAAATCGCGGGCTGGTTTCGCCATTCCATTGCTGAGGCTCAGAAAACTGATTACGGTGTTAATAGCGGATCACTCGCCATCCGCCGCGTCACCGGAGTCCGCCGCGTCGCCCGCGTCCCCGGTATTGCCCGCGTCATAGGATGGTGAGGAGCAATACGGGGGGCACGTGTATTTCGGTGGGGGCTGGCACGTCCAATTGGACTTGTCGTCGCAGAAGAGGCCCTCGTCGCACGCGGAGTGGCCCCAGTCGCCACATCGCTCGCCCTGCCTCAATGTGTTCGAGCACCCCGCGATGGAAACGAGAGCCCAGCCCACCGAGAGAAACGCAACGACGTATCGCATGGCTGGAACATGTCACTGGGCGCGCCGGCGACCAAATGACAGCAAATGACACCAGGAGCGGCTCGATCAGCGACCCAGCTTCGTCCGCCCGTCTTCCTCGTGGGGAGGGCCGCCCTCGCTGCCGCTGCCGCTGTCGCTCCCACCGGGCCAGCTGCCCGGGGCGATGCGATCGGGCCAGTTGTAGATGACCAGGCGAACGTGGCGCTGCGAGAACGGCGTTTCGAAGGGCCCGGTGGGGTTCGAGCGATCGATGGCGTGCAGGGCGAAGCCCTCTTTGATGGGCACGAGGAGCACGGCGCCGGTTCCGGGCGGGGCGCCGGCGACCACGCCCATGGCCACGAGGTTTCGCTTGCGGAGGGCGGTGCGGAACATCTGAAAATCCACGCGATCGTCGGCGCTCAGGGCGGTGACGATCCAGTAGAGACCGGTGTTCGGATCGGGCGGGGCGAGCTCGCGCTGGGAGGCCACGCCCACCACCCGAAGGACACCCGGCACCGGATCGGCCTTGAGCGGGCGCCCGTTGGCCCGGGCGAATCCATCGACGGGGCGCACGATGACATCGATGTTTCGTTCGGGCGGGGAAGGGGCCACGAAGAGCCTGTCGGCCCTCGAGCTCGACCCGTTGCGTTCTTTCGCGTCAGGACGGCAGCAACGGCATGGCCAGCCCGAGGTCCACACCCAGCTTCGTCACCGTCGCAAGCACCGTCGAGCGCTCTTCATGGCGAACGCCCAGGTGGCGAAAGGCCCCGTCCCACTCCGTTTCCGAGAAGACCCTCCAAAGCGCGTGCGTCTCCGGGCGCGCTTTGTACATGGCCCGCACGTAGACGGAGGACGTCACCACCGCACCCAGCACGCCGAGAACCCGCGGCGGCATTCGATTCAGGCGCTCGCGTTGTGGGATCGTCGACGCCCCGCCCTGCGTGTACACGAGCACCGCATCGACGCGCGGCATGTGCTGCACGCGGTACTTCAAATACGCGTCCCACTCTTCGTCGGTCGGCGATGATGGCGAATAGACATTGATGCTCAACCGACCGACCAACACGTACGCCATCGACCCCATCCCATCTCGACGGATATCACGGATGGCGGTCCAATTTGCCCGCGGTAGCAATTTTGTACTCTTCAAGCCCACCCATTCGAAACGGTTGTGGTGACCACACGCGTGCCTGGCGCCACCCCTACTTGGCACTTCGTGCGCCACGATTGCGCCACTTCTGCCACGTGGGGCCGTCGTACAGCAGCGGGATGAAGACGCCGCCCACGACGGATCGGGCCTGAAAACCGCGCTGGTGCGCGTCGGAGGTCATGAACCAGTCGGACATGGGGACGCGATCGGGGGTGTCGTTCAGGAACTGGGCCACGGGTGCCACCAGCGTGTCGAAGTCCGCGCGGTTGCCCGTGAGGGTGGCGGTCCAAATCGTCCAATCGAGCTTGGTGTACGTCTCGCGGTTGTCGAGGGGGAGCCCATACGCGAGCATGCGCGTGCGCGCATAGGCAAGTTCCTTTTGCGCCACCGAATCGGGGAACAAGCCCAGGCCGAGAATGCGATCCCAAACGAGGTTGTATTTCTGGCTCCACGTGCCAGCCTTGTCGAAGGCTAGCCGCGTGTGGTCGCCGTCGTTCGCCTGCTCGAGCCACTTGGTGGCGAAATCCTTGGCCACCCCGCGCACGCGCGCCGCCTCCTCGGTCATGCTCCGCGCTTCGAGCAGTTGTGCATAGGCCCCGAGCGCGACGATCGCCTTGGCCGAGAGGTTCACGTTGTGGGCGAGGTGACCGGCAAAGTCGTCGGTGCAGAGCTGACTGCCCGGATCGAATCCCGTTTTCTCCAGGTACGCGCTCCATTTGACCAGCAAGCTCCAATACCGAGTTGCAAAGTCGGTATTGCCCTGCGCCTTCGCCAGGGCGGCGAACAGGAGCACCATGTTGGCCGACTCTTCGACGGGCATTTGATTCTCTTCACTGGTCTCACCGCCGCCGTACACTTGGCCATTGGCAATGGGGTACGTGCCGAGATCGTGCGGGGCGAAATCGAACCTCCAACGTGTCGAAGCCGCATAATCCGCGATGGGCGCGAGCATGCCTTCGAGCAAGGTCGGATTGAGGAGAAGGTACAGCGGCGCGGACGGATAGGTGACGTCCACCGTGGCGATGCAGCCATTGCTGAAGTTCTCCTTCGAGAAGAACAGCGGTTTGCCATCGGCACCGGCGACCAGCTTGTGCGCGGCCATCGCTTGCCGGTAGGCGAGGGCGCCGATGCGCACCAAATTGGCCCCGCCCGCGTGCTCGAGGTCCTCGACGAAGTCGGCGTCGAACGCCTCGCTCCGCGTGCGCAAGGCGGCATAGTCCGATTGCGCGGCCTTCACGAGATCGACCGCGCCGGCGCCGTTTCGGCGCCAATAGGGCCGCAGGCGGGTGCCCATGTGCTCGATGGCGTATTCGTCGTCGTAGGCAAGGAGCAAGGTGCGCGAGGTCCACTCCGCGCCCACGCCCGGGAGGGCGAACGTGGTCGCCATGACCGGCCACGCGTCGTTGGCGGCCCGGGGTTTTCGCGGGTCGTCGCTGCCGGGCAGCTCTTGATTGGCCGCAAAGGCACCGCGGGTGTCGACATCGGCCGCGACCACCTGCTTCACGCCGGGGGCCGCGGGCGCGGCCTGGTGGAGGTAGCCCCAGTCGATGCGCAGATTGTCGCCCTTCTTTTGCAGCACCGGCTGCTCGACGGTGCCCATGCGGTGCACGAGCATGCCGTCGACCGTCACGGCGTCCCAGGTGACCTGCTGCGAGGCCGTATCGACCACGGATTCGGCCGAATTGTCGAAGTACACGGCGACGTCGTGCGGCTTGCCGTCGTTCGCGCGCACCTCCCAGGTGACGTACGACGCCGAGCGCGAAAACACGTCCAGATCGTCGGTGAGGCGCGGGCTGAGAAACGTGAGCCGCACATTGACGTTGGCCGCAATGAACTCGTAAACCGTGCGCGTGGGGGTGACCTTGACGCTGGTCTGCGTTGCACAGGGCACGCCGTCGGGGGCGAGGCCCATGAGCCGGTAGCTCCGCCCGTCGACGCGCACCATGCTCTCCAAGGCTTGCGTGGAGCCCGTCCAATGGCGGGGCCAGCTCTGACAGAGATTGTCCGAGAAGGACCAAATGCTGAAATACGGGTCGGAGGCAATGAGAGGATACGCCGGTGCGCGCCACGCTTGAATGGCCGGGGGGATGAACGGCGGCGGCGTTTCGGCGGCGGAATCGCCTCCGGCCTCGAGCGCCGATTGGGCACTGTCACCTCCCGCATCGAGCGCCGATTGCGCCCCACTGTCGTCCTGGCCGTTCGAACGAGCCGGCGAGTCCGTGGAGGAGCATGCCGCCAACGCGGCCATGGTTGGAAGTGCGGTGGCGAAAATGGCAATGCAGCGTTTCGGCGGAGTGGGGTTCATGCGCGTGGTCGCAGCATAATCCTTTTATCGCGCCGGCGAAGAAGATTGCCAAATTGGATGATAGCTCGGATGAATCAAATTCGTTCGATCGGTAGTAAGTCTGGAATCGGGACACCGCATGATCACGGCGATCATGCATACATGATCGCCGTGATCAGGGGACGCGATGCCATTCCTCGACGTGCAGCGACTCTCGAATTTGCAATTCTCATTTCGCGAAGGATTGATGTCCTGAATGCCCCAAAGCTCGTTTGCGACCGTACGTCGGATGACTTTCGCCGATTCGTTGGCGCGAATTGGCCCACTCGCCCCGCCGTCTGGTAGGGGATCGGCATGCGGAAACACTTCTTCTTGGCTTCGCTTCTCGTGGTTTTCGGGGTTGGCACGGGTTGCTCGCAATCGATGCCCGGCCAGGCCGCGACGCCGCTCGGGCATTGGGAACCTTCGAAGCTGGCGGCCGACCGCCGCGCGAAGTTCGAGCAGCTCGTCCCCAAGTTGGACAAGCTCTTTTCGGACGAGCAGCGGGGCAGCCACGTTCCGGGAATGGGCGTCGGCCTCGTCGTCGGCGGGGAGGTCGTCTATGCCAAAGGCTTCGGCCTTCGTGATGTCGAGCGGCAGCTCCCGTTCGAGGCCGATACACCGTTTCCCATCGCGTCGGTCACCAAGAGTTTCACGGCGATGACGGTCTTGCGGCTGCGTGACGAAGGAAAGCTCGATCTCGACGTGCCGGCCGAGCGCTACTATCCGCCCCTGGGTCGGATTGCGCGGGCCACACGGGACTCGCCGGCCGTGACGTTGCGCATGCTTCTTTCGCACGGGAGCGGCATGCCGGAGGACAATCCGTGGGGCGACGTGACCGAGCATCTGAGCGAGCAGGATCTCGCGCGGATCTTGGATGGCGCCACCATGTCGCGGGCGTCGGGGACGGCGTTCGAATATTCGAATCTCGCATGGGGGGTCATCGGTCGCATCGTCGAGCGGGTGAGCGGGATGCCCTTGCGCGAGGCCATCCGGCGCACGGTGTTCGAACCGCTCGGCATGACCCGCACCGACTGGAGCCCGAGTGCGTTCGCGAAGGGAACCGTTGCCGTGGGCTACCGCGGCCACGATGGAAACGAGGACATGCTCGCGTCACGCGAGATCGCCCCGCCGGCGGAACTCGGTGTTCTGGATGCGGCCGGGAGCATCCATACGACGGTGCGCGATCTGTTGCGCTACGCCTCGTTCCACGTGTCGGCCTGGCCAGCGCGCGACGAGGCCGAGCGCGGCCCCCTTCGACGGAGCAGCGTGCGGGAGATGCAACAAGGGATACGCGCCCTCGGCCAGAACGAGTACGTGCACGCCTTGACTCTGCGTTCGCCGCCCGCGATGGCACGCTTTCAGGACGGTCATCTCCGGGTCGACTCCCCCGCGTACGGCTTCGGTCTGTTCTCGCACCGCACGTGCGAGGAGGACGTTCAAGTCGACCACACCGGCGGCCTTCCCGGGTACATCACGGTGTTGACGATGGTGCCGCAAAAGGGCTTTGCGCTGGTGGTCTTTCTGAACGACGAGCGCGCAGCGGTGCGCTTGGCCGCACGCACCTTGCGCATGCTGCGCGAGGCGGACCTTCTCACCGCGCCCCGCATCGATCCCGTGCCGGAGATGGCCGCGGCGCCGGCAACGGTGGGCGAGCTCATGTCGAATTGGAACGACGCGCGGGCGCGCGGGCTGTTCGAACCGACGTTCTTTCGGTATCAGAGCCTCGATGCCTTCCGGGAGCGGATCTCCCGGCTCGCCCGTGAACATGGCACGTGCCGCCTCGACGGCGAGCCGCAATTCGTGAACCGCATGCGCGGCCGGTGGCATGTCGCGTGCGAACGCGGATCCATCACCTTTGCCGCCGGGCTGGGGCCGGGACCGAAGCCGCACCTGCAGGCGCTCGAATTGCGCGAAGACTTTCCGCCCAGCCCCGCGCTCCGGCGCGCAGGGGAGGCGAGCGTGGAGCTTCTCGCGCACTGGGACGACAACACCGCCGCGGCCTTGTTCGCGAAGGACGCGGAGCTCCCGCGCATCAAAAAGACGTTCGCCCAGCTGTCGCTCGCGCACGGCCGCTGCGGCCTCGAGCGAGCCGTCGAGAGCGATGGCACATCGCGCGCGACCTTCGCGCTCACCTGCGCGGATGCGCCCATGGAATGGACCGTATCGCTCGACGCCGCGGGCCGTGCGACGGATGCGGCCGGCCGATCGCCGCGTTCCGAAGCCGCCCCGAACTGCGCCGAATAGATAGATATCCGGCGCACCAAGCCACTGCGTCGCGCGGCCGTCGAAATGACACACGAGCCGCGCGGGGCAGTTCACCGGACGTACGACGCGGCAACGTCCGCATTGCGAACAACGTCGTTCGAGATTCCCATGGCGGCGTCTACATCAAGTCGATCGCGGGCCGCCCGCTCGCCACGATCGAAATCGTGGACAACGCCTCCAATGTCACATTTCCCCCGGGAACGACGCCGGGCTGCTCGTAGCGGGCCCCACGTCTTTACTTGGAAGAGTCCGCGAGAGCGTGATTCATCAAGTTGGCATATTGGCCATCCCAGTTACGGCATCGTGTCCTTTTTCATCCCGCGATGGCCGGTGCGCGGCGGATGAGTATGGCGCACGGAGCACGGTAATATCGTTTCAAACGATTTACGTGACGGCAACGTGTGCCTTGGACATTTGGCTAACGCGGTTTTGGATCGAGCTCGACGAACGAAATGCCGTCTGGCGCGCCATGACGTCTCCTATCGTGCATATGGTCTGCAATGCCAATTTGACCCAACATCATTGAGTGAGTCGAAAAATCTGTTTGTGTTCGGCTTTCTTACGCGTAATAGATGTTGAGATCAGTCAATTCTCTGTGTCGTGCGGTTTCGGGTCAGCGCGTTCGTTGCGCACCGCCGGCCACGATCCAAATTCGAGTTTGCTTCATTCGCTGGAGCGCCGCTTTCGAGGACATTTGGAGGGTCATGCCTTTCGTTCAACCATCGAGGGGCCGGTCCGATGACCGGAATTCGACTTTGCGTGAATGGCTGCAGTCGGAAATGGCCAATATCCTCGGCATTTCGATCGCCAAGTCCGATGACTTCACAAGATTTCATCAGCTCGGTCTGGATTCCGCAAATGCGACCAGGCTTGCCAGTCGTCTTTCCGGTAGGCTCGGCCAAGCCATCTCTCCAACCATCATTTGGGAATATCCCACTATCGACTCGCTGGTCGCCCACGTGAGCGCGGGTATCGAGAAAGAACCGGCGCCGCGAGCCACGGCGCTCGCGGACCAAACGCAGGCGACGGTGTCGAAAGAGCCCATCGCGATCGTGGGCATGGCGTGCCGATTTCCCGGTCGGGTGGACTCTCCCGAGCAATTCTGGGCATTGCTTTGGGAGGGCGTGGACACGATTCGTGAGACACCGCCCGAGCGCTGGGATCTCGAGGCGCATTACGATCCGGACCCGCAAGCGGCCGGCAAAGTGTCGACGCGGTGGGGCGGCTTTCTGGAACGTATCGACGGGTTCGAGCCGTCTTTCTTCGGTATTTCGCCGCGCGAAGCAATGCAAATGGATCCCCAGCAGCGGCTCATGCTCGAGCTGGCCTGGGAGGCGCTCGAGGACGCGGGGGTACGGGCCGAGGGGCTCGCGGGCAGCCGCACCGGCGTGTTCGTGGGGGCGATGTGGAGCGATTACGCCCGGCTGACGAGCCGCGATCCGGTGTTGATCGACTCCTTCAGCGCGACGGGGCAGGACACGAGCATCATCGCTGCGCGCATTTCGTACGTCCTCGGACTCGAGGGGCCAAGTTTGGTCGTGAACACGGCCTGCTCCTCATCACTGGTGGCGGTTCATCTGGCGTGCCAGAGCCTTCGCAGCGGCGAGTGCGACGTAGCCCTCGCGGGCGGCGTCCACGTCATGGCCTCCGTATCGAGCACCGTGGCGATGTCGAAATTCGGCGCGATGGGAGCAAGCGGTCGCTGCCGGTCGTTCGACGAGCGGGCGGACGGCTACGTGCGCGGGGAGGGGGGCGGCATGGTGACCCTCAAACCGCTGTCACGGGCGCTGCGGGATGGGGACAGAATTTACTGCCTGGTTCGCGGATGCGCGATCAACAACGATGGCTTCAGCAACGGTCTGACGGCCCCTAGCCCCAAGGCGCAACAGGCCGTATTGCGCCAGGCGTACGCCAACGCGAACGTGGCCCCCGAGGCCGTGCACTACGTGGAAACGCACGGGCCGGGAACCTCGCTCGGGGATCCGATCGAGGCAGGGGCGCTCGGTGCGGTTCTCGGTGCGGGCCGTCCGGCGGAGCGGCCGCTGCGGCTCGGATCCGTGAAGACGAACCTGGGGCATTTGGAAGCGGCGGCCGGCATCGCCGGGTTGATCAAGACGGCCCTGTCGATCCATCGCCGCTTCATTCCGAAGAACCTGCATTTCGAAGAGCCGAACCACCTCATTGCGTTCGAGGCGCTACGCCTCGACGTGCAGCGCGAGCGAACTGCGTGGCCATCGCCGGACACCGCCATCGCCGGGGTCAGCTCCTTCGGCTTCGGTGGCACCAATGCGCACGTCGTCCTGGAGGGGCTGCCGGCAAGGCCGCGGTTGCTCGACGTGGGCGCGGACAACGCGCACCTCTTGTCGCGTCGCCTGCTGGAGATTCTCGGTGCGCTCTCCGGGATGCAGGACGATTCGGAGCTCGATGGACTTTGCCGGCGCGCCGGACGCGACTCGGTGGGGGCACCCCGTCGGACGGCCTTCGTCGCGCGATCGCCGGACGAAATGTTCGATGCGGTCGCCGGGGCCATCAAACTCGGACGGGGGATTCGTTCGGTTGCCGAGCGTTCGCGCGCCGTCTTCGTATTTCCCGGCCAGGGCTCGCAATGGCTCGGGATGGGGCGGACCCTCCTGCGGACGGAGCCGGCCTTCCGCGCCGCGATGGTGGCATGCGATCGGGCGGTTCGAGAACGTGCGGGTTGGTCCGTTCTCGACGAACTGGTTGCAGATGCATCACGGTCGCGTCTCGAGGACGTTCGCGTCGTTCAGGTCCTCCTGTTCGCGGTTCAGATCGCGTTGGCGGCGCTCTGGCGCTCGTGGGGCGTCGTCCCGGACGCCGTGGTCGGGCACAGCATGGGGGAGATTGCGGCGGCGCACGTCGCCGGCATCCTGGATCTCGAGGACGCCGTGCGCATCGTCTGCGCGCGCAGCGAGCTCGTTCGAACCCTCGCATCGGGGCAGGGCACGATGGCCCTCGTCGGTCTCTCCGCCGACGAGGCGGCCCGTGCGATAGCAGGCCAATCCGGCAAGCTGACGATTGCCGCGCACAACGGTCCGCACGCGGTGGTTCTCTCCGGCAACCCGGATGCGATGGAGGCACTGATTCGGCCGCTCGAAGAGGCCGGGGTTCACGTCGGGCGGGTGAAGGTCGATTACGCGTCGCACAGTCCGCAAATGGACGCCCTTCGGGGGCCCCTGCTCGATGCGCTGCGCGGCATCGCGCCGAAACGCAGGGAGGTGCGGTTCGTCTCGACGGTGCGAAGCGAGAGCCTGCAGGGCCCCGAGTGCACCCCCGAATACTGGTTCGAGAACCTGCGCGCCCCCGTGCACCTCCATCGAGCCATCGAGACGTTGCTCGCCGAAGGGCCGACCGTCTTTCTCGAGGTGAGCGCGCATCCCATTCTCGAGAAAGCGCTGCAGTCGATGGCCGCAAAGCGCGGCGGGACGGTGTTGCACTCGATGCGGCGCGACGAGGCGGAAGACGGCGTCTTCTTCGAGACGCTGCGCACGTTGTCGACGCATGGGGTCCCGCTTCGGTGGGAAGGGCTCGCCCCCTCCACGGTGACGTTGCCTCTGTCGGCCAAGAGCCGCGAGGCGCTTCGGGATCTCGCGAAGACCTACCGTCTCTGGCTCTCGAAACCGGGGCGCACGGAGCCTTTGGCCGACGTGGCGTACACCGCAGCGGTGCGTCGAAGCCACCACGCGCACCGGCTCGTCGTTCGCGGAAGGGGTCACGCGGAATTGGTCGAGGCGCTCGAGGCCGTCGAAGCAGGACGCGTCTCCCCCAACGTGTTCGAGGGGGCGGATCCCGAGCGCGCGGCGGTCGTGTTCGTGTTCCCGGGACAAGGCTCGCAATGGGTCGGTATGGGGCGAGAGCTCCTGGCGCGCGAACCGGTCTTTCGTCGCGCGATCCTGGAATGCGAGGCGGCGCTCGGTCCGCACGTCGATTGGTCCTTGCTCGCGCAGCTGGAGGCCGCTCCCGAGGCCTCGCGGCTGGGCGAGGTCGACGTCGTTCAACCGACGATCTTCGCCATCCAGGTGGCCCTTGCCCGGCTTTGGCAGTCGTGGGGGATCGAGCCTGCCGCGGTCGTCGGCCACAGCATGGGCGAGGTGGCGGCGGCGCACGTCGCCGGTGTGCTGGGGCTCGACGATGCGGCGAGAATCATCGCCGTGCGCAGCCGGATCACCCGCCGGCACGCCAGCGGGAAGGGTGCCATGGCCGTGGTCGAGCTCTCGTTCGAGGAGGCCGAGGCGGCCATCGCAGTGGTGAGCGATCGCCTTGCCGTGGGGGTGAGCAACGGTCCGCGTTCCTCCGTGCTGTCCGGTGAGCCGGCGGCACTCGACACCGTGCTGGCGGTTCTCGAGCGCCGCGGTGTGTTCTGCCGGCGGGTCAAGGTGGATTACGCCTCGCACAGTCCGCAAATGGACCCGCTGCGGCCGCGGCTTCTCGAGGCACTCGCCGGCCTGGCCCCCGTCCGTGCCCGCGTGCCGTTCTATTCCACGGTGACGGGCGACTGGCTCGACGGCGACGCGATGGACGCCTCCTACTGGGCGGCGAACTTGCGCGAGCCCGTGCGCTTCGCCGACGCCGTCCGCGCATTGCGAGGGAGCGGGCACGGGGTCTTTCTCGAGATCAGCCCGAACCCGGTCCTGGTCCCGGTCATCGAGGATGGACTCCGCCATCTCGGCGTTTCCGGTGCAGCGATCCCGTCACTGCGCCGCGACGAACCCGAGCGCGAGGGTCTGCTCCGCGGCCTGGCCCAGCTCTTCGTTCGGGGGGCCACCCCGGATTGGGCGAAGGTCCATCCCGACGGCGGTCAGGTCGTCTCGCTCCCGTCGTATCCCTGGCAGCGGGAGTCCTATTGGCTCGAGGACGCACCGGTGGAGAGCCCGCGAAGCCTGCGGCCGAAGAGCGGCGAGCATCCGCTGCTCGGCCCGAGCATTCCCTCGTCCGTTCACCCCGGGACGCGCTTCTGGGATGGCGAGATCCATCTCGCGGCACTCCCATATTTGCGCGACCACAAGGTCGAGGATGCCGTCGTGCTCCCGGCCACGGCGTACGTCGAGATGGCGCTCGCCGCCGCGCAGCAGGCCTTCGGGGGCGACGGCGTGCATGGCATCGAGGACCTATCGTTTCGGGAGGCGCTGGTCCTGCGCGAACAGCCCAAGGCGCACCGAGTTCAGCTCGTGCTGAGCGAGCACGCCGCGGGGGGCGCGTCGTTCCGGATCGCGAGCGTCGCCGATGGAAAGGGCGCCTGGACGCTGCACGCGAGCGGCTCCCTCCGCACGGTGGAAGGCGCCACGCTCCCCGAGGACGTGTCGCTCGATGCGATTCGCACACGCGCAGCGCACGGCATGGCGCCCGAGGCGCACTACCAGCGGCTCGCGGGTTGGGGCTTGAAGTACGGTCTCGGGTTTCGAGCCGTGATCGAGCTCTGGAGGGGCACGGGCGAGGCGCTCGGTCGAATCCGGCTGCCCGCGTCGGTGGCCCGCCGGGCGGACGCCTATGCGCTGCATCCCGTGGTGCTCGATGCCGCCCTGCACGTCCTGCTCGGACTGGTGACCGAAGGTGAGGGCAGGGGGCCCTTCGTGCCCGTTCACGTTCGTGCCGCCCGGCTGCACCGCCCCACCGGTGCCGAGGTCTTTGCCCACGCGCGGCTTCACACGACCGAGGGGCAAGGCGCCATCGAGGGCGACGTCGTTCTCCTCGATGCATCGGGGCAGGTGCTCGCCGAGGTGCTCGGGGTACAGCTTCAGCGCCTCGAGCGGGTGGCGCCGCCGATGGCGGAAGAGCAGCAACCCTTCGTTTCGCTCACGTGGAAGAGGACCGACGCCGTCGCGGGGAGCACGCCGCGCGGCCGATGGTTGCTCCTCGCGAACGAAGGCAGCACCGGCGAGGCGCTCTGCCGCAACTTGGAGGCGCTCGGCGAAACGGTGCTCCACGTCCGGCCCGACGCGATCGACATGGATTCGCGCGCCAGCATCGCGACCCTGCTGGCCACCGCCTTCGACGGCCAAGCGCCGTGCTGCGGGGTGATCCAGGCGCTCGGCGTGGAGGCCACGCACGCCGTCGAGACGGCGGACGCGGCGGTCATCGAGGAAGACGCCTTTCGCGCGTGCACGCGGACCTTGCACCTGGTGCAAGCGCTCACGCGCATGCCATGGCGCCACGCGCCACGCCTATGGCTCGTCACGCGCGGCGCGCAGCAGGTGGGGCCCACGCGGCATGCGCCCGCGGTGGCCCAAGCGGCACTTTGGGGGCTCGGGCGAACCATCGGCTACGAGCACCCCGACCTTCGGTGCACCCTCGTCGATCTCGACCCGAGCGCATCGGACGAAGAGCCCGAGCTCCTCGCCCGTGAGTTCGTCGCGAACGGCCCCGAGGATCAGATCGGATTTCGTCCCGACGGGCGCTACGCGGCACGCCTGGTCAAAGGCCCGCCTTCTGCGCCGACCGACGAGGCGCTCACACCCGCGGGCACGAGGCCATTCCGCCTCGAGATCGACCAGCCCGGTGTGCTGGATCGCCTCGCGCTTCGGGCCATCCCTCCGGCCGCCCCGGCGCCGGGCGAGGTGACCCTCGAAGTGACCGCCGCCGGTCTCAACTTTCTCGACGTGCTGCTCGCGCTCGGGGCGGTCCCCGAGGACGAGGAAAACCAAGACGCCGCGGCCCGCGGGTTGGGCGCCGAGTGCGCGGGGCGCATCGTGGCGGTGGGCGATGGCGTCGATCACCTTCGCGTGGGGGACGACGTTCTCGCCGTGGCGCCGGGCGCCATCGGGACGCATGTCGTCACCTCCGCACACCTCGTCGTTCCGCGGCCGGCACACATCGATGCCGACGACGCCGCGACCCTGCCCATCGTGCACCTCACGGCATACTACGCACTGGCGCACGTCGCGCGGTTGACCAAAGGCGAGCGCGTGCTCATCCACTCGGCCGCGGGGGGCGTCGGCCTCGCGGCCATCCAGTGGGCTCGGCACGTCGGCGCGGAGATCTACGCAACCGCCGGCAGCGCCGAGAAGCGCACCTATCTGCGATCGCTCGGCGTGAAACACGTTTCCGACTCGCGCTCGCTGCATTTCGCCTCGGACATTCGCGAATGGACGCAGGGCGAAGGTGTGGACGTGGTGCTCAACTCGCTCGCAGGCGACTTCATTCCAAAGAGCCTGGAGCTTCTGCGCGATCACGGGCGCTTCGTCGAGCTTGGAAAACGCGACCCTCTCTCCAACGGGCAGCTGGGGCTCCGGCCCTTCCTGAGGAACCTCTCGTTCACCTTGGTGGATCTGCGCGGAATGTGGCGCAAGCGGCCCGAAGCCGTCGGCCGCGTCCTCCGCGAAGTGCTCTCTTGGGTCGAGCGAGGCGTGCTCTCACCGCTCCCCAAGCGCGCGTTTCCAATCGGCGAAGCGGCGGAGGCCTTTCGGGAGATGTCGCACGGCCGGCATATCGGCAAAATCGTACTCAGCACACGCGACGCGCGGGAAACGCGCATCGCCGCCCCCTCGGTGCGTGCGCGCATTCGACCCGAGGGGAGCTACCTCGTCACGGGCGGTCTCGGCGGCCTCGGACTATCCGTGGCGCAGTGGATGGTCGCGCAAGGCGCTCGCCATCTGCTTCTCGTCGGCCGGAGCGGTGTTTCGTTGCCAGAGCAACAAGATGCACTGGACGCCCTTCGAGCCTCGGGGGCGACCGTCGCCGTCGGCCTCGCCGACGTTTCCGACCGCGCCGCACTCGCGCATGTGCTCGCCGATTACGAGGGGCCTTCGTTTCGTGGGGTCGTGCATGCCGCGGGGCTTCTCGAGGACGGGCTCCTCGCGCAGCAGGAGCCGGAGCGGTTTCGCGCGGTCATGAAGCCGAAAATCGCCGGCGCGCTCCACCTCGATGCGCTGACCCGTGACGAGCCGCTGGATTTCTTCGTTCTCTATTCGTCGATTGCGGGGCTTCTGGGCTCTCCGGGGCAGGGGAACTACGCGGCGGCGAATGCATTCCTCGATGCGCTCGCGCACAACCGGCGTGCGCGCAATCTGGTGGGATGCTCCGTGGGGTGGGGCCCGTTCTCGGACGTAGGGCTGGCGGCGGCGGACGCAAAGCGCGGGGTGCGCTTGGCCCAGCGGGGGATGGGGAGTCTCACCTCGCGTGAGGGCATCGGGCTGCTGGAACGCGCGCTCGCGCGGGGCGACGTGCACGTGGGCGCCGTGCCCTTCGACGTGCGGCAGTGGGTCGAGTTCTATCCAGCCATCGCATCCTCGTCCATGTTCTCCGACCTTCGAGACGAGGGGCCGCCGCCGTCTTCGGCGCCTTCCTCGGAGCTGCGCAGGGCCGTGTCGGCGGCAGCGCCCGAGCAGCACAAGGAGATCATCGAGCAATTCGTACGCGATCAGGTTGGCTTGGTGCTCCGCATGGAGCCGGGGCGTGTGGCGCGCAGCACGCCGCTCAAGAGCCTGGGCATCGACTCGCTCTTGGGGCTCGAACTCCGCAATCGGCTCGAGGCCGGCGTCGAAACGAGGCTGCCGTCGACCTTGATCTGGACCTTTCCCCACGTGGCCGCGCTCACCGAGCATTTCGCGGGGCTGCTCGCGCCATCCGCGGAGGTCGTCTCGGGCGGTGAGGACCTTACGGAGAACGATGAAGCACTCCACGACGATGTGCGAGAGCTCTCGAACGAAGGATTGATCGCGGCCCTTTCGAGCGAGCTCGCACAGGTCGCCGAAGAAGGCGGCGAATAGAGAACCATGTCGACGAAAGACGTGTCCGCAGACGCTCTACGCCCGCTTCTGGAAACCGCCACCGTGGAACTGCGCAAGCTGCGTGCGCAGAACCAGCGCCTCAAGGCCGAGGGAGCCACCCGGAGCGAGGCCATCGCCATCGCCGGCATCGGCTGCCGATTCCCCGGGGGCGCACGCGGTCCGGTGGCCTTTTGGAAGCAGCTCGAGAACGGCGTCGACGCCATCCGCGAGATCCCGCGCGAGCGCTGGGACATCGAGCGAGCACCGCGCTTGCCCGAGATGCGCTGGGGCGGTTTCCTCGACTCCGTGGACCGCTTCGATGCGGCGTTCTTCGGGATATCCCCGCGCGAAGCCTCGAGCCTCGACCCGCAGCAGCGGTTGCTCCTCGAGGTGGGGTGGGAGGCGCTCGAGGACGCCGGGCAGATCATCGGTGCGCTGGCCGGAAGCCGCACGGGCGTGTTCATCGGCATGTGCCATCTCGACTACCGGGAGCAGGCGACGGCCCGCACCGACCAGCTCGACGTTTATGCCACCACGGGGAACATGGCCAGCACGGCGGCCGGCCGCCTCTCGTACACGTTGGGGCTCGAGGGGCCGTGCATCACCTTGGACACCGCGTGCTCGTCGTCGTTGGTGGCGGTGCACCTCGCCTGCCAAAGCCTGCGGACTGGCGAATGCGACGTAGCGCTTGCGGGCGGCGTCAACGTGATGATCTCGCCCTTGACGATGCACCTGCTCGCGCAGCTGCAGGCGCTCTCCCCCGACGGCCGCTGCAAGACGTTCGATGCCCGTGCCAATGGATTCGTCCGCGGGGAGGGCGCCGGGGTGGTCGTGTTGAAGCGCCTCTCCGACGCCGTGCGGGACGGAGATCGCGTTTGGGCCGTCCTTCGCGGCTCGGCGGTGAATCAGGACGGCCGGTCCACGGGCCTGACGGCGCCCAACGTCCTTTCGCAGCAAGCGCTGTTGCGGCAGGCGCTCGAGCGGGCGCGCGTCTCGCCGGATCGAATTGGCTACGTCGAAGCGCACGGCACGGGGACGTCGCTCGGGGATCCCATCGAGGTCGAGGCGCTCGCGGCCGTGCTCGGCGCGCCCAACGCCGATGGCGCCCCGTGCATCCTGGGCTCCGTCAAAAGCAGCATTGGCCATCTCGAAGCGGCCGCGGGGATCGCAGGCCTCATCAAGGCGTCGTTGGTTCTCCACCACGAGAAGATCCCGCGTCAGATGCACTTCGAACGCCTCAACCCCCGCATCCCGCTCGATGGGACGCGGCTCGCGATTGCGGCGCACAACATCGCGTGGTCCCCGGGGGCTTCGCGTTTTGCGGGCGTGAGCTCGTTCGGCATCAGCGGGACGAACGCGCACGCGATTTTGGAGGCGGCGCCACCCCAGCCTTCGTCGTCCTCGACGGTGCGGTACGCGCACATCGTGCCGCTTTCGGCGCGCAGCCCGGAGGCGCTTCGCGGCGCGTGCGAAGCGTACCGCGCATACCTGGAGGGCGCGAAGGTCCCGCTCGAGGACATCGCCTACACGGCGGGCGCGCGGCGCGATCATCACGAGCACCGCGTTGCGGCGGTTGGCGCTTCCGCCGGCGAGCTTTGCGCGGATCTCGACGCCTTTCTCGCGCAGCCGCATCGCCCCATCGCGCCTGGTGACGAGACGGCGGGCGACGAGGACGCGGAGGGCACGAAGACGGCCTTCGTGTTCTCCGGTCAAGGCTCGCAGTGGCTCGGCATGGGGCGACGTTTGCTGGAGCACGAGCCGGTCTTTCGCGAGATGGTGCATCGGTGCGACACGCTCCACGCGCAGCACGCGTCTTGGTCGATCCTCGACGAGCTGCGCGCCGAGCCATCGCACGCGCGTCTCACCGCGACGGAGGTCGCGCAGCCGGTCCTTTTCGCCGTCCAAGTTGCGCTCGTGGCGCTCCTCGAACACGTGGGGATCGTGCCGGCGGCCGTGGTGGGGCACAGCGTCGGCGAGGTCTCCGCCGCGTGGGCCTCGGGGGCGATCGATCTCGAGCAAGCGACGGCCATCGTCCATCACCGCGGCCTCCTCATGCAGCGTGCAACCGGTTCCGGGCGCATGGCGCAGGTCGCACTGCCGTGGAGCGATGCGCAGTCGCTGGTGGCCGGCACCAGCGTGTGCGTTGCGGGCCACAATGGTCCGGAGTCGGTCGTCCTTTCCGGTGACGCGACGGCGCTCGCGGAGCTGCTGGCCACGCTCGAACGGCGCGGCATTCGATGCCGCGATTTGAAGGTCGACTACGCATTCCACGGTCCTCGCATGGCCCCGTTCCAACAGGAGCTCGCCGAGCGGCTCGCCGGGCTTCGCCCGGGGCCGGCGCGCGTGCCGATGTTCAGCACCGTGACCGGTCATCGGGTCCCGGGCCCGGAGCTCGATGCCGCGTATTGGGCACGCAACATCCGCGAGCCGGTGCAGTTCGTGAACGCGCTCGAGGCCTCGCTCGACGCGGGTTGCCGCACGTTCGTGGAGATCGCACCACACCCCGTGCTGGGCGCGAACATTCACGAGATCCTCGGCCGCAAACACCTCGCTGGGACGGTCGTCCCCATGCTTCGACGCGAGCACGACGATGGGCTCGTATTCCTTCGCGCGCTCGGTGCGCTCTACCGTGCGGGGTCGTCGGTCGACTTCGCAAAGCTCCTTCCGGAGCGCGGTCGGGTCGTGTCACTGCCGGCGTATTCCTGGCAAGGAGAGCGCCATTGGATCGAACGGACCGAGGGTACCGAATCGCCGGCGAGCACGGTCTCCGAAGAGCCACTCGACATCGAGGCGTACGAGCTCGCATGGGATCCGATCCCCACGCCGCGCGGCGATGCGAAGGCGTCGCCGGAAGGCCCATGGCTCGTCGTCACGCCGAAGGACGAGGTGTTCGATTGGGTGCAGCAAGCGCTCGCGCCACGTCGCTGCGTAAGGTCGCTTCCCCCGGAAAAGGGACATGAGCCGGTTTCGCTTGGAGGTGTCCTCCACCTGGAAACGTCGGACGACGCCGCCTTCGCATCCGCGGGCGACCTCGGTGCGGAAGCCACCGCGCGGTGCGCGCGCGTGATCGACACCTTGCGCCTGCTCGAAGGGCGGCGCTGGACCTCGGTGCCGAAGCTCTGGGTCGTGACCCGCGGCAGCCAGAGCCTCCTTGGCGGCGGCGCCCCCGGACTGCTCGGGGCGCCGCTCTGGGGCCTTGCGCGTGCGATCGCACCCGAGCACGGCGTGCGATGGGGCGGCATCTTGGACCTGGATCCCTCGGGCGACGCCAGCCGCGATGCCGCCGCACTTCGCAGCGTTCTTGCGCGTGCGGGCGCGAGCAAGAGCGGCATGGGGGAGCGACTCGCGGCCCGCGGCCGCGCGATCTACCGCGCGCGGATCGCTCGCCGTCCTCGGGAGATCCCGGCGCCCGCGTACGCCTTCCGCGCCGATGCGAGCTACCTCATCACCGGCGGCCTCGGTGCGCTCGGTTCCAAGGTTGCACGGTGGATGGTGCAATCGGGCGCACGGCACCTGGTACTTCTCGGTCGCACCGGCCTGCCGGCGCGCGATGGGTGGGGCGAGGTTCCCCAGGACAGCGACGCGGGGCGCCGGATCGCCACGGTGCTCGACATCGAGCGCCTCGGTGCGCACGTCCGCGTGCTCGCGGAAGACGTCGCCGACGAGGACGCGTTGCGCCGCGCCCTCGAGGCGCACGATCGCGCATGCCTCCCGCCGATTCGGGGGATCGTCCATGCCGCGGGCATCGCCGATCCGCGGCCGCTGCTCGAAGGCGACGCGCGCTGGCTCGACGCACACCTGCGCCCCAAGGTGCAGGGCGCGTGGGCGCTGCACCGCGTGTTCGCGAACCGCCCGCTCGACTTCTTCGTCGCCTTCTCGTCGATCTCCAGCTGGCTCGATTCGCCGCGGCTCGGAGCCTACGCCGCCGCCAATGCCTTCCTCGATGCGTTGGCATGCGAACGACGTGCCCGTGGCGAAGTGGCACTCTCGATGGGGTGGGGCGCCTGGGCGGAAGGCGGAATGGCCGCGCGCGCGCTTCCCGGCATCGCATCCTCCACCGATACCCTCGAACCGCAGCGAGCCCTGACCTTGCTCGGCCGGCTGATGAGCGACGCGCCCGCGCAGGTCGGCGTCGTCCCTGCGGCATGGGCGACGCGGTTCGAGGGCGATGCCGAACACCCGCGCGCGTCGAGCTTTCTCGACGAACTCGCGGCGCTCCGCGCGGATCAGCGCAAGAAGCTGCTCACCGAGTCGCTCGCGAAACAGCTGGGCGTGATCTTGGGCGTTCGCCCCGAGCAGATCCCACTCGACCGCCCCTTCGGGCGGCTCGGTGTCGATTCGCTGATGACCATGGAACTGCGCAAGGCCGTCGAGGGCGCCCTCGGCGTGAGCTTGTCGGCGACCATGTTCTGGAACTACCCGACGCTTCGAGCCCTCACGGCGCATCTGCTCGAGCACCTCGAGCTCGACGAGCCGGCGGAGAGGACGGCGCCCGCGGTCAGCGAGGTGCAGGAGCTGACGCTGATGTCGGACGAGGAGGCGGAAAATATGTTGCTCGAGCAACTTCGTGGGCTCGAGCCATCGACCGGCGTACTGCGTAGAGAGGATTCATGAGCGAAGACGAACAGCTCTCGCCGGTGAGGCGTGCGCTTCTGGCGTTGAAGCAGATGCAGGACAAGGTCGACCGCCTCGAGCGCGCACGCACGGAGCCCATCGCCGTCGTCGGCATTGGCTGCAGGCTTCCCGGCGGGATCCACGATTCCGACGCCCTCTGGCAATGGCTCGACGAAGGAAAAGATGCGGTGACCGAGGTCCCCAGGGAGCGCTGGGACAATGAGCGGTTCTTCGATTCGGACCGGGCCGCGCCCGGGAAGATCAGCACCCGCCACGGGGCGTTCCTCGACAGCATCGACGGTTTCGACCCTGGCTTCTTCGGCATCTCGCCCCGTGAAGCGATCTGGATGGACCCGCAGCATCGCGTGCTTCTCGAGGTGGCCTGGGAGGCCATCGAGCACGCGGGCATCCCCATCCAGACCATGGCGCGCACGCAGACCGGCGTGTTCATCGGCATCACCGGCAACGACTACATTCAGGAGCAGAACGCGAACATCGACACCATCGATGCCTACACGAGCAGCGGCACGCCCTACTCGTTCGCGGCGAACCGCTTGTCGTACCATCTCGACCTTCACGGGCCGAGTCTGGCGGTGGATTCGGCGTGCTCGTCGTCGCTGGTGGCGCTGCACCTCGCTTGCCAGAGCCTTCGCAACCGCGATTGCGATGCGGCGCTCGCGGGCGGCGTGAACTTGATGATCTCGCCCACGGTGAGCATCTCGTACACGAAGTGGGGGCTGCTCAGCCCCGACGGCAAGTGCAAAACCTTCGATGCGGCGGCCAATGGCTTCGTTCGCGGTGAAGGTTGCGCCGTCGTCGTGCTCAAACGCCTCGACGATGCCCTCGCAGCTGGTGACGACGTCATCGCCGTCGTTCGCGGGTCGGGTGTCAATCAAGACGGACAGACGACGGTCATCACCGCGCCGAGCGGTCTCGCGCAAGCGGCGGTCGTACGGAAGGCCCTCGATCTCGCACGGCTCGATCCGTCGGACATCGGGTTCATCGAGACGCACGGAACCGGTACGTCCCTGGGCGATCCCATCGAGGTCGAGGCGCTGGCGAGCGTGTACGGGCGCAAAGCGTCGCGCGGGGCGTGCGCGCTCGGGGCCATCAAGACGAACATGGGCCACCTCGAGGCGGCCGCGGGGATCCTCGGGTTCATCAAGGCCGTGCTGTGCGTCCACCACGGGGCCATTCCGCGCAACCTGCACTTCGAGAAGCCGAATCCCGAGGTGCCGCTGACCGGCACGCGCTTCGTGCTCCCCTCCGCCACCATGCCTTGGCCCGAAGGGCATGACCGCCGCTACGCAGGCGTGAGCTCGTTCGGCGCAGGCGGAACCAACGCCCACGCCGTGCTCGAAGAGCCACCGGAGCGAATTCCCCCGTCCGCAGGGCACGAGGCGCCGGGCCGGCCCTTCTTGCTTCCGCTCTCCGCGCGCAGCGCGCCCGCATTGACCGAGCTTGCGCGCCGCTATCGAGCGTTCCTCGCGGGCGTCCCACCGCTGCGCGATCTGGCGCACACGGCGGGCGTGCGGCGCACGCACCACGACCACCGCCTCGCGCTCGTCGGTCGCTCGCACGACGAGTTTCTGGCCGCACTGTCGGCCTTCGTCGATGGGGCCGAGCACCCGGGCATGCACCACGGGCAGCTTCCCGCGAGCGCGCAGCCGAAGGTCGTCTTCGTCTTTCCGGGCCAAGGGTCGCAATGGATCGGCATGGGGCGAAAGCTTCTCGCCGAGGAGACCGTGTTTCGCGACACGCTGTCGGCCTGCGATGCCGCGATTCGGAAATACGTCGACTGGTCGCTGCTCGCCTTGCTCGGGCGAAACGATCCCGCACCGTGGGAGCGCGTGGACGTGGTGCAGCCAACCTTGTTCGCGATGGGGGTCGCGCTGGCCGCGCAGTGGCGGGCGTGGGGGGTCGAGCCCGATGCAGTGGTCGGCCATAGCATGGGCGAAGTCGCGGCCGCGCACGTCGCCGGCGCCTTGAGCCTGGACGATGCGGCACGGGTGATTTGCCTCCGTAGTCAGCTGCTCGGGCGCGTGAGCGGCAAGGGCGCGATGCTCCTGGTCGAGCTTCCCGCGGCGCGCCTCGCGGCGCGCCTGGAGGGCTATGCGAAGCAGTTGTCGATTGCCGCGAGCAACGGGCCTCGGACGACGGTCGTCTCGGGCGATCCGGATGCCGCGGAGCACCTTCGACGGCAGCTCGAGACCGATGGCATCTTCTGCCGGCACATCAAAGTGGCCGTGGCTTCCCACAGCCCGCAGATGGATCCGCTGCTGCCCGAACTCACCAAGGTCCTCGCGGGCATCGAGCCGGTGGCGGAGTCCGTCGCCTTCTACTCGACGGTGAGCGCCGGGCCGTTCGACGGCCGGCAGCTCGACACCGCCTACTGGGGCAAGAACCTGCGCCAGCCGGTGCAGTTCACCCAGACGGTCGCGAGCCTCCTCGAGGCGGGCCACACCCAGTTCGTGGAAATGAGTCCGCATCCGCTGCTCCTGACCGCGGTCGAAGAAGCCATCGCCGCGAAGGGCGAAATGAGCCACACCGTTGCCGTGCCGAGCTTCCGGCGCGACGCGGACGAGCGCGCGGTGATGCTCGAATCGCTGGGCGCGCTGTACGCCAAGGGGTACCCCGTGCCGTGGGAGAAGCACTACCCCACCGGCACGCGCATCAAGCTGCCGAGCTATCCTTGGCAGCGCCAACGTTATTGGTTCGTGCCCCCGGTACGACCGACTGCGGACGCGTCCTCGACGGAGCATTCATTGCTTGGGCAACGACTTGCGCCGATGGCGCACCAGCCGACGACGCACGGCTTTCAGATTCCACTGGAGCGAGGATGCGCGCTGCTTGGCGCGCCGCATCGGCTCCAAGGGCTCGCCGTCTTGGCGCTGGACGCATTCGCCGCGCTCGTCGATGCGGCGGTTCGGGAGATCGTCGGCGCGGGGGCATTTCGCGTGAAGCTCGCGATGAACGAGCCCGTGGTGCTCTCCGAGGAGGGCGGCGCCGCGTTGCAGCTTCTGGTGACGACGTTCGACGCCGAGGCGGAGACGTGCGCCGCCGTGAGCCTCTATTACCGCGAAACCACCGAGGCATCGTGGCGATGCATCGGCGAGGGGCGCGTGCTGCCGGCGGAGGCGCTCGAAGCGTGCGCGCGCCCCGACGACGTGGTCGCGCGATGCACCGTGGAGGTGCCGCGTGCGGTGTGGAGGCAGCGCCTCAGCGAGTATGGCATCGAGGACGTGAACGATCCGCCGGTGACGCAGGTGCTCGTGCACCCGGACGCGCACGAAGCGATCGCCCGCGTGCAGCTTTCGCCGGCGGCGGGCAGCCATGCGCTCGTGCGCGCGGCCGCCATGCTGGTGGGGCTCGCCCGGCTGGAGGTGGGCGCACCGCAAAAGCGCCAGCTCCCGGTGGCGGTCGAGAGCCTCGACCTATGCCCAGGAACGGCCCGGTGGATGCACCTTCGGCAGCGCCCGGACGGCGAGGGTCGGGTCGACATCGCGGTGTTCGGCGACGACGGCGCCACGCTGGCGGAGCTTCGCGGCCTCGAGCTCTGCGCCTCACCCCTCCGCGACATCGTGCGGAACGCAGGGCGCGATCCCATCGCCGACTGGTTCTACGAGCTTCAATGGCCGGAGCGGCCCGCGCGCAGCTCGACACGCCACCGTGCCACCTCGGGCGGGCACTGGCTTCTCGTGGTCGATGGCCCGAACGCGGGCGTGGCGTCCGCCTTGGCCACGAGCCTCACCGAGGCCGGTGAGACGTCCGCGACGTTCTCGCAGCAAGATCTGAACTCTGGAGGCCTCGCCCGCGCGCTCCAAGAGGGTGCGCCCGTGCGCGGTGTGGTGCTCCTGCTGGACACGTTCGACACGGCGGCGGCCGTCGACCTCGCCGCGCGTACCCATGGCGCGTCGGTGCTGCGACTCTTGGAGCTGGTCGTTCGCGCGGGCAGGGGATCGCGCCTCTGGCTCGTCACGTGTGGAGCGCAAGCCATGGCCTCTTCGGTGCGTGAGGAGACGGCATCGCTGTCGCACGCGCCGCTCTGGAGTCTCGGCCGCGTCATCGCCCAAGAGCACCCCGAGCTCTGGGGAGGGCTGGTCGACCTCGATCCCGAGTCGAACGATGCCGCCGACGCGGAGGCGCTGGCCGCCGAGCTCCTGCACCACGACGACGAGGACCAGATCGCATTTCGCCGCGGACGCCGCCATGTCGCGCGACTGGTGCAGATGCCCGCGCCCTCGGCCGGCTCGCCTGCGCCGATCCGCGCCGATGGCAGCTACCTGGTGACGGGCGGCCTCGGTGGCCTCGGGTTGCATCTCGCGCGCTGGCTCGTAGAGCGGGGCGCGCGGCACGTGGTGCTCACCAGCCGCACGGGCCTCCGCGATCGCAGTCGGTGGGTCGTCGCGGCCATTCGCGCGCTCGAGGCCGCGGGCGCGACCGTCGAAACGCCGGCCATCGACGCGGCCGACCGCGACGCGATGGCCCGCCTGATCGACGGCCTGGCCAAGCCCCTGCGAGGCGTTTTTCATGCCGCGGGCGACGTTTTCTTTGCGCCGCTGGTCGGCGAGAAATCCGAGCAGCAGCTCGAGGCGGCGTTCCGACCGAAGGTCCATGGCTCGTGGATCTTGCACGAGCTCACCGCGCACCTGCCGCTCGACCTGTTCGTCCTGTTCTCGTCGGTGACCTCCCTCTGGGGCGGCCTGGATCAAGGGCATTACGCGGCATCGAACCAGTTCCTCGATGCGCTGGCGATCCATCGGCGCGCAATGGGGCTGCCGGCCACGAGCATCGCCTGGGGTGCCTGGGCCGGTGGAAATACCGTCTCCGAGGAGATCGGCACCTTGCACCGCTCGTGGGGTCTCAAAACGATGCCCACCGACATCGCGCTCGATGCGCTGGAGCGCGTGCTGCAATCTTCGCAAACCGGTGGGGCGCGCATCGGCGTCGCCTCCATCGATTGGGACGTCTTCAAGCCGATCTACGAGGCGCGCGGGCGGCGGCGGCTTCTCGAGGAGATTCGCGTCTCCAAGGATGCCGCCGAGCGCGAACCCGCCTTGCCGGATCTCCTGATGAAGATCGACGCGCTCTCCGCGGTCGAGGCGTGGCAATACCTCACCGACACGGTCGCTGCCGACGTCGCCCAGGTACTCGGCTTCGCGCGCGACCAGGTCCCCCCGGTCGACAAGGGATTTTTCACGCTCGGCATGGACTCGGTCATGGCGGTGCGGCTCTTGTCGTCGCTGGGGAAGCGACTCGGTCGAAAGCTGCGGACGGTCATCGCCTTCGAGTACCCCACGATCGCATCGCTCACCCAGCACCTGGGGACGACGGTTCTCGGGCTTCGCGATCCGTCGGCCGACGAATCGGCACGACATCAAGACGGCCACTACGATGACGTGACGGAGGACGAGCTCGCCGAGCAGCTGGCGCGGAGGCTTCTGGAGCTTTCATGACGACGATGACGGACAAGAAATCGCTGCTCAAGCAAGCCCTCGACAAGCTCGACGACATGGCCACGAGGTTGCGTCGCTCCGAGTCCTTTCGCGATGCGCCCATCGCGGTGATCGGCATCGGATGCCGTTTCCCCGGCGGTGTCCGCAGCCCGGATGATCTGTGGGAAAACCTGGAGCGCGGAATCCACGCGGTGACCGAGATCCCACGCGAGCGCTGGGACATGGGCACGCTCTACGATCCGGATCCGTCGACCCCCGGCAAGATCGCCACCCGCCACGGCGGCTTCGTGGACGGCGTCGATCAGTTCGATCCGGCGTTCTTCGGGATCTCTCCGCGCGAGGCGGCGAGCATCGATCCGCAGCACCGCTTCGTCTTGGAGGTCGCCTGGGAGGCGCTGGAGCGCGCCGGGCAGGTGCCCGATGAACTGGCGCATACGAAGACCGGTGTCTTCGTTGGCATCAGCACCAACGACTACGCGCGGATCCTCTCGCGGCAGGGCAATGCCCACGTCGATGCGTACTACATGACCGGCAACTCGCTCAATTTCTCGGCCGGACGGCTTTCGTACCTGCTCGGCCTTCACGGCCCCGCGATGGCCGTGGACACGGCGTGCTCGTCGTCGCTCGTCGCCATTCATCTCGCCTGCCAGAGTTTGCGCATGGGCGAATGCGAGGTGGCGCTGGCCGGTGGCGTCAACCTGCTTCTCTCGCCCGAAGGCTACCTGGCCGCCTCCAGCGCGCGGATGCTTTCGCGGTCCGGCCGATGCCGCACGTTCGACGCCGATGCCGACGGGATGGTGCGCGCCGAAGGGTGCGGCATCGTCGTTCTGAAGCCGCTCGATGCGGCGCTCGCCGCAGAAGATCCGATCGTCGCCGTGGTTCGCGGTACGGCCGTGAATCAGGACGGCCCGAGCAGCGGCCTCACCGTGCCGAACAAGAAGGCGCAGGTGGAGGTGATCCGCGCCGCGCTAGCCAACGCGGGCGTGAGACCGCACGACGTGGGCTACGTCGAGGCCCACGGCACGGGCACCCCCCTGGGCGATCCGATCGAGGTGCGCGCCCTCGCCGAAAGCTTGTGCGACGGGCGCCCTGCCGAGAGGCCACTCTACATCGCCTCGATCAAGACGAACATCGGGCACGCCGAATCCGCGTCGGGCGTCGCAGGCTTCATCAAGACGGCGCTTTCGTTCGAGCGTGGAAGCCTTCCGCCGCATCTGCACTTGGAGCAGCTGAATCCCCACATGGAGTGGGTCGACTTGGCGATCCGCGTCCCCACCCGCAGCATGGGCTGGCCGTCGTCGCCCGAAGGAAAGCGCATCGCGGGGGTCAGTTCGTTCGGTGCGAGCGGGACGAACGCGCACGTCGTCCTGGAGGCGCCGCCGCCGCAGAGCGAGCTCCCCAGCGATCCCGGGCCCATCGTGCTGTCCCTTTCGGCGCGCACCGAAACGTCGCTGGGCGATCTGGCGCGTGCGTACGCGCGGCACCTCGAGAAGGCCGGCGCGCCGCCGCTGCGCGATCTCGCGCACACCACCGGCGTGCGGCGGAGCCATCACGAGCACCGGTTGTCGGTCGTCGGTCGCACGCACGCCGAGCTCGTTCGCGGGCTCGAGACGCAGAGAGAGCACGCGCCCTTGCCCGGCGTGGCCCGTGGCTTCGCGAAGGCCGGAAAAGAAACGACGATGGCCTTCGTCTTCTCCGGGCACGGATCGCAATGGTTCGGCATGGGGAGGCAGCTCTTCGAGCACGACCCGGTGTTTCGGCAAGCCCTGGAAGACTGCGATGCGGCGATGCGGCCGTACGCCGATTGGGGCCTCGTCGACACGCTCCGAAGCACGGAACCCGCATGGCTCGATCGGGTCTCGCAGGTCCAATCGGCGCTCTTCGCCATCGGCGTCGCGCTCGCGGCCCGGTGGCGTGCATGGGGGATCGAGCCGAGCGCCGTCGTCGGGCACAGCATGGGCGAGATCGCGGCGGCGCACGTCGCCGGCGCCCTGGGGTTGGACGACGCCGCGCGGATCATCTGCCAGCGTGGCCTGCTGCTGGACCGCGTCCGCGGCCAAGGGGCCATGCTCCTCGCCTCGTTGCCGCTCGGGGATGCCGAGGCGTGCCTCGAGGGTCATCGCGATCGCGTTTCGATTGCTGCGAGCAACGGGCCGCGCATGACCGTATTGTCCGGCGATCCGCGGTCCGTGGCGGAGATCCGCACGCGGCTCGAAGTGGACGGCGTGCTTTGCCGCGTCGTGAAATCCGACGTCGCCTTCCACAGCCCGCAGATGGATCCTTTGGTGGGCGAACTGGTGTCGCTGCTCGCGGGAATCACACCACGGGCCGCCGAGGGCATCGCGTTCCATTCGACGGTCACGGGCGACACGCTCACGGGCACACGGCTCGATCCGGCGTACTGGGGGAGAAATCTGCGCGAGCCGGTGCGCTTCGCGCGGGCGATGGATCGCTTGCTCGACACCGGGCACACGCATTTCATCGAGATGAGCCCGCACCCGACGCTGCTGCACGCGATGCAAGAGGCGTTCACCTCCGAAAACCGCGTCGCCGTTTCCAGTTTGCGGCGCGAGCGCGACGATCGCGCGCAGTTGCTGGAGTCGCTCGCCGCGCTGCACACCACGGGGTATCGGGTCGATTGGAAGCGTCTGTACCCGTCGGGGCGCTGCGCCGATCTGCCGACGTATGCGTGGGAGCACAAGCGCTTTTGGGCCGAAGAGCCCGAACCGCCTGTGCGGGAGGGGGACGATTGGATCTACGAGCCCCGCTGGCGAACGAGCCCGCGCGCCGCGACGACGGCGAACTCCGAATCGGGCGCGTGGCTGCTCGTCGGCGATGTGCCAGGGGTGGGCGGCGAACTCGCGGAGCTGCTGGTGCAGCACGGCAACGAGGTGCTCACTACGTGGCCCGAGGATGCGAGCACGCTGCGCGGCGTCGTGTACCTGGGAGGGCTCGAGGCGGCTTCGCCCGAGAAAGCGCTGGGAGACCTCATCGAACTGTTGCAGTGGCTCGCGCCGCTGCCGGCCCCCGTGTCTCTCTTCGTGGTGACACGGGGGTCGCAGTCCGTCGTCGCCGGGGATGCGATGGTGCTCGCACCGGATCAAGCGGCGCTCTGGGGCTTCGGGCGCACGGCCAGCCTCGAGCACCCCGGTGTCCTGCGCGCGATGCTCGACCTGGATCCCGCCGCCACGGGGCACGCGGAAAGCGCGGCGGCGATCTTCACGGAAATCGCCGCACCCGATGGGGAGGAGCACCTCGCGCTCCGAGGCGGAGAACGCTACGCGCTGCGCATCGAACGAAGCGCCGTTCTCCGCGGCAAGCCGCTCGAAAGCGCCCCCGTTTCGGACAACGCGACGTACCTCGTGACGGGCGGTCTCGGTGCGCTCGGTCTCAAGGTGGCGCGCTGGCTCGCGGGGTGCGGCGCGCGGCACCTCGTCCTGGTGGGTCGCAACGTTCCGTCCCGCGATGCGCCCGGCGATGCGCACACCGCGACGCAGATCGCGTCCCTGCGTGAATTGGAGGCGATGGGCGTCGATGTTCTGATGGTGCCCGCCGACGTCTCCGACGAATTGCGCATGGCGCTGTTGTTCGCGCAGATCGCCAAAACGAAGCCGCCGCTCCGCGGTGTCGTTCACGCGGCCGGCACGGCGACGGAGCGCCCTATCGTCGATCTCGAACGAGGGTCGCTCGCGCGCGAACTCGGCGCCAAAGTGGCCGGCACGTGGGCGCTTCACCGGCTGACCCAGGACCTCGCGCTGGACTTCTTCGTTCTCTTCGGCTCCACCGCGGCGGTTTGGGGCTTGAAGGACATGAGCCTGTACGGCGCGGCGAACGCCTTTCTCGAGACGTTCGCGCACCAGCGACGCGCCATGGGCCTGCCCGCGCTCAGCATCGCGTGGAGCCGGTGGGACGACGCGCGCATCGTCCGCCGCAGCGAAGGGCAAACCGAGCGCCTGCGCGAGCAGTACGACCGCATGGGCGTCTTCGCACTGCCCTCCGAGCTCGCCCTCGAGGTCATGGGAAGACTCCTCGCGACCGGGGTCTCGCACGCCATCGTGGCGGCCATGGATTGGTCGCGCTTCACACCAATCTACGAAGCCCAACGCCGACGGCCGCTGATCGCGAGCGTCGCGGCGCGCGAGCCCGAGGCCAACGGAATCCGTGGGGCGGAGGACGGTGACGACCTCCGGCGGCAACTCGAATCCACCTCACCGGCCCGACGCCTGGGCCGGCTCAAAGGGATCGTGCGCAAGGAAGTCGGCCGCGTGCTCGGCTTCGGGGACGACGACATCCTCGATCCGGCCGCGGGCCTCTTCGAGCTGGGCATGGATTCGGTGATGGCCGTCGACGTTTCGCGACGCCTGGGATCCCTGTTCGGGCGGCCGGTCCCCGTGGCCGCGGTGTTCAACCATTCGAGCATCGAAACCCTCGCGCGCCACCTCGAGGAAGACGTCCTGGGGTTCGCCTCGACCCGCACCACGCGCGTGGACCGCACCGAGGTGGCCGCCCAGGAATCGATTGCCGTGGTCGGCATGGGATGCCGTTTCCCCGGCGGCATCGAGAGCACCGAGGCGCTCTGGCGATTGCTCGAGGAGGGGCGAACCATCGTCTCGAAGGCCCCGCGCGAGCGATGGGCCGCCGACGCCTTCGACGACGACGGCGACGCATGGCACGGGGCATTTCTCGACCGCGTCGATCACTTCGATTATCCGTTCTTCGGCATCTCGCCCCGCGAGGCCGCTGCGCTGGATCCGCAGCACCGCCTCCTGCTGACCGTGGCGTGGGAGGCGCTGGAGCACGCGGGGGTGGCACCGGAGAGCTTGGCCGGCAGCGCGACGGGCGTCTTCGTGGGCATCGCCGGTGCCGAGTACAATCTGCTGCGACTTCGAAGCGCCGGCGCCGGCGACTACGATGTCTACGATCTGACGGGCAACGCCCTCAGCTGCGCGGCCGGCCGCCTCGCGTTCGTGCTCGATCTGCAGGGCCCCGCGGTGTCGATCGACACGGCGTGCTCGTCCTCGCTTTCGGCCGTCTACCTCGCCTGCCAGAGCCTGCGGGCCGGGGAGACCCACCTCGCGCTGGCGGGCGGTGTCAGTGTGATCGCGTCGCCGCTGTCGTTTGCCGCCACCACGCGCGGAAAGATGATTGCGCACGATGGCCTTTGCAAAACCTTCGACGCGCGCGCCGACGGCTACGGTCGCGGCGAGGGGTGCGGGCTCGTCGTCCTCAAGCGCCTCTCGGATGCCCTTGCGGGCGATGACGTCATCCACGGCGTGATTCGAGGCATCGCGATGGTGCACGATGGGCACAGCAGCGGCCTCACCGTTCCCAACGGCTTGGCGCAGGTGAAGGTCATTCGCCGCGCACTCGCCGATGCCCAGGTGAAGCCCTCCGAGGTCTCCTACGTCGAAGCGCACGGCACCGGGACCGCCTTGGGTGACCCGATCGAGATCGAATCGCTGCGCGCGGCGCTGGGGGATGGGCGCGATGCCGAGCACCCGCTTTGGGTCGGTTCGGTGAAGACGAACTTCGGTCACCTCGAGGCGGCATCGGGCGTCGCAGGCTTGATGAAGGCCATCCTGTCGCTCCAACGCGCCCGGATCCCCGCGCACCTGAACTTCGAGCGGCTGAATCCCGAGATCTCGCTTTCGGAGATTCCGGCGATCATCCCGACCGAGGCCCTGGCGTGGCCGGCCCACCGCGCCCACATCGCGGGGGTCAGCTCCTTCGGATTCAGCGGCACCAACGTGCACCTGGTCCTGGGCGAGCCGCCTGCGAGGACCGCCGCCGAGGCGCGCGAGGATCGGATCCAACTCGTTCCGCTGTCGGCGCGGTCGCCGGAAGCCTTGTCCGACGCGGTGCGGGCCTCGGTCGAGCGCTTCGGTACGGTGGACGCATCCCTCGAGTCCATCGGCTACGCGAGCGCACGCAAGCGCGGACACCATGCGCAACGGCTCGCGGTCGTCGCCGGTTCGCGATCGGATTGGGTCGAGGCGCTCCGTGCGTTCGGGCGCGGGGAGGAGGATGCGCGGGTCATCTCGGGGCTCGTTCGCTCCGATCGCAGCCATGCTGCCGTCTTCATTTATCCCGGCCAGGGTTCGCAATGGATCGGGATGGGGCGCGAGCTCTTGGTTCGGGAGCCGGTCTTTCGCGCGGAGTTCGATCGTGTGGCGCACGCCATGAAGGACCTGGTCGACTTTTCGCTCCACGACGAGATCGCGCGCGACGATGGTCCGCTTGCAAACGGTGCGATCGACGTGGTTCAGCCCGTCCTCTTCGCGCTCGAGAGCGCGTACACGGCGCTCTGGCGCTCATGGGGCATCGAGCCCGAGGCCGTGGTCGGTCACAGCAAAGGGGAGGCGACGGCCGCGTACATTGCGGGCGCGCTTTCGCTCGAGGACGCGGCGAGCGTGATCTGCATTCGCAGCCGCTTGCTCCGGCGCATGAGCGGCCACGGAGGCATCCTCATCGTCGGCCTCCCGCTGGCGAAGACCGAGGCGGCCCTCGCGCCGTACGCAGGCCGCCTTTGGGTGTCGGCGAGCAACGGCCCGACGATGACCGCCGTCGGGGGCGATCTGGACGCCCTGGACACGCTGGCGGCGTCGCTGCGCGAAGGAAACGTCTACTGCCAACCGGTGCGCACCGACGTCGCGTCGCACACGCCGAAGATGGATCCGTTGCGCGAAGATCTGCTCGCGGCGCTCGCGCACCTGAAGCCGCGCGCCGCCGCGATCCCCATCTATTCGACGGTCACCGGTCAGGTGTCCGACGGTGCGTGTTTCGATGCCCGGTACTGGGTCGACAACCTGTGCAAGCCGGTCCTGTTCGCGCCGGTGATCGAAACGATGCTCGGCGAGGCGTTCAACGTCTTCCTCGAGATGAGCCCTCATCCGAGTCTGCTTCATGCAGTCGACGATGCGATTGCCCAGCGCGGGGCCGATGCGATCACCGTCCCCTCGGGCCGTCGCAGCCACGACGAACGACAGACCTTGCTCGATTCGCTGGGCCGGCTTTACGTGCGCGGCGTTCCCGTCGCCTGGGAGCAACTCTATCCGTCGGGGGCCGCGTGGGCGTCGCTCCCGCCGTATCCGTGGCAAACGGAGCGGGTCTGGCTCGCGCACGAGGAGCGGGGCCATGCCCACCGCGCGCGAACGTGGCGCGCGGGCGATCCCGGGCGTCCGCTGCTTCACGGACGAACGCCGGTGGCCGCGTCGGGGGTCTTCGTTTGGGAGATGCGCCTCGACGCCGAACGCCTCGCGTACCTGAGCGATCACCGCGTTCAGGGGAACATCCTTTTCCCGGCGACGGGCTACATCGAGATGGCCCTCGCCGCCGCCGAAGAGGTATTTGGCCCCGGAGCTCACCTCGTTCGAGACGTGGCGTTTCGGTCGGCGCTGCAGCTGACCGCGGGCGAGCCCGAGCTGGTGCAGGTCGCGGTTACCTTGGAGATGACCGGGCTGGCATCGTTCCAGATCGCTACGCTTCGCGGCCCGTCGGACGAGCCGTGGGACGTGCATGTGCAGGGGACGCTGGTCTCGAGCCCCGCGACGCGGGCACGCGGGCCGCGCCTCGATGTGGAATCTTTGCGCGCCCGGTGCACACGTTCCACGTCCCACGAGGCGCTCTACGAGGCGCTCACCGCACGCGGGCTGAACTACGGCGCGAGCTTCCGGGGGATCGGCGAGGCCCATGCCGGTGACGGCGAAGCCATCGCCACGCTTGTCATCACCGAGCCGCATGCCGCCGGCTACCTGGTTCACCCGGCGCTGCTCGATGCCGCGCTGCACCCGTCGATTCTCGCGTTGCCGAGCCAGCACTTCGAGGCCGGCGACGCCGTCCTGCCCGTCGCCGTCGCGCGCGTGCAGGTTCACGGGCCGCCGGCCGACGCCGCGGGCGCCTACGTGCGCATCTCGCCGCGACCTGGCGCCACCCTGGATATGGTCTCGATCGATGCCTCCATCTTCGATGGCGATGGCCACGTGCTGGTCGAGATCTCGGGGATGGATGCGCGCCGCCTGGGAAAGGGTGCGACGGCGAACGAGGCCGGCACGGATGGCTGGTTGTACGAGCTCGCATGGCCCCCGCAACCGCTGCCCGCGCCCGCGCCCGATGCGACGGCGGCGAGGGGAGGGTGGTTGCTCTTCGACGCGGGCGACGGCCTCGTGGCGTCGCTGCGATCGCGGCTCGAGGCGGAGGGCGGCACGTGCCATACGGTGACCCTGCAGGATCTCGATCCGACGTCCCCCGACGCCTACCGCGAGCTCGTCGGGCGCGCGTTCGAGAACCGCGGCGTCGAACTCCGCGGCGTCGTTCACGCGTGGAGTCTCGCGGCGGGCTCGCTGGAGGAAACCCAGGACCGGGGGTGCATCAGCGCGCTGTACCTCGCGCAGGCCATCGCGGACTCGGCGCCATCGGCACGCCTTTGGCTGGTCACCCGCGGTGCGCAGGCGTACCCGCCCGGGGCGGCCCTGAACGTTGCCCAGGCCCCCATCTTGGGCCTCGGGCGCGTTCTGGCCAATGAGCTCCCGGGCCTCTCCTGCACCCGCATCGACCTCGACGCGGTCACCTCCAGCGCCGATGGCGACGCCCTCTTCGACGAACTCGGGTGCGCCGATGGCGAGAATGAAATCGCCTGGCGCGGCGGCACCCGTCACGTCGCGCGCCTCGCCGTGCGGCCTCGGGAGAGCGGCCTCGCTTCGGAGTCCCGCCGGCGCGTCTCCACCCGCCAGGCGGGCGTCCGGCTCGAGATCCCGATCCCCGGCTCGCTCGACAACCTGACGCTGGTGGAGGTGCCGCGCCGCGACCCCGGCGAAGGCGAGGTGGAAATCCAGGTCGTCGCCGCGGCGCTCAATTTCAGCGACGTCATGAAGGCCATGGGCGTCTACCCCAATCCGCCGAGGGGCGTGCACGTCCTCGGCGGTGAATGCGCCGGGCGCGTGAGCCGCGTCGGTCCGGGTGTCGCCAACGTTCACGTCGGCGACGACGTGGTGGCCATGGCGCCGTACGCCGCCGGCTCGTTCGTCACCGTCAAGGCGGCGCGCGTGGTCCGGAAGCCGACGAACCTCTCCTTCGAGGAAGCGGCGGCGATCCCCACGGTCTTTCTGACGGCGCATCACGCATTGGTCACGCTCGGGCGCATGGAGCGAGGCGAGAGTGTGCTCGTGCATGCCGCTTCGGGCGGCGTCGGCCTCGCGGCCATGCAGCTGGCCCGCCACCTCGGCGGCATCATCTTCGCGACCGCGGGCAGCGAGGAAAAACGCGACTACGTGCGCGCGCTCGGCTGCGCGCACCACGTGATGGACTCGCGCTCGCTCGACTTCGCGGACGAAGTTCGCCGTCGCACCAGCGGCCGCGGTGTCGACCTCGTTCTCAACTCGCTCACGGGCGCGGCGCTCGCCAAAGGCATGGAGGCCCTAGCCCCCGGCGGCCGCTTCCTCGAAATCGGCAAACGCGACATCTACGCGAACAGCCGTCTCGGCATGCTCCCGTTTCGGAACAACGTCGCCTTCTTTGCCATCGACCTGCAGACGCTGGCCGAGCAAAAGCCCGACGCCTTGATGCGCACCCTGGAAGGCATCTTCGCGGACATGGAACAGGGGCACCTCACGCCGCTCCCCGTCCGCAGCTTTCCGCTTTCCCAGGCGGTCGACGCGTTTCGGCACATGGCGCAAGCCCAGCACGTGGGCAAGATCGTCCTCACGGTGGAGGAGCCCGAGGTGGTGGCCACACGCGGTGATGCACTGCCGCTCGTGCGATCCGATGGGCACTACCTCATTACCGGCGGACTCGGCGATCTCGGGCTCGAGGTCGCGCGGTGGATGGTGGGCGAGGGTGCTCGACACCTCACGCTCATGGGCCGCCGGGCGCCCTCTCCAGCGGCCCACGAGGCCATCTCCGAGATGCAGCGTGCCGGGGCGCAGGTGCACGTGGCGTGCGGCGACGTCTCGGATCGGGCGCAGGTCGACCACGTCTTTCGCGGTATCGCGGCATCGTCTGCGCCGCTTCGTGGCGTCATTCACGCGGCGGTGGCCCTCGACGACGGCATGATCCTCAACCTCGATCGCGAGCGCTTTTTGCGGGTCATGGCGGCCCGGGTCGCCGGAAGCCAATGGCTCCACGAGCATTGCACCGACCCCGACCTCGACTTCTTCGTTCTGTTCTCCTCCGCGTCCTCGATCCTCGGCACGCCCGGGCAAGCGAACTACGCGGCGGCGAGCGCGTTCATGGACGCCCTCGCACACGCGAGGCGCTCCCAGGGCTTGCCCGCGCAGACCATCAACTGGGGACCTTGGGCCAACATCGGCCTCGCGGCGCGCGGCGTCTTTGGTGCGCGGCTTCGATCGAACGGTGCCATCACCGAACCGTCCACCGCGACGATTTCTCCCGAACGGGGCATCGAGGCGCTCGCTCGAATCCTGCAGCGCGGGTGGATCCAAACGGTGGTCATGCCCGCGCAGCCGGAGGCGTGGAAAGCGCTCGCCCCCAATGTCGTCGATATCCCCATGGTGCGAAAGCTCTTCGAGGCCGGCGCGGGGGCCGGCGCGAAGGGCACGCGAGGCGCCCTGCGCGAGGCGCTCGAGGCCGTGGACGCCGGACCGAAGCGCCGGACCATGCTCGAGGGCTACATCTGCGAACAGATTGCCCAGGTGCTCCGATTCGACACGAGCCGCGTCGGCGCGGAGACCCCCTTTGGCACGTTGGGCTTCGACTCGCTCCTGTCCCTGGAGGTTCGCAACCGCCTCGCACGGGGCCTGGGCGTGACGCTCCCCGTGACCCTTCTCTGGTCGCACGCCAACGCTGCCGCGCTGGCCGTGCACCTGGCCAGCGAAATGTCGCTCCCCCTCGAACCCCTCGCATCGCTCGCCGTCGAAGAGATGCCCACCCAAGTCGATGCGCTCGACGCCAGTGCACTCGCACTGCTCGAGCAAATGAGTGCGCTCTCGAAGAGCGAGCTCCAAAAGCTCTTGGAGGCCCCCGCTTCCAATCAGGAAACCATTCTATGAGCGACGGTATTCTCAAGTTGATTCAAGCGCTTTCGCCCGACCAGCGGCGAACGCTCGCGCGCCTCCTCGAAGAGCCGAAGGAGCCGATTGCCGTCGTGGGAATGGGCTGCCGGCTGCCGGCGGGCATTCGCGGGCCGGATGCGTTTTGGAATGCGCTGGCCAACGGCGTCGATGCCGTCTCCGAGCCGCCGGCGGAGCGCTGGGACGTGGAAGCCCTATGTGCGCGCCATCCCGATCGGCCGGGCGTTCGCTTCGGCGGATTCGTGTCGGACATCGACAAGTTCGACCCGGATTTTTTCAACGTCAACCGGCACGAAGCGGCGTGGATGGACCCGCAGCAGCGGATGGTGCTCGAGGTCGCGTGGGAGGCCCTGGAGGATGCCGGCCAAGTTCCCCGCGAGCTAGCCGGGACCCACGCGGGCGTCTTCATCGGCATTTCGGCCAGCGAATACATGCAGCAGCGCCTTCGCGACGATTACCAGGCGGAGAGCTACGTCATGGCGGGCGCCTCCCACGCGCTCGTGGCCAATCGTCTTTCGTATTTCTTGGACCTGCGCGGCCCGAGCATGGCCCTCGACACGGCCTGCTCGTCGTCGCTCACCGCGCTGCACCTCGCTTGCCAGAGCCTCCTCTCCGGCGAGAGCGATCTGGCCATCGCCGGTGGCGTCAACTTGGTCCTTTCCCCCGCCGGCGTTCTGGGCTTTGCCGACCTGGGCGGGGTCGCCGGGGATGGTCGGTGCAAACCCTTCGACGCGCGCGCCGATGGGATGATCCGCTCGGAGGGGTGCGGCATCGTCGTGCTCCGGCGGCTTGCCGATGCCCGGGCGCACGGAGATCCCATTCGCGCCCTCATCCGCGGCAGCGCCATCAATCAAGACGGGCGCAGCACCCGGCTGACGGCGCCGAATCCCGCGGCGCAAGTGGACGTGATCCGCCGTGCCCTCGCGCGTGCCGCCGTCGAGCCGCACGACGTGAGCTACATCGAGGCGCACGGAACGGGGACCACGCTGGGGGATCCCATCGAGGTCGAGGCGCTCACCACGGTGTATGGCAAAGCGCGTTCCGACGGGTCGGAGTGCGTGCTCGGTTCCGTGAAGGCGAACCTCGGTCACCTCGAGTCCGCGGCGGGGGCGGCCGGCCTCCTCAAGGTGCTCCTTTGCCTGGAGCACGATCGCATTCCGGAGCAGATTCATTTTCGCGCGCTGAATCCGAACATCACGCTCGACGGCACGCCGCTCACCGTGCCGCGGGCACCGCGGGCGTGGCCGCGCCGAAAGGGGGCACGCCTCGCGGCGGTGAGCTCCTTCGGGATGGGTGGAGCCAATGCGCATGCCATCCTGGAGGAGGCGGGGCCCGAGCTGCAGACCGCACCGGCGGCCCCCAAGGAGACGTACGTCCTGCCGCTCTCCGCGCAAAGCGAGGATTCGCTGCGGGCGACCGCGGCGTCCTATTCGGGTTACTTGCAGAATGCATCGGCATTCGCGGATATTTGTTTTACGGCCGCGGCGCGGCGCGATCATCATGACCATCGCATCGCGGTGGTCGCCCGCGATGCCGGCGAGGCGGCGAACCGTTTGGCGGCGTGGTCGCGCGGGGAGCGGCTTCCGACGGTGGCGTCGGGGCGACTCGCCACGCAACGGCGCCCCGGGCTCGTGTTCGTCTTCTCGGGATGGGGCTCGCTTTGGCCGGGCATGTCGCGCCAGCTTATTGCCGAGGAGCCGGCCTTTCGCGAGGCCTTCGTCCGATGCGCGGAAGCCCTCGCACCTCATTCGAAGCCGTTCTCGCTTCTCGAGCGGGTGCGAACGAACGGGGTCGAGCACACCCAGGCCGATTGGGGGTTCGCCGAAGGGCAGACCGCGATTTTTGCCATGTCGGTGGCCCTCGCCGCGCTGCTTCGTTCGTGGGGTGTGGTGCCCGACGCCGTGATCGGGCACAGCATGGGCGAGGTGGCCGCCGCCCACGTGGCTGGGATCCTCTCGCTCGAGGACGCGGCGCTGGTCATCTCCCGTCGCAGCCAGCTCCTGGCCGGCACCGGGAAGGGGGCGATGGCGGTCATCGGGCTGAGCGAAAACGAGACCCGCGAATGGATCGCGCCCTACGGCGATGCGCTCTGCGTGGCGGTGTGCAACAGCCCCGTCTCGACGGTCATCTCGGGCGAGACCGCGGCGGTGGACGACGTGGTCGCCGCGCTCGAGAAGGGCGGCGACGTCTTTTGCCGCCGCGTAAAAGATCTGCCGATCGCCGCGCACAGCCACCGGGTCGATGCGGCACGCGCCCGGCTCGTGGGCGATTTGCATGGGGTGCGTCCTCGCGCGGGGACGATTCCGTCGTATTCGTCGGTGCTCGGCGGCATCGCACCCGGGCTCGGTTGCGATGCCGCGTACTGGGGAAAGAACCTTCGCGATCCGGTTCTCTTTTCCGAGGCCGCGCGGCGCGCATCGGAAGATGGCCACGGCTTCTTCCTCGAGTTGAGCCCGCACCCGATCTTGCTCGCGTCGCTCGAGGAGTGCCTGCGCGACGGCGAACACCATGGCCTCACCTTTGCGTCGATGCGTCGCGACGCCGCGGGGCGGGAAGCACTGCTCTCGACGGTCGGAAGCCTCTACGCCGCAGGCCACGATGTCCAATGGTCCGCGCTTTATCCCGGAGGACGCAGCGTTCGCCTCCCGCGGTATGCGTGGCGCAACCAGCGCTATTGGATCGATCGCCCCGCGCGGGCGGGCGCCGTCGATCCGGTATGGGAAATCACACTCGACCTCGAGAATCTCCCATTCCTTGCCGATCACGCGGCCTTTGGTGAGGTGGTCTTTCCCGCCGCGGGCTACCTCGAGCTCGCGATGGAGGGGGCGCGGCGACGCGGATTGGCCAGCGCCGTGGCCGAGGGCATCGAGCTCCTGGAGGCGCTCGTGTTGGGCCCGAGCCCGATTCGCCTTCGCGTGGCGCTGTCGTCGGATGCGTTCGGCACCTCGACGTTCCGCATCTCCAGCGCCCCCGCCGGCGAATCCGCCGACGCGGAGCGGCGGTGGACCGTTCATGCCCAGGGGCTTCTTCGCGCCGTCCCGTCTTCGCAACCCCCGCCGCTCGAAGCAATCTCGCTCGAGCCGATTCGTCGGCGGTGCACGCGCCGGATCACGGGCGCCGAGCACTATGCGCGCGCCGCGCAGGGCGGCCTGCACTACGGGCCCACCTTTCGCGGCGTTCGCGAGATCGTCTGCCGAGAAGGCGAAGCCCTCGCGCTCGTGGAGTCCGTCGACGAGGCGTGGGCAAGGCTCGACGCGTGCATCCAGGCGGCCATCGGCATCGTGTCCTCGGTGCCCGACGATGCGGCGAGCTACTTGCCCGTGCACATCGACGCATTTCGCGTTCATGCGCGCCCCGGCGCCCGACTTTGGTCCCACGCGAAGCTTCGCGAGGATCGCGGGGCCGACAAGGTTTTCGACGTCCACGTTTTCACCGACGACGGCGTTCCGGTCCTCGCGCTCGAGGGCCTTCGCGCGAAGCGCGTCGAGCGCCGTGGTCCGGTATGGCTCGATTGGCTTCACGTGGTGCGCTGGCGCCCGCAGGCTTTGCCGGCCAACGCCGCCATGCCGATGCACGCGACCGGCCGCTGGCTCCTGGTGGGCGACGACGACCCCGGCGGGGTGCGCCAACGCCTTCTCGCCCGGTTCCGGTCCGCGCAGCAACCCGTGGCCCTGGCAAGCGCGCGTGACGAGCTCCGTTTCGATGCGTCGTCGCTGGCGGGCATCGTGTACGTCCTCGCGCGCGGCCAAGACGGACCGGTCCCGCGCGAGCGGATCCTCGGGGCGTTTCGACTGGCGGCGTCGCTCGTGCGCGAGGGCCGTCCCGATGCCGGCTCGCATCCACGCGTATGGTTCGTGACCGCGGGGGCGCAAGCGCTCGATGAGGGGCACGCGGTCGCCGCCTCCGAGGCGCCGCTCGTCGGACTCGGTCGTTCGCTCGCGTGGGAGCATCCCACGCTGCGGTCGACGCGCGTGGACCTCGGCGCGGTGCCGGGCGAGCACGAGATCGACGCGCTCTTCGACGAGCTGCGTGCCGGCGATCGCGAGGACGAAATCGCCTTGCGCGGCACCTCGCGCTACGTGGCGCGGCTCGGGCGGTATGTCCCTCCCGTGCCCGCCTCCGACGCGGATCGCACGATCGTGCACGGCGACGCGACGTACCTCGTGACGGGCGGCCTCGGCGGGCTCGGTCTCACCGTGGCCGCATGGCTCGTCGAGTGCGGGGCACGCCATCTCGTTCTCGCCAGCCGAAACGCCGATGGCGCCCGCGTCGAAGCCGCACTCGGCGCGATGCGTGCCCGTGGAGCGCGCATCGAAATCGCGCAGGCCGACGCCGCCTCGCGCGACGACGTGGCGCGCGCCCTTGGGCAAATCGATGCGGGCATGCCCCCGCTCCGCGGCATCGTGCACGCCGCGGGGACGCTGGCCGACGGCCTCGTCACGAGCATCAACGACGCGCGTTTCGAGGAAGTGGCCCGCCCGAAGATCGATGGCGCATCGAACCTCGCCAGGGTCGCCGAGGAGCGCCCTCTCGACTTCCTGGTGTTCTTCTCGTCGGCCGCCTCGCTCATCGGCGCCGCAGCCCAGACGAACTATGCGGCCGCCAACGCCTTCATGGACGCCCTCGCGCATGGGTTGCGCCGGTGCGGCATCCCCGCGCTCAGCATCAATTGGGGACCGTGGAGCCAGGTCGGTCTCGCGTCGGGAGATGCGGTCCGGCGCCACATGGAGGAGCAGGGGATCGGCACCATCGCCCCCGAGCAGGGCACCGCCATCCTCGAGGCCCTCCTCCGGAGCGGGGCCACGCAGGTAGGGGTCATCCCATTCCAGCGTGCACCGCTCCGTCCTCCATCCGTCTCGCTCTTCGCCGGGTTCGGCGCCCCCGAGGCGCAGGCCGCGCGGCTGCGGGAGGAGCTGCAAACGGCGTTGCCCGAGGCGCGAAGGAGCATCCTCTCGGCCTACGTCACCCGATGCATTGCGCCGATTTTGAACCTGCCGCTCGAGGAGCTGAATCCCGACAAGCCGCTCGTCCGCTTCGGGCTCGACTCGCTCATGGCCGTCAAAATGAAGAACGCCCTCGAATCGGAGCCCGGCATCTCCGTCTCCGTGGCGCGCCTCTTCCAAGGCGCGGCCGTGCGCGATCTCACCGAGGACCTCCTGGCGCAGCTCCTTGGCGGCGAGGCGGTCGCCCGAGCTCCCGCACAGGCCGAAAACGGCGCGCGCAAGGGACGCGATCGTCTGAGAGAGATGCGCCAGCGGCGCGCGGCGAAGGAGCAGGCATGACGCGAACGACGGACGAAGAACTCGACGGAATCGCGATCATCGGCATGAGCGGGCGCTTTCCGGGCGCGCGCGACCTCGATCAGTTCTGGAAAAACCTGCGGGACGGCGTCGAATCGATCACGTTCTTCCCCGACGCGGAGCTCGTGCAGGCCGGGGTCGACCCCGAGGCCCTGCGCACGCCGGGCTATGTCAAAGCATCGCCGGTCCTCGAGGGCATCGACCGCTTCGACGCCTCGTTCTTCGGGGTGAGCCCCGGGGAGGCGAGGGTCCTCGATCCGCAGCACCGCCTGCTGCTCGAGACCGCGTGGAGCACGATGGAGGACGCGGCCTACGACGCGGAATCCTACCCGGGCATCATCGGTGCGTTCTTCACCGGCGGCGAGAGCGGCTACCTGTGGACCCACGTCCTCGAGGGGCGAAGCCCCACCGAACGGGGCCATGCCGGGCTCCACATGGCCTTCATGTCCGCGTACTTCAGCAACGCGCGCGACTTCCTCTCCACGCGCGTTTCGTACAAGCTCAATTTGCGCGGGCCGAGCCTCACCGTGCAGGCCGCCTGCGCGAGCTCCCTCGTGGCCATTCACCTGGCGTGTCAGAGCCTCGTGGCCGGCGAGTGCGACATGGCGCTGGCCGGCGGCTCCACCTTGAAGATCCCGCACGGGCGCGGACACTTCTACGAGGAAGGCTCCATCCTTTCGCCCGACGGACATTGCCGCCCGTTCGATGCCGAGGCCCAGGGGACGATCTTCGGAAGCGGCGTGGCCGTCGTTCTCTTGAAGCGGCTCGCCGACGCGCACCGCGACGGCGATCGCATCCGAGCGGTCATCCGAGGTTCGGCGATCAACAACGACGGCAGCCTGAAGATGGGCTACACGGCTCCCAGCGTCGACGCGCAGGCGCGGGCGGTCTCCGACGCCCTGTTCCTCGCGGGCGTTTCCGCCGACTCGATCGGGTACGTCGAGTGCCATGGCACGGCGACGAACCTCGGCGATCCCATCGAGATTGCCGCGCTGACGCAGGCCTTTCGCGCCGACACGCAAGCGCAGCAGTTTTGCGCGATCGGCTCGGTCAAGAGCAACATCGGGCACCTCGATCACCTGGCGGGCATCGCGGGGCTCATCAAAACGACCTTGGCCCTCGAGCATCGCGCCATCCCGGCGAGCCTGCATTTTCGTCGCCCGAACCCTCAGATCGACTTCGAACGGAGCCCCTTCTTCGTCAATACCACCCTGCGCGATTGGACCTCGGGCGACGAGCCGCGGCGCGCGGGGGTGACCTCCGTCGGCGCCGGTGGCACCAACGTGCACGTCGTTCTCGAGGAGGCACCGGAGCGCAACGCCGAAAGCGTGCCCGAGCCGTTCAAACTTCTCACCTTGAGCGGTCACACGGAGGCGGACCTCGAGCGGGTCACCGAGCGGCTTGCCGCGCACCTGGCCGCCCATCCCGAGATCGACGTGAACGATGCCGCCTACACGCTGCAGATCGGGCGCAAGCCGCTGACCCATCGCCGAATCGCCGTCGTGCGCGACGCGGGCGATGCCGCCGACGTCCTCACAGCCCGGGATCCGCGACGGCTCGCGTCCGGACGGAGCAGCGCCGAGGTCCCCGGCGTGGTGTTCATGTTCCCGGGGCAGGGCGCGCAATACGTCGGAATGGGGCGCGCCCTCTACGAGCGGAACGGCGTTTTTCGGGAGCACTTCGACGCGTGCTGCGATCTCGTTCGGCCGCACGTTCGCACCGACCTGAGGGAGCTGCTCTATCCGAGCCGACTCTCCGACGAGGACTCGGAAGCGCGCTTGCGGGCGACCGAGTCGGCGCAGCCGGCGTTGTTCGCGCTCGAGTACGCGCTCGCGCGGCAGTGGATGGCCTGGGGTGTGCAGCCCGGGGCGATGATCGGTCACAGCGTGGGCGAATGGGTCGCCGCGTGCCTGGCCGGAGTCGTCTCGCTGCCCGATGCGCTGAGCATCGTGGCGGTGCGCGGTCGCCTCGTGCAAGCGCTCGCGAGTGGATCGATGCTCTCCGTACCGCTCCGCGAGGACGAGCTCGCGCCGCTTCTCGGCGAAGGGCTCGAGATTGCGGCGATCAACGAGCCCGCGCGGTGCGTGGTCTCGGGACCCGACGCGCCCATCGCCGCCTTGGAGCTCCGCCTCCGAGAGCGCTTCGCCTCCAGCGGGACGGACGCGACGACGCGGCGCTTGCACACCTCGCACGCGTTTCATTCCGCGATGATGGATCCGGCGGTGGCGCCGTTCCTCGCCGTCCTACGGCGCGTGACGTTTTCCGAGCCCCGCATCCCGTTCGTGTCCAACGTGACGGGCACGTGGATCACGGATGCGGAGGCCACGTCACCGGAATATTGGGCCGCGCACCTTCGGCGCCCGGTGCTCTTTTCGAAGGGGATACGCGAGATCCTCCGCCGCGCCCCGAGCGTGCTCCTGGAGGTCGGCCCCGGCCGTGTGCTCTCCACGTTCGCGATCCGGCACCTCGAGAAAACCATGGGGCATGGCGTCGTCGCCAGCCTCGGCGATGCGGCGTCCGAATCGGCGCTCACCGCGGTGGGAAAGGTATGGCTCGCCGGTGTCTCCGTGGACTGGGCCGCGGTGCACGCCGGCCATGGGCGTCGCCGGATCGGGTTGCCGACGTACCCCTTCGCCGGGCCTCGTCATTGGATCGACGATCCTCCCGCACCCGAGCCCGAGGTGCATTCCGCATCGCCCGGTGGTGAGCCGCGCACCGAGTCGGAGAAGACGCTCGCCCGGATCTGGCAAAGCCTTCTCGGCGTGGAGCGCATCGGCCTCGATGACAACTTTTTCGAGCTGGGAGGCGACTCGGTCATCGGCGTGCAGATCGCGGCGCGGGCGGAAAAAGCCGGCCTTCGGATCACGCCGAAGCAACTCTTCGACCATGCCACCATCCGCACGCTGGCCGAAATCGCGCGGCCTACGGGGGTGCTCCCGGCCGAGCAGGGCCCGCTCGTCGGACCGGTTCCGACGACGCCGGCCATGCGCCGCATGCTCGAGGCCTACGACGACGCGAGCCGGTTCAAGAACCTGCCGCTCCATCTCGACTGGCGTGAACCTCCGAACGTTCGCGTGCTCGAAGAGACCCTTCGGCACCTCGCCCTGCATCACGACGCCCTCCGGATGCGCCTTCGCCTCCTCGACGGGACCCTGCAGCTCTATTACGCGGAGTCCGCAGAAGCGGCCTGGAGCCCGGCGCTGGAGCACGTCGACGTTTCGCACTGCAGCGAGGCCGAACAATCCGCGATCGCGCGGCAAGTCGAAACGAGCCTCGCCCGCGACTTGATGACGCCCGACTCGCCGATGGTGCGCGCGGTCCTCTTCGACCGCGGCCGCGTTGCGCCCCACCGGCTCACCTTCGTGTTCAACCACCTCATCGCCGACATCGCGGCGCAGGGCATCCTCGTCGAAGACCTGGAGGCCCTTTATGCACGCCTGGCGGCGGGCCGCCCGCCCGAGCTCCCCCCGAAGACCACCTCGTTCCGAGCGTGGGTCGAGCAAATTTCCGCGCCGGAGAGCCGCGGCTCGGCACGGCCGACGTTCGACAGGGCAGAGCGCCATTCCGTCGTCGTCTCCTTCTCCCTCGACGCCGACGAAACGCGCGCGCTGGTCGAGGTTCAAAAGATGCATCATACACGCATCGAAGTCCTCCTTCTCGCCGCCGCGGTGCGCGCGTTTCAGCGCTGGACGGGGGAGCGACGCATCGCCTTCGACCTGGAGGGAGAGGGGCGAGAAGTCGCCCTGCCGGGGGTCGACGTCTCACGGACCTTTGGCTGGTTCACGACCCTGTTCCCGATGGTCTTCGAACTGGGGAGCGACCACGACCCGATGCGCGACGTCAAAGCGCTGAAGGAACAAGTGGCGACCATCGCGCGCGAAGGCATCGGACACGGCCTGCTCGACGCGCCGAACGATCCGCGCCCAGAGACCCTTTTCGTCTACCTCGGCCCGAACACGGACGTGGAATCGCGCCTTTTCCTTCGCCCGTCCCAGGATGGCCTCGCCGAATACTTCGCGGGCTTCCGCCCCGACCATTACCGACTCCTCATCACGAGCCACATGGCCCACGGTGGACTGGAGGTCCTCTTCACGTACGACACGCAGCGCTTCGACGCCGGCGCCATCGAGACGCTCGCCAGCCTCTTCGGCAGCAGCCTCCGCGCGATCTTCGCGGCGCGTGCGGCCGATGCGGCGGCGGCGGCCTCGCCCGTCGACTTTCCCGGTGCGGATCTGACCGACGCCGACCTCGCAGACCTTCTCGACGAATTCCAAGCCAAGTGAGTTCACCATCATGACGACCGAGCCCGCCACCGACGTGCGAATCGCCGACGTCTACGACTTGTCGCCCATGCAGCAGGGCATGTTGTTCCAATACCTGTACGCGTCGAAGACGACGATGTACCGCGAACGACTCCATTGCCAACTGCGCGGCCCGCTCGACGTGAATCTCTTTCGCAAAGCGGGGCAATGGCTGGTCACCCGGCACGCGGCGCTGCGCACGTGCTTCTCGTGGGAACGGCGGGACAAGCTCCTTCAGATCGTCCTGGAGAACGCGGAGCTGCCTTGGGAGTACAACGATCTTCGCGCCCTATCGCCCGAGGCGCGGCAGCTTTGCCTCGGGCAGATCGTGGACCTCATCGACGAGGAGCAGTTCGACCTCGCCCAGGCGCCGCTCTTTCGGATCACCGTGGTCCGCACCGAGGACGAGCTTCATCACCTGGTCGTCAGCTACCACCACATCATCATGGACGGCTGGTCCGCCGGGGTGGCCATCTCGGAGCTGTTCAGCGCCTACGACGCGCTGGTGCAAAAACGCCCGCTCGAAGTGTCGCCCGTGCGCCCTTTTCGGGACTACATCATCTGGCTTCGCCAGCAGGAGACGTCGGCCGCGGAAGCGTATTGGCGCAAGAAGCTCGAAGGCTTCGTCGCGCCGACGCCCATCGGCTTCGACCGCGCCGTGGCCGCCACGAGCGGCGCGGGCTCGCGCGGCGGAAGCCACCAGCACCGCGAGATCTTCCTCTCGGCCGAAACCACCGCGGGCATGGATGCCTTCGCGCGAACGCACCGCATCACGCAAAACACCCTACTTCAGGGCGCGTGGGCGTGGCTGCTCGGTGCGTACAGCGGCGAGCAGGACATCGTCTTCGGGGCAGTGACGTCCGGGCGGCCGTCGGACCTCACCGGCGTCGAGTCGATGGTCGGCCTCTTCGTCAATTCGCTCCCGAATCGGATTCAAGTCGATCCGGACGCGCAGCTCGTTCCATGGCTTCAGGAAATCTTGAAGTCGCAGGTCGAGGCGCGGCAATTCGGATACGTGTCGCTCGTGCAGGCGCAGGAATGGAGCCAGGTGCGCAGGCCGTTTCCGCTCTTCGAGAGCTTGCAGGGGCTGCAGAATCTGCCCCTCACGGCCGCCGACTTTGCGAAGATCAGCGAGAGCCTGGGCATTGGCGGCGTCGACTACACGAACCACGTGGGCGTGCCGCTCATCCTCATCGCCATGCCCGGAGAGCAGCTCTCCATTCGTGCCATTTATGACGCGAGCCGATTCCAGGCCAGCGACATCGACCGGATCCTTGCGCATCATGTGACGCTCCTGGAGAACATGATCGCGCACCCCGGGGCGCGGCTCGCCGAGCTCACGTGCATGAGCGACGAGGAGCGTGCGCTCATCCTGGGCCCGTGGCGGATGTCCGATCGCCCGGGCGCCCCCGATAGCTGCATCCACGAGCTCGTCGAAGCCCAGGTCCTCCGCACGCCCAAGGCCATTGCGGCCACCTTCGAGGACCAGCGGCTCACCTACGCCGAGCTCAATCAGCGCGCCAATCAGCTCGCCCACTACCTGCGCGCACGCGGGGTAGGCCCCGAGATCATCGTCGGCATTTGTGTCGAGCGCTCGCTCGAAGCGCTCGTCGCGATGCTCGCCGTGCTCAAGGCGGGCGGGGCGTACGCGTGCTTCGATGCCAACGATCCGCGCGAGCGGCTGGCGTTCATGCTCGAGGATACCGCGCCCGCGGTGGTGCTGACCTTGGAGCGGCTGCTCGACCGTCTTCCGAGCCACGAGAAGGACACCGTGGTCCTCGACCGCGACTGGGCGAAGATTGCCAAGCATGACACGTCGAATCCCTCCGGCGGTGCGACGCCGCGAAACCTCGCGTACATCGTCTACACGTCCGGCTCGACGGGAAGGCCCAAGGGCGCGCTGATGGAACACCGCGGCGTGCGCAATGTCCTCGATGACCATCGCGGGTTGTTTGGGGTCGGCCTCGGCACGCGCATGCTTCAATTCGCGCGATTCACCTTCGATGCCTCCGTTTGGGAAATCTATCTTTCGCTCACCTCGGGCGGGACGGTCTGCTTTGCCCGCGACGAGGCCATGATGCCCGGCCGGCGCCTGGGCGATCTCATTCGCAAGGAAAAGATCGAGCTGACGCTGTTGGCCCCGTCGGTGATGGCCGTGATGTCGGAGGAGTCGATTCCCACGTTCCGCGTGGTCGCTGCAGGGAGCGAGGCCGTGCCGCCTGCACTGGTCGCGCAGTGGGGCGAACGTTGCAAGGTGATTCACGTGTACGGGCCCACCGAGACGACCATCATCTGCGTCTCGTTCGAGTGCGATGGTTGGGACGGTGAGCGGCGGCTGCCCTTGGGGCGTCCGACGCCGGGGGTTCAGGTCTACATTCTCGACAGCCAACTGCGGCCGGTCCCCAGCGGCGTGCCGGGAGAGCTGTGCATCGGAGGTCCGGGCGTCTCGCGTGGATACCTCCATCGCCCCGAGCTTACCGCGAGCAAATTCGTCCAATCGCCATTCTCGAACGATCCCGACGACCGCCTCTATCGATCGGGCGATTTGGTGCGGTGGGGCTCGGACGGCCTGATCGAGTACATCGGCCGCACCGACTCCCAGATCAAGCTGCGCGGCTTTCGGGTGGAGCTCGGCGAGATCGAAACCGTGCTGTCCGAGCATCCTGCGGTGGAACAGTCCGTGGTCATCCCGCGGGAGGGCTTCGACGGAGAAAAGCAGCTGGTGGCTTACGTCACCCGAAAGAAGACCGGATCGGCCGGCGCCGAACGCGCGTCATCGGCCTGGCACGGCGAACAGGTCGCCCAGTGGTCCGATTTGTTCGACCGGGCCTACCACGACGGCGCCCCGTCGCCGAGCGATGCGGCCTTCAACATCGCCGGGTGGAACAGTAGCTTCACCGGCGCGCCCATCCCCGCGAACGAGATGCGCGAATGGGTCGATGCCACGGTGGCAAGCATTACCCGGACGAAGCCGCGGAGCGTTCTCGAGATCGGCTGCGGCACGGGGCTGTTGCTCTTTCGCTTGGCGCCGCAGACGACCCGCTACGTGGGGCTCGATTTCTCCAAGGTCGCCCTGGACTACGTGGGCCAACACCTGGCCGCGCACGCGCAGGACGGGCTCGCGCACGTGGAGCTGCTGCAGCGCAAGGCGGACGACCTTTCCGGCATCGAAAGCGGGTTCGAGTCGGTCGTGATCAACTCCGTCGTGCAGTACTTCCCCAGCGCGGAATACCTTCGGAGCGTCGTGACGCGTGCGGTCTCCGCCACCTGCGACGGCGGCTGCGTCTTCGTCGGCGACGTGCGCAGCTTTCCCTTGATCGAAGCGTTCCACGCGGCGGTGCAGCTGTTTCGGGCCGATCCGGGGCTGACCACGGAGAGGCTCGCCGCGCTCATTCGGACCGAGATCGACAAGGACGAAGAGTTGCTCGTCGATCCCGCGTTTTTCCATGCCCTCGCGCACGAGCTTCCCAGGATTCGCGGGGTGGAGGTGCATCACAAGCGCGGCCTGGGGCAGAACGAGATGACACTCTTCCGCTACGACGTCGTTCTCCACGTCGGGCCGCGCCGCGGAGCCGAAGCCGCCGTCGAAGGCGCCCCGCACCTGGATTGGACCCGCGAGGGCCTGAGCGTGGCGGCGCTGCGCGAGCGTCTCGAGCGCCACGATCAGGACGTGCTCGTCGTCGACGGCATCCCCAATGCGCGCCTCGTGGGGGCGGTGCATCTCGCCGAGCTCGTGAAGCGCGGCGACGCCCCGGCCACCGTGGCCGCGCTGCGCGAAACCTTGAAGGCGGCCGTGGAGGGCGCCGTGGACCCGGAGACGCTCTGCCTCACGGTGGCCGATCTTCCCTACGACGTGGACATCGCCTGGGCAGGCCACGGGGCCGAAGGGCGCTTCAATGCCACGTTCCGACGGCGCGGCACGACGAAATGGCTGCCGACACCCAAGCTTCAGGGGTTCGACGGGAATTGGGATCAGTATACGAACGATCCGCTCAAGCGGCGCGCATCGGCCCAACTCGTTTCGGAACTTCGCGAACGCATGCAACGCAAGCTGCCCGAGCACATGGTGCCGGCGTCCATCGTCGTGTTGGACGCGTTCCCGAAGACGACCACCAACAAGGTCGACCGGCGCGCCCTCCCGGCCCCCGGCGACGAAGACGGAAGGGAACGCACGCGCTACGTCGCCCCGCGCACGACCGAGGAGGTGCAAATCCAGCAAATCTGGCAAGAGGTGCTCCAGCTGCGTTCCGTGGGCGTGCACGATGACTTCTTCGACCTCGGCGGGCATTCGCTCCTAGCGGTGCGCCTGATGGCCACCATCAAGCGGCAGCTCGGCGTCGATCTGTCGCTCTCGACGCTCTTCCGCGGCTTCACCATCGAAAAGATGGCCGACCTGGCCGCCGCCGCACGCGCGGGCATCGCCTCGAGCCCCATCGTGCGCATGACCGGCGTTCGAACCGACAAAGCACCATTCTTCTGTGCGCCGCCGGGCGGCGGAAACTTGGTTTGCTATGTCGATTTGGCGCGCCGGCTCGGCGCGTCGCGAACCGTCTATGGCCTGGAGTCGCCCGGACTCGTCGGCGAGGGCAACGGCTTCGACACGATCGAGAAGCTTGCCACCCATTGCATCGAGGCCATGAAGACCGTGCAGCCCAAAGGACCGTACCACCTCGGCGGATGGTCGTTCGGTGGCCTCGTCGTCTACGAGATGGCCAAACAACTCGAGGAGATGGGCGATCCCGTGGCGTTCCTCGGCCTCTTCGACACGTCGCTGCCGACCCGCGCCAAGCAGGTCGACGACTCCAACGATCTCCATGCACGGCGCATGGTTCGAACGGCCAAGTCGGTCGAAATGCTCTTTGGCCTTTCGATTCACCTTCGGTACGAAGAGTTGGTCTCGCTGAACCCGAGCGCGCAGCTGGAGGTCTTTCTCGCGCGAACACGCCAATCGGATCCTTCGCCGGATGGCCTGCTGACCGCGAAAATCGTTCAATATCTCCGATTGCTCGAATCGAATTTGGCCGTCTATCGAACGTACCGCCCAGCGCCCCTACTACCGGGCGGCGATCTCTCGATGACGTTCTTCCGCGCCAAAGACCCATTGCCGGAAACGATGGTCGAATTGGAACACACTGCCCACGATGCGGCGGAGGGCTGGATGGAGCTCGCCCCCGGCCGCGTTCGACTCATCGACGTCCCCGGTGATCACCTCAACATGTTCCGCCCACCGCACGTGGACGTCCTCGCCGCGTCGTTGAATCGGTGCTTCGAGGGCATCCCGTAGCCATGCGCACCATCGCAATGACCGAGAGCTGGTGAATCGGTCATCATGGATCGTCGCAGACCGCGAGATCGATGCAGTCTGTGATCAGCTGACCGGGTTCTGGCAACTCGGATCCGTTTTGTTCGCGCGCAGATCCTCGCACGAGATCGTCTCGAGGCTCGGGATGCACGTCTGACGGAGGGACGATTCGTCGCGTATTTTGGAAACGAGGGGGCAAAGGCGCTTCTGTCCCGCGTACTCGTCTTCATAAGTGGCCCACCCACAACGCGCGGACGCTTTTGCCAGGGCATCCGCGAAGTCGAGGCATGTCTGGTATACACTTTTTCCCGCATCCGCCAATGGCTCCGGGTTTGCCGGTTGCCCCGCATCCGCCAGTGGCTCCGGGGTTGTCGGTTCCGTGGGAGGTGCCGGAGGCTTCGCGGTCGGAGGTTGCGTCGGGGCCGCGGTTTGCGCCGGGGGCGCCTTTTGATCGTTTCTCTTGCCGGTGTCCCTCGGGCCATCGGGACCGCCGCTGCATGCCGCGACGTTCAAAGCCATGACGGCGGCCGCGGACAGAATCATCGATTTGCCATAATATGAATACTGCATAATTCTCCTAAACGACGTAACGACTTCTTACGTTAAGATTTCGAATGATAAGATCCGTACGGCTATGCCGATGGCAAGCCTATGCTCGTCTCATTGTGAGGCTGCATGCTTGGCCAGTCTTGATTCCGCGCATGACGTATCTTCGGTCCTGGCGCCAGCCCTGATTGTTGTATCCTTGCAATGAAGACGTGCGCAGCTCTTCACTGACGCAAAGAAAATTGCGTTCGGTCCAAGGGAAAATACTGCCGACCTCTGCGTCCCATTGGGCCGCGACTCGCCCCGTCAGCCCAACAGAAGCGACCGCATCCAAGCGCGCCGCCTGTGACGCCCCCTTCGCGCCCGTGGCGCGAAGGGGCAGGGGCCGCGCAGCTCTCTTCGGCTTTGTGCTAACTCTTGGCGGAGGACGCGCGAGATCCGATGTTGAACCCTGGCATTCGATCGATTGAGGCACGCCGGCTCAACGGAGACGCGCCCCCAATCGACGAACGCGACGACGTCGTCGTCGAGGAACCGCTCGAGATCCGCATCGCCGGTGAAACGATCGCGGTGACGATGCGGACTCCAGGTCACGATCGCGAGCTCGTCCTAGGCTTTTTGCTCGCGGAAGGCGTCATCGCGTCGGCGATGGACGTCATGACCGTGACCTACTGCGGGCGCATCGGCGACGAAGCGCGCGAGAACACGATCGACGTGAAGCTCGCGCCCGGCGTGAAGCCACCGCTCGATCCGGAGACGGGACTCCTTACGCGGCGCGGCACGCTCACGACGAGTGCCTGCGGGGTTTGCGGGCGCCGCTCCATCGACGACCTCGTGGAGAACATCCGTCCGCTCGCGCCGACGGACCTGGGGACCGAGCGGAGCACCCTGGCCGGCGCCGTGCGCACGCTCCGCGACCGTCAGCGGATCTTCGGCCGGACGGGGGGGTGCCACGCCGCGTCGCTCGTGGACTTCGACGGGCGCGTGGTCGCGACGTTCGAGGACATCGGCCGGCACAACGCCGTCGACAAGGTGCTCGGCTCGCGGGTGCTCGCGGGCGAGGTACCGTCTTCGAACCGCGTCCTCGTCGTCAGCGGTCGATCGAGCTTCGAGATCGTGCAGAAGGCATTCTCCGCGGGCATCCCGGTCGTAGCCTCGGTCTCGGCACCGTCATCCCTTGCCATCGACCTCGCGAAGCGCGCGAACATGACGCTCGTCGGCTTCGTCCGCGAGGAGGCGATGACCATCTACACGGGCGCGGATCGTATCGTCGACGGCCCCTGAGAATTCACAGGAAGACGGGAAGACGGGAAGTTTTTTTGGTTTCCATTGCGGCCCATGGCCTCAATGGAAACCCATCAAAACCCTTCCCGTCTTCCCGTCTTCCTGTGAATTTCTCTTCTGCTGCTTTGAGCTAGGGCCCGAGCCTCGGGCGCTCGTTTGCGGCGATGGCGGGAGCTGCGCTCGCGGCGCGCAGGGTAATGCGTACGCATTTGTGGGCCGGTTGATTGCACTCGTTGATCGCACGCACCGCGACGAGCACGTTGGCCTCCGGGTAATAGCTGGCGGCGCTCTTCCTCGCGATCGGATACGCGATGGCGCGGAAACCGTGGGCCGTGCGCGTTTCGCCCTCGAAGTGGCTGGTAATGTCGACCGACTGCCCATCGGCGAGGCCGAGCTCCTTCAAGTCGTCGGGATTCACGAAGATCACGCGGCGACCGCCCCACACACCGCGATAGCGGTCGTCGAGCCCGTACACGACCGTGTTGAACTGGTCGTGGCTTCGCACCGTCGTCATGAGCAGCTCTCCGGGCGCGAGATCGTGTTGGGGGATCCCGCAGGAGGAAAACTTCGCCTTGCCCGTCGACGTGCGGAACGTTCGCTCGCGCGCCGCGTTGGGCAAGTAGAAGAAGCCTTCGCGCAACCGCTCGTTGAAACGGTCGAAGCCGGGAATCACCCGCGAGATGTGCTCACGCACCCGATCGTGATCCAGGAGCGACTCCCAATCGACGGGCTGTCCCTCCTTGCCAAAGGTAGCTTGCGCAATACGAACGATGATTTCCGTGTCGCTCAACAGATCCGCATGGACCGGTTCCTCGGTACCGCGCGTCGGGTTCACGATGCCCATCGAGTCCTCGGCGCTCGAGAGCTGGACCTTGCCGCCGTACACCTCGCGCTCGGCGCGGCCGAGGCACGGCAGGAGAATCGCCTCCTGGCCCCCGAACAAGTGCCCGCGGTGAAGCTTGGTCGAGACGTGGACGACGAACGGGCAACGGCGGAACGCTTCGGCGGTGAAGCGCGTATCGGGCGCGGCGGAGAAGAGGTTGCCGCTGATCGCGAAAAAGACCTTCGCGCTACCGTCATGGAGCGCGTGGAGCGCCTCGACGGTATCGACCCCGGCCTGGCGCGGCGAGCGAATCCCCATCTCGGCGTCGAGCGCGGCGAGGAATGCCTCCTTCGGGCGCTCCCAGATGCCCATGGTCCTATCGCCCTGCACGTTGCTATGGCCGCGAACGCAGCACGGCCCCGCACCTTGCCGCCCGATGTGGCCACCAAGCAAGAGCAGGTTCACCACCTGCCTCACGTTGTCGACGCCGTTCGGATGCTGGGTGAGCCCCAAGCACCAGAGGATGATCATCCGTTTGCCGCGACCCACGATGTCCGCGAGCTGCTCGATCATCGTGCGGTCCACGCCGCTGCTCGCGACGATCTCTTCCCACGTCGTCTTCTCGAGCCCCTCGACGAAGTCGTCCCAGCCACTCGTGTGCTCGGCGACGAAGGCGCGATCGATCACCGAACCGGGGTTTTTGCGATCGCGCTCGACGAGGAGCTTCATCACGCCTTGCAGCAGCGCGGCGTCACCGTTCACCCGGACGGGCACGAAGAGATCGGTGAGGGCCGTCCCCGATCCGAGCAGGGCCAGCGGCAGCTTGAGCGGGTTCGAGTAGTCCTGCGGGTTCGGGTTGATGACCCGCATCAACCCCGTCTCGGGCATGGGGTTGATCGAAACAATCGTCGCGCCCCGGTGCTTCACCTCCTCGAGCGTCGTGAGCATGCGCGGGTGGTTCGACCCCGGATTGTTCCCGATGATGAGGACCGTATCGCAGTGGTCGAAGTCCTCGAGCGTGACGGTCCCCTTGCCGATCCCAATCGTGTCCGTCAGCGCCGTGCCGCTGGCCTCGTGGCACATGTTCGAGCAGTCCGGCAGGTTGTTCGTACCGAACTGGCGCGCAAGCAGCTGAAAGAGGAACGCCGCCTCGTTGACCGTCTTGCCCGACGTGTAAAAGATGGCGTCGTCGGGGTGGGGGAGAGCTCGCAACTTGGCGCCAATGCGCGTGAAGGCGTCCGCCCACGAGATGGGCTCGAAATGCGTCGCGCCCTCTCGCTTGATCATCGGGTGCGTGATCCGGCCTTGCGCATTGAGCCAATAGTCCGATTGCTCGATCAAATCGGCGATCGCGTGCTTGGCGAAGAACGACGGCTCGACCCTGCGGCGGGTCAGCTCGTCGGCGATGGCTTTGGCGCCGTTCTCGCAAAATTCGAAAACCTTGCGTTTGTTGTCCGGGCTCGGCCACGCGCAGCTCTGGCAGTCGAAGCCGTCGACCTTGTTGACGTTGAGAAAGGTTCGGGTGGTGCGGGCGACCCCCATTTCCCGCAGACCGCACTTCATCGTTTGGACGATGGCGGGGATGCCGGCGGCCTCCTTGCAGCGGTCGTCGACCGAAACCTTGGCCAATTTCGTCTCGGCGGGCGTGTCACCGAGGGCGGTCGTCCGCTCCTGCTCGCCTCGCGTCGCAAGCTTAGTCGAAGTCTCGATGGACATCCCGAGCAGCATACACCTCGCGGCGACCATGAAACTTGGCTCGCATTCATCAGCTGCGGGGTGACGTTCATGATGACACCACGCCGCCTTCGCTTCGAAGCAAGTTCATCATGTCGAGCAATCGCACGACGCAATGTTCGGGCAACGCGGGGAGACGAATTCGGGCTCATTCCCGCTTTGCGCGTAGATACCCAATCATGGCGATCGGCCGTTCCGTCGCGTTGCAATCGAAATAGCGTTACCCATTGGCACAATCGCGATGTCAACGTCCGCGACACGCATTACGAAGTTTCACCGAGCGCCGGCTCGAAGCGGACGAGAAGGAGCGGCTGCGGCTGGCCGCGCGCGCTCGAAGGTACAAAAGAAAAAACGCCCGCTGCGTACCGAGGTACCGCAACGGGCGTCAATCAGGGTTGGCTTGAATCTCACGTTCAAGCCAGAGGGGGCGACCCCAATGGGAATCGAACCCATGTTACCGGCGTGAGAGGCCGATGTCCTAACCGCTAGACGATGGGGCCATTGCTCCCTTGCGAGAGGGAGCCTTGACTACTTCAACCGCGTAAGTTCAGCAAGTAAGAATCGGAAGAAAGATGAAAAAGCTTCGGAAGAAAAGATAGGTCCCTTTGTGGACCTTGCTGGGGGACAAGGATTCGAACCTTGATAGCCAGAGCCAGAATCTGGCGTCCTGCCGTTAGACGATCCCCCAAGGAGATGAACTGCTCAAGCGAAGGGATGCGCAGGGTACCCTTCCCAGAACAGATGTCAAGCATTTCGATCCGGGGTTCATTCTTTTCGGAACTTGCCCCGGGGCAGGGGGGTCAGGGTAAAAGGTTCCGACCGTGCGCCGCCCCGCTCTTGCAGCTGGGGGTGCAGGTAGGGGCTTGACGTGGGCGCGGGGAAGTTTAGCTTGCGCGGCGCTTGGCACTCGCTTTGTTCGAGTGCCAACTCGGTGGAAAGCCCCAGGTTTTGGGCCCAGCCCTCAAGGAAAAGCGGAGCCGCTCATGAGCGCCAAAGACATCCAATACAGCCGCAGCGCACGAAGCAAGATTTTGCGAGGGGTGAATCACCTCGCCAACGCCGTGAAGGTGACCCTCGGACCGAAAGGTCGCAACGTCGTCATCGAGAAGAGCTTCGGCGCGCCCGTGGTGACCAAAGACGGCGTCACCGTGGCGAAAGAGATCGAGCTCTTCGACAAGTTCGAAAACATGGGCGCGCAGATGGTCAAAGAGGTCGCCTCCAAGACCAGCGACAAGGCGGGCGATGGGACCACCACCGCCACGGTCCTCGCCCAGGCCATTTACACACAGGGCCTCGCCCTCGTCGAAGCCGGCCACAACCCGATGGATCTCAAGCGCGGCATCGACGCGGCGGTGGAAGCCATCGCCAAGGCCATCCGCAGCATCGCCAAGCCCACCAAGGACAAGGCGCACATCGCGCAGGTCGGCACCATCAGCGCCAACGGCGATTCGGCCGTCGGCAACATGCTCGCCGACGCCATGGAAAAGGTCGGCAAAGAAGGTGTCATCACCGTCGAAGAGGCGCGCGGCACCGACTCGGCGCTCGAGGTCGTCGAGGGCATGCAGTTCGATCGCGGCTACCTCTCGCCGTACTTCGTCACCGATCCCGAGAAGATGTCCAGCGTCCTCGAAGACGCCCTCGTGCTCATCTCGGAGAAGAAAATTTCGGCCATGGCCGACCTCCTGCCGCTGCTCGAGCAGGTCGCCCGTGACGCCCGCCCGCTGCTCATCATCGCAGAAGACGTCGACGGCGAGGCGCTCGCGACGCTCGTGGTCAACCGCCTGCGCGGCCTGCTCAAGGTCACCGCGGTCAAGGCGCCGGGCTTCGGCGATCGCCGCAAGGAGCTGCTCAAGGACATCGCCATCCTCACCGGCGGCCAGGTCGTCTCCGACGATCTCGGGGTGAAGCTCGAGAGCATCACCGTGCAGGATCTCGGGCGCGCCAAGCGCATCACGGTCGACAAGGACAACACGACGATCGTCGACGGGGCAGGGGACACGGCCCAGATCAAGGGCCGCGTCGAGGCGATCCGCAAGCAGGTCGACCTCACCACCAGCGACTACGACCGCGAGAAGCTCCAGGAGCGCCTGGCGAAGCTCGCCGGCGGCGTGGCCGTGGTGAAGGTGGGCGCGCACACCGAAACGGAGATGAAAGAGAAGAAGGCTCGTGTCGAGGACGCGCTCCACGCGACGCGCGCTGCGGTCGAAGAGGGCATCGTCCCCGGCGGCGGTGTGGCCCTTCTCCGCGCGAGCAAAGCGCTCGACGCTCTCAAGGTCCCGGCCGGCCAGGAAGCAGGCGTCAAGCTCGTGCGCCGCGCCATCGAAGAACCGCTCCGTCAGATCGCGCGCAACGCCGGTGTCGACGGCGCCGTCGTCCTCGAGAAGGTGCGCACGGCCGAGGGGTCCTTCGGCTTCAACGCCCAGACGGAGCAGTTCGAAGATCTCGTCGCCGCCGGCGTCATCGACCCGGCAAAGGTCGTGCGCTCGGCACTGGAATTTGCCGCCAGCGTTTCCGGCATGATGCTCACCACCGAGGCCGTCGTGGCCGATCGTCCCAAGAAGGAATCCGCAGGCGGCGCCGGCGGAGGCATGGGCGGTATGGGTGGAATGGGCGGCATGGGAGGTATGGGTGGAATGGGCGGCATGGGCATGGGTGGAATGGGCGGCATGGGAGGTATGGGCGGCGACTTCGACATGGACTGACACCCGTCCAGTCGGAGCACTCTCCCGGAAGACCACCTGATTCGCGCAGCCTGATTCGCGGGCCCTGGCTCAATGCCTCGGCCCGCGAATTTTTTTTGTCATCGAGCTGTGCCGAAGAAGCACGAAATTTTTTGCATGCCCGACCGTCAAACGCTGCACTGTAATCGTGAGGGTTCCGTTAGGCTCCCTCCCTTCTCCTTGGAGACCCACATGAAGAAAGCGTTGTCGTGTTCGCTCCTGGTGATTTTGGCCACCATGGCCTTCGGAGCAGACGCAAAGCTTGCGCGTACGGGTGAGGCGCCGGTCGTCCATTTCAATGCGTCGGGCCCTGCCGGGCTCAAGATCGTTGGCACCACCAGCGACCTCAGCACGGACGGCGACGACAAGGTCATCAAGGTCATCGTGCCGCTGGGCAACATGACCACGGGCATCTCGCTGCGGGACAAGCACATGCGCGAGAAGTACCTACAGGTTGGTACGTACCCCAACGCCACCTTCGAGGTGCCGCGGGCGAACATCAAGTTCCCCGCCGCCGGCGCCGAAGCGTCGGGCGATGCGCAGGGCACGCTCACCATCCACGGGCAAAGCAAACCCACCACCGCCAAGTACACCGCCCGAAAGAACGGCGATGTGTACGCGGTCAAGGGCACGATGCACGTGAACATCAAAGATTTCGGGATCGAAGTGCCGAGCTACTTGGGGGTAACGGTCAAACCCGATATCGACATCGATGTGCAGTTCTCTGCCAAAGATCAGTAACGAACCTCCTCCTCTCGCTTCTCGTCCTTCATGAAAACCAAAATGCCTCTAACGCCACGTTCGATGGCTTGTCCCAGTTTGCCCAGCACCCGGCAATCGAGCAGCGGCAGCGCGACAAGCCCGGCGAGGCCGGCGCGTTTGTCCGAGACAGGTGCGAGGATCGCCGGAGGTAATGGCGACCTTCGCGTTCCGAGCCACGCATCGCGCCGGTCCCGCCGGTTTCGTCCCGCTGCCGCCGTCCTCGCACGGCGACGTGGTGAGAACCGTTACGTACCATCGACAGGCACCGTAGCTGGCGGGGTTAAGCTCCGCCTCGTTCGCCTTCTTCCGTGCGCGCTGTTCGCCCTGGTCATGATTGCGTGGACGCGTCCCGCAGAGGCCTATGCGTGGATGATTCGCCACGACTACACCTCGTGCGCGCAATGCCACGCCGATCCGTCGGGAGGCAGCTTGCTCACCCCCTACGGCCGCGCGCAGGGCGAGCTGCTCTTGCGCAGCCAGTACGGCAAGCAGGCGGACGATGCCGAGCCGGGCAAGATGAAGGACTTTCTCTGGGGCCTCATCCCGCTCCCGGAGCCAACGATTCTGCTCGGCGGCGACGTGCGCAATGCGTACCTCGCCGCGCGAGAAAAGGCCGGGGACGCGCCCGCGGGCACCGACAACCGGTTCATCTCGATGCAGGCCGATTTCACCGGCCAGGTCATGGTCGACCGGTTCCGGGCCAACGCCAGCATCGGCTTCGATTACAAGGGCGCGCAGAGCAACGCCATCACCCACCGCGACGAGTACAACCTGATTTCGCGCGTCCATTGGGTGGGCGTGGACCTGGGTGAGGACAAGCAATGGCTCGTCCGCGCGGGGCGCATGAACATGCCGTTCGGCATCCGCCAAATCGAGCACACGCTCTTCGTGCGCGATCTCACGCGCACCGACACCAAAGGCGGTGCCGACCACTCCGCGCAGCAACACGGCGTTTCGCTGTCGTACAACGCGGAGGGGATACGCGGCGAGCTGATGGCCATCTTGGGCAACTACCAGCTCAATCCCGATGCCTTCCGCGAGCGCGGGTATGCGGGCTACATCGAGTGGGCGCCGATGACGACGCTCGCCTTTGGTGCGAGCAGCTTGGTCACGCACGCGTCGAGGGATTTGCGACTCGGAACCGAGTTGACCCGGCAGGCGCACGGCGTGTTCGGGCGCTATTCACCGATTCAGCCGCTGGTGCTCACCGCGGAGGCCGACTTCCTCATCAACACGCAGCCAGGCAACGGCGCCGGCGGCGGGACCCACGCCGGATTCGCCAGCTTCCTGCAGGGGGACTACGAAGCCTGGCAGGGCTTGCACTTCATTCTCACGGGGGAGACGAAACGCGACGGACTGGCGAACACGAACTGGTCCTACGGCGGGTGGGCCGGGTGCGCGTGGTTCTTCGCCCCGCACGCCGACATCCGCGTCGACGGGATGCTGCATCATCTGGATCGCTCCGGAATCGGCAGCACGGCGACCACCTTCCTTGCTCAGTTCCACCTTTACCTGTGAGCACGATGAAATCCTGGAGCCTTCGCCTCGCCTCGTTCGTCGTCACGCTCTGCGCCGCGCTGCCGGCAGCGGCCACGCCGAATTTTCCAGGGGCCATCCAGCGCGATCTTTCGCTGAACGCGCCCCCGCCGTGCACCACGTGCCACAACAACCCCGCGGGCGGCACCGGAACCGTCACGCAACCCTTCGGGATGAAGATGATCGCTCGCGGGCTCGTTCCGGGGGACGAGACCACGCTGCAGCGCGCGCTCGGCGCCCTGGACGCTGAAAATTCGGACGTCGACGGCGATGGCGTCAAGGACATCCAGGAGCTGCGCAACGGGACGGATCCCAATGGGTCGACGGAAACGCCCAGCTATGGCTGCGGCGGCTCTATCAGCCCGGTCAACCCGCGGCGTGCGTTGCCGGATGCGTCCGTGATTCTTTCGGGTACGCTGATGGCCATCGGGGCGATCTTCCTGCGCCGCCGCCGGCTTCCCCGAGGGCAACGAGAGGACGAGGGATAGCATGGGCCTGCGCCTACCGATTCCACCGCAACCGCAAGAGCGCGTTCGTCTGGACGACCACGTCCTCGCGCAGCGGTGCGTCGCGGGGGATCGCGCAGCGCAGCACCAGCTTTTTCACGCACACCGGCGCCGCGTTCATGCAACGCTCTATCGCATCGTGGGATCGAACGCGAGCATGGACGACCTTCTGCAGGACACGTTCATCAACGTCTTTCGCTCGCTGGCCACGTACCGCGGCGAAGCGCTCCTCGCGACGTGGATCGATCGATGCGCCGTTCGCGTGGCCTACGCACACATTGCGCAGCGAAGGGCCCGCATGCCGTCGCTCGAACTCGTTCCCGAGATCCCGGCAGGGGATCCTTCGGCCGAACGGCGCGCCCTGGCGCGCGAGGCGGCGCGGCACCTTTATGCGGCGCTCGACGAGATGGATCCCAAGCAGCGCACCGCATTCAGCTTGCACGCCATCGATGGCCGTCCCCTGGCCGAGGTGGCCGAGCTGATGGACGCATCCGTGGTGGCGACGCAAACGCGGGTATGGCGCGCGCGGCGTGCGCTGTCGGCCCGCGCCGGAAAAGATACCGCGCTGGTCGATTTCATTTCGGCCGGGCGCACGAGCGGCAAGGAGGACGGGTGATGGCGATCGAGCCTCGCATCGACGTCGAGCCGCTCAGCGAGTCGCGCTGGGCACGGATCGAAGGCGCCGTCTTCGATCAGCTGGACCACGACCAGCGCGTGGCGGTGCCGCACTTCATCGAGGCACCCGCGGGCTCGCGGTGGCGCGCCGGTGCGGCATTCGTCGTGGCCGGGGCGGTCGCGGCGGCCATCGGCGCGCTGGTCACCCGTGCGGTGTGGCATCCCGAGCCACCGCCGGCCATCACGTCGCAGGTGGAAACCGGCGCGAGCGGCACCCATCTGATCATCGGCGAGGCCGCGCTCGACGTGGGGCCTCGAACGGCGTTGGTCGTCAACGGCGACGATGCGCGCGGCGTGTTGGTCGTCCTGGAGCGAGGGCACGTCGAGTTCGAGGTGGCCCCGCGGCAGGGCCGCCCCTCGTTCGTCGTGCAGGCGGGCGAGGCGCGCGTGAGCGTCACCGGCACGCACTTCACGGTCGATCGCGGCGGGTTGAACGATCGCGGTGTCCGCGTCGAGGTGGCGAGCGGCTCGGTCGAGGTGAGCACGCCGGGCGAAATCGTGAACGTGCACGCGGGCGAGCAATGGCCCTCCTTGCGGGAAAACCAGGAAGCTTGGGTCGTCTCGCCCTTGACGCCGCCCGCGGAGCCTTCCCAAACGGAGGCGCCGGCCATCCCACGGGCAAGCCGGCGCAGCGCCGCATCGTCGACGCGGCCGCCGGAGGTCGATCCCGACGACTTCGTTTCCGGCGGCAACGGTGTCCTCGAAACGCCGGAACCCCGCGGCCGATTCGAGCAGCGCACACCGCCCCAGGCCGAGACGCCACCGGCTGCCGTGTCACCTGCGGAGACGCAAGCCTTGTCGCGCCGCGCGCTCTTCGAATCGGCGGCGCGCCTCGAATCGAGTCACCCAGCCACGTCGCTTTCGCAGTACGGGGAGCTGGCGCGCGGCTCGGATCCGTGGGCGGCGAACGCACTTTTTGCCGCAGGCCGGCTCGAAGCCGACCGCGGGATGCACGAGGCGGCGCGCCGCACGCTGGAAGAGTACATCGCACGTTTCCCACGTGGCGCGAATGCAGCCGATGCGCGCGATCTCCTGAATCGGCTCAAAGGAAAACCGAAGCTACCGTAAAGTAGCCCCGCGATGCCGTTCGCCCTGCGCACGCTGATCGTTTCCTTCGTGCTCCTGCTCACGAACACAGCGTGGGCGGAACGGCGGCGGCTCGGCTTCATTCGGGCCCCCGAGCGGCTCGCGCACGCGGTGTCGATTGCACTCTCGCCGTGGGAGATCGACACCGTCCCGCTGGAGGCCGCCCCCGATGCCCGTTACGTCGCCGCCCGCGATGCGCGCGCCATCGCCGCCGCCAAGGACGTCGATGCCATCGCCTGGCTCGTCGAAACCGAGGGCGATCGCACCATCTGGCTCTACGACGTGCGCGACGACCAAACCGTGACCCGCACGGTCACACCGGGCGAAATCGACGACGCCTCCGCCGCGTCCATCGCGCTATCGCTCAAGACGCTCCTTCGCGCCAGCACCGTGGCCCCGCCGCAAGAGCGCCTGGGCGGGCGGGCCGAGTCCCGCATCCGCGGCCCCGGCGTTTTCCGCCTCGAGCTGGAAGGCGGCGCGCGCCTCAACGCTTCGGAGCGAACCTTCCTCGAATCGCGCGTCGGCTTCGCCGTATCGTTTTGGCCGAGGCTCTTCGAGGACCGACTCGGCCTCGCGCTGCGCTACGAGGACGGGCCGGGCTGGGGGCTCGACGGGGTGCCGAACTACCTCGGCCGATTCGCCGACCACACCGTCTCCGCCGCCCTGCGCGGCCGCATCCCCCTCGGCTCCATTCTCGCACTGGAACCTGGTCTGGGCGGCGCTCTGCACATCACCACCATCACCGGCGGCTGGTCCAACGGGTATCCGCCCGCGGACATCTCGCGCAACTACCCCGCCGCCGAACTCTCCCTCGGACTCTCCGCCACCATCGCCCGCTGGGCCATCCTCGGCGCCCGCGCCACCGGCGCCTACTGGGGCGACACGCACCGCTACGGGGAAGGGGGCGCGATTTTGACGCTGCCGGCGGTGCAGGGGAACGTGTCGCTGTTCGTGGGCGGTGCGATCAATTAGCGCAGTAGATGCCCTAGAGGATCGAGCACGTGCGCGTGCACGTGCACGAAGACGATCACGTAAACGATCACGAGGACGTGCACGCGATCGTGATCGTGCACGCGCACGATCCTCTAGCCGTTACAAATCTGCGCCCTTGGGAGGTTGCGGAGTAGGGGCGCCATCAAACGAGTCGAGAGAGGCGCGACTTGCGCTTTTGTACGGCGACGTACAAACGGTGACGTACAATTTGAGAGCGATGAAGCGCGTCACTGTATCCGTCGCTCGTGAACAGTTTGCCTCACTCCTCGAGGAAGTGGAGACGGGCGGAGAGGTCGAGCTCGTTCGCCGTGGAAGGCCCATCGCAGCAATGGTGCCTATCGAGGCGGCTCGCCGCCTCAATGCCGCGAAAGGCTATCGCGCCTGGCTCGCAGAGTACGCCGATGTCGATCTGAGCGTGCTCGAACCCGACGAAGAACGCTCGAAGTGACGTTTCTTGGTTAGAGGATCAAGCACGTACACGTACTCGTCTACGTGATCGTACTCGTCTACGTGATCGTGATCGTGCACGCGCTCGATCTTCCAGCCGCTACAAATCCGCGCCCTTGGGGAACTTCAGCAAGTCTTCCCACTCGCAGAGCATATTGTCGTCCGTCACCAGCCGCGCACCCGCCGTGCGCGCCAGCAAATCGTCCCGCCCCTCGAGCCCGTACTTGTCGTACGCATGCTGCTCGATGGTGTGCCCCATGCCCAGCAAGCGCGCCAGCACATCGCGCTGGTGCGGCACGTTCAGATCCAAGGCGGGAACGCCATCGATCTCCATCTCGCGCAGGGTACGCTCCCAGCGCGCGTGATTGAAGGTGAGGGGAGAATCACTCACCGCCATGAAGTTCACGATGCGCATCGCGTGCGGAAACAGCGTTGCGGCGGTGCGCTGCACGTCATCCGACGACGTCGTATTGAAGTAGTGGAGCCCGCCCGGCAGAAGGTGCGCGCGCGCCACCTCCATGAAGTCCGCCGAGAGCAGGTTCGTCGCATGCGCCCGGAAGTGGTACGTCGTGTTCATCACGATGACGTCGAACTTGCGCTCGGGGTGGCGCAAAAGCCAACGGCGCCCATCGTCGATGACCATGTCGACCTTGGGGTTCTTCAGCAAACTCGCCACGTGCGGATGCTTTGCAATGAGCTCCAAATAGCCGGGGTTGATCTCGACCACCGTCAGGTGCTCCACCCCCGGCAAATGCGCCACCACCTGCGCCCACGATCCGGACGAGAGGCCCACCATGAGCACGTTCTTCGGATTCGGGTGAATCGCCGAAACTGCAAATGCCCGCTCGATGAAATTCTTGTCGTCCACCAGCGACACGTTGAACGCGCCGTCGTACGCGCCGCCCCCGTACACCTGTTGGTAGTGATTCACCGCGATGACGCCGTGCCGATTCTCCACCACGTCGGCCAGGGTCATCTCGGGGCGATAGAGCTCCTTGTACAAGAGCCGTTCGTACAGATGCTCGAACAGCACCGGTGAAGCGAACACCGCGCCCACCCCGGCGAGCACCACGGTTCCCAACCCCACCGCCGCGCGCGGGGTGGATGGGCGGCTCGCGAGAAACAGGAGCGCGACCATCACCAACCCCGTGGCCCCGAGGAAGGCACTGATGGTCTGCGTCGACCAAACGTCCATCAGCACGAAGCCGGTGAGGAAACTCCCCGCCGCCGAGCCAAGGATATTTGCAAGGTAGACGTACGACAGACGCTGCCCGGCACGGTCGTCCGCCGGAATGCCGAAGTGCGCCACCAGCGGCAGCACCGCGCCAAGAAGCCCCGCCGAGACGGCCACCACACCGAAGGCGGGAAACCATGCGTACTGCGCCAGGCGCGCGAGGATCGGAATGACCAGAAAGCCCGCCACGTCCGACAAGAACACGAACGCCGCCAGCGCCCGCAGCGAGCGCTCTTGCCCCGAGGCGTCGCCATCGTCCTCGCGGCAGAAACGGCGGCTCCCCGACGAGCCAAGCGCCACGCCGAGCAGGTAGCAGCCGAGGAGCAGCCCGAACACGGTCGGCCGGCCCCAGCTCACGAAGGAAAACGCCCGGTACCAGAGAATCTCGTACGAAAGCGCGATGAAGCCCGCCATCAGCGCCACGGCGAGGGTCAGAGGAAAACGGCGGCTCATCGTGCAAGCTCGGCAGTGCGGGAAGGCGTTTCACCGGATGAATCGCCCGAATCCAACGACGACGTCGCGCCTTTCTGGCGCTGGTGCAGCACGAACGCCGTCGCAGCTGCCGCGAGGTTGAGCAGCGCCGCCACGTGCACGGCGTGGCCCTGACCGAGACGCGGGAGGAGCACCAGCACGGACACCACCGACGCCAGCGCCGAGCCCAGCGTATTGATGAAGTACAGAAGCCCCACCGACCGTCCGACGTTTTTCGAGAGCCGGGTGAAGTGCGCCACCAAGAGCGGCAACGTCGATCCCATCAGCATGGTGGGCGCGAGGATCAAAAGGAACGTGACGAAGGCGACCGCGGGCGGCGATAAGGTCAACGTGGCCTGCCCCACGCCCCGAAAGAGCGGAAGGGAGACGGCGCCAAAGAGGCCGATGGTCGCTTCGACCGCCGCAAAGAGCAGGACTACCGGACGCCGCGGATCCTTCGAAACGGCGCCTCCTGCGAGGCTGCCCAGGCCAAGACCCAGCATGAAGGCCGTGACCACAACCGTCACGGACTCGATGTTGATGCCGTAGATCGCGAACAACGTTCGCTGCCACACGACCTGGTAGACGAGGGCGGCGAAGCCCGAGATGAAGAACAGCGTCGAAAGAATGCGCATGGTCTTTGGCGACTGAGTCCTGAGAGAAAGGGCCCGGAACGACCGCCCTTGTTTTGACTTGTTACAAAACGGCACGGTAAGCTCATTTGGACGTTCGGGCGCAGTCAAAAGCGCGCAGAACGGGCCAAGAAATGGATCTACGGGTCATCGGCTGCCATGGAGGGGAAACGCCGCGCCATCGAACGAGCGCTTTTTTGCTCGATGATCGTGTGGCCATCGACGCCGGTTCGCTCACGAGCGGCATGGACCTCGAGGCGCAATGCAAGCTCGAGGCGGTCCTCGTCAGCCACGCGCACCTCGATCACATCCGCGACCTGGCCACCATCGCCGACAACCGCGCGCAGAACGGGTGCAAGCCCCTCGTCGTGTGCGGCATCAAGCCGAGCATCGAGCTCTTAAAGAAGCACTTCTTCAACGGCAAGCTCTGGCCGGATTTCACGACCATCCCCACGGCCTCCAAGCCGACCATCGTCTACCAAGTCCTCAAGCCCGAAGTGCCCGCCAAGGTCGCCGGCCTCACGGTGCGCGCCATCTTGGTGAGCCACACCATCGACTGCAGCGCGTTCATCATCGAGTACGACGGCAAGACCGCCAGTAAGCGTGGCGCCATCGCGTACAGCGGGGATACCGGACCGACGAAGCGCTTTTGGGAGGTGCTCAACGAGGTGGAGGGATTGCGAGCCCTGCTGATGGAGGTCAGTTTTCCCAACGCGCAACAGAAGCTCGCGACCGTCAGCGGGCACCACACGCCGCAGACCCTGGGGCCGGAGCTTGCGAAGTACAAGAACCCCAAAGATCTCGCGACGTTACTCTACCACATGAAACCTACTTTCCAGGGTGAAGTGGAGCGTGAGTGTGCCAAGCTCAAAGGGCTCAACTTAACGGTCCTAAGCCTCGGGGATCACTTCATTCTTTAGGCATTCTACAGGGGTGAGCTTTCTTTCCCTTGCGCTCGCGCGCGAGCGGTATCAAACGTTGGGGCTTACGTGATCACTGCCCCTACCCAGATGTCCCCTACCTCCGCTCGCGCCTTGGAACATGAAGCCATCCCCGGTCTGGAGGATGATGAAGTCGCTTCTCGTGTGGTTCGTGAAGAACTGAAGCTCCTCGCCACCGTGCAAGCTGCGCTCGGTTCGGAGGCCAGTGCCAACACCGCCGCCCTTCGCGGTCGAGAACTCGATGATGCGCGGCTTCTCGAGCTGCGTGAAGACGTGGCCGTCGCCAAGCCGGAAGACCTGCCGGCGCTCTTCGAGCAGATGCATCACCTGGGCTCGTTGCGCGCCCAGCGTGGAAAAGGCGTGGTCGGCTCCGTCGACCCGAAGAATCCGTACTTCGGCCACCTGCGCCTCGAGGAGAACGGCAAGCGCCGCGACATCCTCATCGGCGGCAAGTCGTACGTCGACTCCAGCTCGGGCATCAAGATCGTCGATTGGCGTCAGGCCCCCGTGAGCCGCATCTTCTACCGCTACCGCGAAGACGACGACTACGAGGAGACGATGGGCGGTCGCGCGGTCGAAGGCGTCGTGCGCGCCCGCCGCGGCGTGGCCATCGCGGGCGGGGAGCTCGTGCGCGTTTCCGCGCCGCAAGGCACCTTCGTGCGCGGTGACGACGGCCGCTGGAAGCGCCTCGACGCGTTCAGCGCGCGCCTTCGCACCGAAGCGCGAACGGAGGCATCGGGCGCCAAAAAGCTGCCCGCGCATGCGGCAGGCGACAAGCACCTGCCGGCCATCGCATCGATGCTCGATTCCGCGCAGTTCGATCTCATCACGCGCCCCGGCGCAGGGCTCATTGCCATTCAAGGCAGCGCCGGCAGCGGAAAGACCACCGTCGGCCTGCACCGCATCGCCTACCTCGCCTTTGCGGAGCCGCAGCGCTTCCGGGCCGATCGCATGCTCGTCGTCGTGCCGCACGAGGCGCTCATGCACTTCGTCGCGCGCGTGCTGCCGTCGCTGGGGGTCGAGGGTGTCCCCATTTCGACCTTCCCGCGGTTCGCGCGGCGCCTTTTGCCGGAGCTTTTCCCGAAGCTTCCGCACCGCCTGCACGACGACACGCCGCCCGTGGTGGTGCGCGCCAAGACGCACGCCGCCATGCTGCGGGCCATCCACGCGTACGCCGCGCGGCTGAACGACGATCTCGATGCCCGCGTCGCCAAGGTCATGGAGAAGTGGCCCATGGGCGACAAAGTGGTCGCCGCATGGGCGGCAACCCGCGTCCCGGCGCCGGGCACCAAAGATGAACCGGTGGCCGATCAGCGCGTCACCACGTTCGCGCAGTGGCTCGCCGGCAAGCGCGCGATCGATGGCGCGGGCGTCGCGGCCACGTTGCCGCAGGTCACGCGCGGTGCAGTGGAGCGACTGGGCCAGGAGCTTCGCTCCCGGGCGCGCTCGGTCATCGGCGCGTGGGACGAGATCCTCACCTCGCGCGAGATGCTCGGGGAGGCCTTCCGCGGCCAGAAAGAGTTCGGCTCCGGTCAACTCGACCGGGTGCACGAGTGGTGCGTTCGCCAAGCGCGCATCCGCGCAGAAGGGGAGCGCGACGGCGAATTGGAGGCCATCGACGTGGAGGATATCCCGATCCTGCTGCGTCTCTGGCAAGCGATGCGCGGGCCGCTCACCGCACCGGACGGCACGCCGATCCGCATGGCCCACCTCTTCATCGACGAGGTGCAGGACCACAGCCCCGTCGAACTCCGGGTTCTGCTCGACCTGGCGAACAAGGATCGCTCCATCACCCTGGCGGGCGATAGCGCCCAACGTATGCTCGACGACGACGATTCGCGCGGCGAGTTCGATTGGAAGGGGCTCCTCACCGAGATGGGCATGGCAGCCACGACGTTGGAGCCCCTCAAGGTGAGCTACCGTTCCACTGCGGAAATCACGACGTTCGCGCGCGGTGTGCTGGGGCCGTTTGCGCACGAGGCGGAGCCCATCACCACCCGACGCGGGCCGGACGTGGAGCTCTTCAACTTTGCCTCGGTGGGCGAGTCGGTGGCGTTCCTTGCCGACGCGCTGAAGCAGCTCGCGCTGGACGAGCCCAATGCGAACGTGGCCCTCGTGGCCCGCTTCCCGCAGCAGGCCGACGTGATCTACGAAGGCCTGGAACGCGCGGAGGTCCCCCGCGTCCGCCGCGTGGCCAAGCAGGATTTCAGCTGGGAACCCGGCTTCGACGTGACCGACGTGCGCCAGACCAAGGGCCTCGAGTTCGACGAGGTAATCTTGCTCGAGACCACAGCGACCACGTACCCGGCGACCTCGCAGGCGCGTCATGCGCTTTACGTCGGTGCAACCCGAGCCGCGCATCAACTCTGGTGCATTGCCAGCGACAAGCCCTCGCCGGTCGTAACCGAGGCGCTTTCCACACGCCCGACGACCTAGCAACTTCCGCCTTCGCCGCGGCAGCGGATCTTTCGGACGCTTGCAGGAGCGTGCTATCGTCCCGGTGGAAACTCGAACGGGGCTCCTGCCAATGCCACGACGATGAACTCCACCATGTCTACGGCGCCCTCCTCCAACCGTACGGCTTCCTCCGGTTCGATCGCGGGGAAGTACCGTCTCATTTTCGAGCTGGGGCGGGGCGGCATGGCGGACGTCATGCTGGCCGTCATTCAGGGGCCAGGCGGGTTCAACAAGCTGCAAGTGCTCAAGCTCTTGCGCCAAGAACTCGCGGTTGAGCCCGAATTCTGCTCGATGTTTCTCGAGGAGGCGCGGCTTTCGGCCCGTATCAACCACAACAACGTCGCCCAGACGAACGAGGTCGGGTTCGATGGGGAGCGGTACTTCATCGCGATGGAGTACCTCGAGGGGCAGAGCCTCGACGAGCTGATGCGCCGCGCAAAGGCGAGGGGCATCCCGCTGCCGCTCGGCGTGGTCGTGCGGGCCCTGGCCGATGCGTGCGCGGGCCTTCACTTCGCCCACGAGCTGAAGGACTTCGACGGCACGCCGCTGCACGTCATCCACCGCGACGTGTCGCCGCAGAACATCTTCGTCACCTACGACGGCATCACCAAGCTTCTCGACTTCGGCATCGCCAAGGCGAGCGACTCGAACATTCGCACCCAGGCGGGGACCATCAAGGGCAAGATCGCCTACATGGCGCCCGAGCAGCTTCTCGGGGTGGCCCACATCGATCGGCGCGCGGATATTTTCTCTGCGGGCTCGGTGCTGTGGCGCACCATCACGGGAAAGCGCATGTGGGCGGGCGCCTCGGAGATGGAGATCCTCCAGAGCCTGGCCAACCATCGCATTCCCGAACCCGTGGCGCTCCCGGGCATCCCGGACGACTTGGTGCGCATCTGCAAGAAGGCCATCCTGGCGAATCCGGCGGAGCGCTATCCCACGGCGGCCGCGTTGAAGAGCGATCTCGAGGCGGTGCTCACCAAGATCCCCGGTGGCACGCACGAAGACGTGTCGGTCTTCGTGAACGACCTGCTCGCGGAGCGCCGCAAGGAGATCGCGTCGGCCATCGAGGCGAGGCTCACGTCGTCGGAGCGGGTGCCGTTTACCACCACGCGCTCGATTCCGCGCTTGGAGCCCACGGCGAGCTCCACCGCCAGCGGCTTGCTTGAGACGGCGGGCAGTGCTGAGGTGTCCGGCGTCTCGCCACCACCGCCTTCGTCGCAGCGCCATTGGGGTCTCCTTGGCGCGGTGGTCGTGGCGGGCGGGCTCGTGGCGGCGGCACTCATCGCGCGCCCCGGTTCCGCGCCCTCGGCGGATTCCGTGCCTCCTCCGTCCTCGGCGGCGGCTCCGCCTCCGTCGACCGGGGCGCCGAAAGCCGAGACGGAGGTGACCGTGGAGGTAAACCCGCCCACGGCCAACGTCACCATCGACGACGTCATGCTCATGGGCCGGCCCGCACGCGGCACGTTCCCCCGCGACGGGCGCGAGCATCGCTTGCGCGTGCAAGCAGAGGGCTACGTCACGAAGACCCAGGACGTCGCCTTGGACATTTCCAGCGTCCGCCTGGAGCTCTCTCTCGAAAAAGAGCACCGTTCCACCACGACGTGGCGTCCTACGGGAAAGGGGAAGGGCGCCGCGCCCTCCGCCGCCGCATCCCCGCCGCCCGCCGCCTCGTCCCCGCCGCCCGTGCAACAACCCGACCCTCCGCCCGTAAAAACGGCCAAGCCGGGCGTCGACACCATCGACAAAGACGATCCCTGGAAGAAGTAGAAGAGGGAACCGCCAGGACGCCAGGATCGCCAGGGGTGAACGGCTGTTTTTTTTGTTTTTCGGCGGTCTACGACTGTGTGACAAAAACCAAAAAACCAGGGACCAGGGTCGTCTTTGGGTGACACCCCTGGCGACCCTGGCGTCCTGGCGGTTTTCTTCCTCCGGGAGCCGCTAGAACGCGACGCAGATGACTTCGTCGGTGCGGAGCACGGATTCTTGCTCGAACTGCGCCTTGTAGGCGGTGCGGATGTCCTCGAGCTTCTGCGAATTTTGCCGCGAGCCGTCGTGGTAAACGAGGAGAAGCTTCGACGGCTCCTTGATGATCTGCCCCGTCGACATGCGGTACTGGCCCTTCACGTCGATGATGCTCAGACCATCCGGAAAGCGGGGGGTGATCTCCGCGTCCACGAACGCCGCGAAGTCCGCCTCGGGGATCGGCGTGCCCTTTCGATCGAGCCCGAAAATCAGCTCGGTCGAGACCATGGGGGTCGCGCCCTGGGGGGCGGTCTTCACGTCGCACTTGTGCTTCTTCAGGTCCTCGTCGAGGCCCTGCTGCGTGCTCGGATCCGAGTTGGTGGACGCTGCACATCCCGTGCTGGCAATGGACGAGAAGAGCGTGATCGAACAGATGGTGGTCAGGGCATAAAGGCGATTCATCATGGAGGTGGAAATCCCCTTCGTGGTGATTGGCTGGGCGGTGAATCTAGAGGGAGTAGTCGCAGTTGGGCGTGGTGGTGTTCTGCTGGATGCTCTGGGACTCCACCCGGTAAACGAGGCCGGAATCTTGCGAGTATCCTTCCCCCTTGTCCGTATCGGGATGACTCTTCAAGCATGCCAAAGGAATGTCGGCGGCCACGTCCCCTGTCTCCAGATTGAAATTCAGAGGTCCAGAGGCACCATTGATGTCCACCGATTGGCCGCGCCCCAACGTGTTCAGCGCCACGCCGATTTTCCTTCGATAGAGATCCGCAGGGTCGCCTGACACGAGGTTCTTCATGGCCGCCACGATGTCTCTGCCCGTCACGGTCGGCGGCTTGTTCCCACTGGTCGCACTCGTGACAGCGTACGCAATGATGTACGTTGAATCGTAGGTTCCCGCCAGGCCAAATTCATTCACGCGGCCTTTGATGCTCGCCGCCTCCCCGAGATAGTTGTTGTCGACGAATGCAAAGTAGTTGTCCCTAAAGTTGGAAAACACGGAATTTTCCACGGAACCGAGGCTCGGTGATGCATACAATGTCCGTGTCGCAACACTCGAATACCGCGTCATCAGGTCTTTGAGATCCGCCACGAGGCCTTCGGTGGCCACGTAGTAAGGGCGCGGCTGGCCCTTCGTATTCGGCAGATTTCCCCACAGGTCTTCGGTCTGCGGAATGATTTTAGCCTGCGATTCCGCGAGCCCGAACGTCAGGATGATGTGCGGGGCAAAGTCCTTTATCTGCTGTTGGATGTCGGATGCGGAGGGGGCGCTGTCGCTGGTTCCGTAATTGAAGTCGCGGTAATCCTCGGCCTTGATTGCATTGAACGCGGCCGTATTCCGGAAGGTGGCATTCAACCCCTCGCCGTAGGAGTCGCCGCGCAGCATGGTGAGGATGCGTACTTTGGCTTGTGCGGACAGGTTGTATTTCGCGCGCACACCCGGAATCAGCTTTTGCTGCACGTACGTCGCGATGGCCTGCGCTTGGTACGTGTCCGATGGAGCCGTGCGCCATAGAAGCCCCTGGGCCGGGCCCTCTCCGGGACCATAATCGCGCAACAGTGTGATGTTCTCCCCGGTCGCCGATGGCGAAATGGTGAACACGCCATGGGGGATGGTCACATCCGTTGCCATGGCAACCGTCGTACTGGTCGACGGAGTGCCAATGATGGCGGCCACGTTCACCCGCTCGACCAGGTGGCGTGCACTGCGCAACACCGTCGCGTTGTCGTTCTCGCTCGCACTCCGGTCGTCGCAGACGATGGCCACCACTGGACGAGTTCGACCGCCGGATCCCGCGACTTGCGGGAGCCCCTTCGTTTCCTTGTCGAAGTCGTCGATGGCCGTGCGGACCGCCGCCTCGTACGGCTTGTACCCACCATTTTCGCCATAGGGTCCGGTGAGGGAGATGACCGCGCCGAGGTACACGGCATTGTCATCTTGGTAGTTGCCGTAGATGTAGGGGCAATCGCTGCTGGTCAGCGGCTGGCACGTCTTGTCGCTCTTGCGGCAGAAGTTCGTGCCCGGAAACCGCGTGCAGTCTTGGTTGACGGTGCACTGGTCGACGTCCTTGCCGAGCGTCGCCGTGCAGGCGGTGTTGGAGGCCATGAAGCCGCCGAGCGCCAAGGCCAGAGCACCTACGAGGAAGGGGGTGCGAATCATGTTCTTTCTCTTCTAGAAACGCCCGACGATGCTGACGCCCCCGGGCGTCACGCGCGCGGCGGCCTGGGCGGAGTTGGATTTTTCCGGCTTGTGCAGCGTGAGGTAGAGCGAGATGCCACCCGCGACGACCGTGGCGGCGGTGAGGGCGTCGGCCACGATGGAGAGCGTCCTCGTCTTGGAGTGCGCATCGTCGATCTGGGTGCGCGCATTCGCGGCCTGCCGATCCAGCGCGTCGTTCTGATCCGAGTTGGCCTTGAGCGCGAGCAACCCCGTCACGACCGCACCGGTGGCCAGCGCGCCCGTGATGCCCCACGCGACGTAGGGAGCCACGCTCTTCTCTTCACGCTGCGCGATCTCGCGCTTGGGCAGTTCGATCAGCTCGATGCTCAGCTGCTCGACGTCCGATCCGGCGAAGACGAGTGACTTGGTTTGCGGAAAGTAGCCAGCCTTCGTCGCGGCGATCCTGCGGCGCCCCGGATTGACGAGGATCTTCTGCGGGATCGGCGTCTGGCCCACGGGCACGTCGTCCACCGTGATGGCCGCGCCGGGCACGTTCGTCGTGATGGTCACCGTGGCGATGTTCGGACGGAGATCTTGAATCTCCTTGTTCACGGCGGTGCGGCGCTCCTCGGGAACTTCGTCACCGCCGTCGAGCAAGTAGCGCTCGAACGCCTTCAACGCCTCGACGTAATCGTTGGTCTTTTTGTAGCAAAGGCCGATGTTGTAGAGGATGCGGTAGCTCGGTGCGAGCTCGTACGCCCGCTCGAACTCCACGCGCGCCGCAATGGTGTTGCCTTCGTCGTACAGCTTCAAGCCGCGCGTGTAGCGGGTGCGCGCCTCCTCCATGCGAGGGCTCATCCACGCGGGTGTGCCTTGAGCTCCCGACTTGCCCGCGCCCTGCGAAGGCGGGGCAGGGATCGTCGGCTGCGGAGGTGAACCCGATGGGGTTTGCGCGAGCGCCGTAAAGGGCGCCGTGGCGATGGCTGCGATCAGAAGGAGTGAAATCCTGCGCCGGCGGCACTTCATCAGCCGTGCATCTTTCCTACTCTGCAGTCGCTTCGTCAACGAGGCGCCGAGGTAGGCAAGTCATTTAAGCCATAGTGCGCCCGAGCTCGAGAGACGCAGGAGGCTACGCAAGGCGGCGACGATGCGATGCATGGATGGCGGCGGCGAGTCGCCGTACGCCATGATCGCGAGTGGAATTCGATGGATGGCCAGTTCGCGCAACGAGGCGGAAAATCCCGCGCGCCACATCGATTCATCGATGGCGCGCCCGGTCGCACGTTCGAGTGCGCGACGGTGGTATTCGACGTAGTGCGCAACCTCCTCGCGGTCCGGCTCGGCACGCTGCATGGGGAGCGTGTGGACGAGCAGCTCCGCGAGATCGCGTTGTGGAACGTGCAAGGTCGCAAGCTCCCAATCGCACGCGATAACCAGCGTTTTGCCCGCGAAGCCGAGGTTCGCCGGGTTGAACGCGTTGTGAATCAACGTGCGCGGCTGCTGCTCGAAAACCGGCCACCACTCGCCCAGGCTCGTGATCGCATCGCGTGCCTCGACCAAATCGCTCGCCAAATCACTCGGAAGGTATTCGGCGAGGGCGAGCCAGAGCGGCATGGCCTCGAGCATCCGTTCGCTCGACGGCGGCACACCGAGCCAGGGTTGCTCGAGGAGCTCGCGTTCGCGCCCATACCAAACGGAGTGGATCGACGCCGCGGCATCGAGTGCCGCCTCCACGTGGGCGCGCTCCCACTGCGAAGCGTCGAGCCATTCGACGTCGCGTAAGTACTCCATGACGAGTACGAAGGCGCCGCGGCTTGGATCGCGGTACGCATCGTAGATGGCCGGCATGTGCCGCGTGAGGCGCGGTTCCGTTTGCGCGCACACGCCGAGCTCCCGCGACTCGCACGCCTCGACCCCCGTGTGCGCGGCAAAGCGCGCGTAGGCTTTGGCGAACTGGGCACCGCTGGCGCCCTTCATGGCGAGCACGCGATCCTCCGAGAGCGCCTTCACCTTCACCATGACGTCGTGTTCGCTGGACGGCGCACCGGGCACGTCGATGCGAAGCCGGTAGGGCAGGAGGCCCATCAACTTCGTCACGCCGCGCGCCCGAAGGGCCGGCGCGATGCGGGGCTCGATGACGCCCTCGAGGGGCTCCGCGGAGGCGACGACCGCCGCATCGCCGCGCATCCGCTTGGCCGCGCCGTCGAAAAAGCTCGGGCGGGCCAAGTCTTCCCGAGCGAGCCATGCCATGGGCTTGTTGCGACCGAGGCGCTCGTGGGCCATCACGAACCTCTCGCTCAGCGACGCCGAGAGCGTCGACAGATCCAGCGCAAGGCAAAAGCCCGCGATGATCTCCGCAAGCCGCGCCGCCCCGCCGTCGCCGAGGCAGCCCATGAGTTGAAGCATCTCGCGCTGCCGCGGCAGGTGCGTTCCGCCGCCCACCGTGCCGACGACCAGGTTCGGCAGGAGCATGCTCGCGTAGAGTCCTCCGTCGGCCAACTGCAGCGAGAGAAGCCCACCGGACGACTCGTGCACGCACGCGATGTCCTGCCCCGTGGCGGCGAAGATGGCCGCCACGGCGTTGCTCGTATTGATGTTGTGGCTCACCAGCCCCGCCTGGAACGAGCCCGACATGTAATGCTCGTGCGCCTGCACGGCGGCCTCGGGGCTCACCTTCAGGACCTCGTGCAACACCGCACGCGGCACGTAGCAGTCCGCGGCCACCCGGAAGCCGCGCCCGCGCAGAAAGGAGAGGAAGGAGAACTTCTTGTCCCCGGCCATGTTCCCCTCCACGCTGAAGTGCTCGAGCTCGAAGCTTTCGACGTGCCGGATCTCCTCGAGCACCCAGGTGCAGGCTTGCCACGTTGCGGCGGTGGTCATGTTCTGACCGGCCGCATCGCCCGTGGTGTACCGAAAGATCACGTGCACGGTGCGCCCGAGCACGTAGGGCTCCACGCCGAGCAAGTTCGCGTGCTTGGAAACCTTGCGGACTTCCTTGGAGAGAACCTCGACGTGCGTGCGGATCCACTGCCCGAACGTCGCCGCATGGCCCACGTCGCGAAACACGAACAGGGGGGCGCGCACCATTTGCTGGTGGAGGACCCGGGTCGTGACCCCGCCTGCGCGCGACAAGGCAAGGGCCCCGCGCGTGGTCGATGCCACCAGGGCCCCCTCCGTGGTCGCAAACGGTGCGAGCACCAAGCCAAAGCTCCGAAAGAGAAGCGGACCGGCCAAGCCAACCGGGATCTCCACCCCGCCGATCAGCCCCTCGATGTTCTTCGCAAGCCGCTCCGCCGAGAGCGATGTTTCCTCCATGTGATCGAGCGGTACCCCGGTCATCGCGGACGCGAACGCGAGGCGCTCACGACGAGCTTCCTCCGTGGCGATACCCCGGCCTGGCAGCCTGGGGAGCACCGGGGGAGGGGGCGGGAAAAGCTCCGAGGGTCGCTCCATGGAAGGACGTCCTTCGAGCTCGGCAAGGGCCTCGCGAGCGAACGCGAGCCGTGCGCGCACCGCCGCGTCCTCGCCCGAGAGATGAAGCACGAGCTCGTCATGCACGCAATCCGTGTCTTCGACCGAGAGATCCCCAAATGGGACATCGGCAAAGATGCCCCGAAGGTGTACGCGACACTCGGTCAGCGTGGCACCTCGCATTACCTGAGGGCCGTCGCCGTTCGCGAACACGACACGCAACGCTCGTTCGGTCACCGCCTCGATGCGCCCCTCGTAGGTGACAGCTTCGAAAACGAACGAAACCTTCGACCCAGCGCCCTCTGGAATTCGCCGGTCGCTGCCCATGCGATTCTTGCCCATCAAGGTGTCCGCAGAGTACCAAGGATCTTGCGCAATCAGGTCCAAGACTCAAAATGCTTCGAAAGGCAGATCTCCATGGGCGATCTCTTGGAAGACACTGCGGTACACGGTAAAGACGGCGAATACACTGCCGAGGTCGTGCAGGACTGGAACGCATTCGGGCCGGTGGGAGGCTACCTCGCCGTCATCGCATTGCGCGCGGCCGGGGCGGCCAGCCAATTCGACCGGCCCGCGAGCATCAGTTGTCAATACTTCGGCCCGGCGACCTTTGGGCCGGTGCGGCTCTCGGTGCAGCGGCTCCTTGCGGGCAAACGCGCGGAGTCGTTCCGCGTCACCATGACCCAACAAGACCGTCCCATTTTGGAAGCCATCGTGTGGACGATCGGGGACATCGCACAAGGCCTCGAAGACCGCGAGGCCGCCGCGATGCCCGACAGCCCCCCCATCGACAGCCTCACCGAGTGGGAACTGCTCGCCGCACCGATGGCGCCGTCCCCGCGTCTCAGGTTCTGGCAGAACATCGATCAACGGTTGATCGGCTGGCAAGGCTGGCACCAAGCGGGCGAGCCCCGGCTCGATGGGTGGTACCGCTATCGTCCGCGCCCCGTCATGTCCGATCCCTTCGCCGACGCGGGGCGTGCGCTCATCATCGTCGACGCGGGCGCGTGGCTCTCCGCGATGAATCCTTATGTGAGCCGCACCCGAATCGTGGCACCGACGATGTCGATCAACGTTCGCTTCTACCATCCCGCCAACACGGAGTGGATGCGCTGCCGTTCGCGCTCCGACACGACGTTCGGCGGATTGATCGACAGCTCCTCCACGGTGTGGACGAGCGACGGAAAAACGGTGGCCCACGGCGATTGCCAGATGCTTTACCGCACCAGTGGCCCGCTCCCCGCAGGATCCCTGCCTTGACCCAGGGCCCAGCGTCCGGGCTGGAGTCGCAGGAGCCAAGTGCTCCACTTGGCTTCGCACAGCAGTACTTATGGTTCCTGCTGCAATACCCGGACGCGGGCCCCGCGCGCCTCAATGGCAATCTGGTCATCGAGTTTCACGGCCCACTCGATGTGCCCCGTCTCGAGCATGCCCTCTTCACCATCGAGGAGCGGCATGAACCACTGCGAACGTACTTGCGCGTCGAAAAGGGGCAGCCCCGCCAAGTCGTTGCCCAGGCCGCGAACGAATCGCTGCGCATCGTGGACATTCGCCCAGAAGAGCGGGAGACCGCCCTCGATGCCGCGGTCCGCGCGGAGATGGAAACGCCACTCGATTTCGTCCGCGGGCCGGTCCATCGCCGGATTTTGCTGCGTTTGGGCCCCGAGGAGCACGTTCTCTTGTGGACGGCCAACCATATCAACGTGGACTTCTGGTCGTACCGCATCCTGATCTCCGAGCTCCGAGAGCTCTACGGCGCACCGGACTACGGACGTCCGACGACGTTGCCCCCGCTGCCGCTCCGTTTTTCCGAATTTGCGCACGCCCAGCGCACGGCCCCCAACGATGAGCGCCGCGCCCGATTTTGGCGCTCCTATCTCGAGCAGTCCGAGTGCTACCAGCCACCGCACCGGGGACCGCGCCGCACCCGGCCATCGCCCGAACTCACGCGATCGATTCCCATCGAGCCCGATTGGATCGGTCGAATCGACATCGTGGCCCGCGATTTGGGCTGCACGCGATTCTCCATCTTGCTCGCGGCCCTGGGGCTCGTCGCCCATCGTTGGTCGGGTGCAACGGACATCGTTTCGCTCGTGGCATCGGCACATCGCAGCTCGCAAACGAAGCATCTCATCGGCCCATTTGCCGATATGTTGCCGGTGCGGGTTCGTCTCTCACCCGAGCAGACCCACGCCGACCTGGTTCGCGCGGCGCAATCGACGATCTTGCGCGCCTTATTGCACGAGTTGCCTCTGCGCAAAGTCGAAGACGCTACGGGGCGAACCTATCGGTTTACATTCGGGGTTACGGACCATTTGCCGTTTTACGATCGGGTCGCATCCGAGGGCGAGAAAGAGCCCGCGCGGCGAGCGCTCCAGCGATCGGATGCGGCGGAAATCGCGTGTGGACGGATTACGCCGGATACCCACTTTCGCGTCTGGGCACTCCCCATGCGGATGTACCGCATGGATCTTCTTTTTACGATGGAGCGAGATCTCTTGCTCTGCACCTACCAGCCGGATCTCTTCACCGAGGAGGCCATCGACCGCGCATTGCGTTGGTACCTCGATGCCCTAAAGGTCATCTTCACGTCACCGCAATCGGCCATGGCTTCAATGAGTTTGCTATGGGCGCGGGCGGATGATAATTTGTCCTCAACTAAATGAGCTTATTACGTCGTGCCTCTCTGTTTGGGAGTGCGGGTTTTCGCTCGGTGTGTGTGGCGGCAGGTCTGGCCGCGGCGTGGAGCGCGGTCGTTGGCGCCTCGGGCTGCACGGTCATCTTCAACGATGACGACCGCCAATGCGATGGCAACGCCTCGTGCGCGCGCTTTCCGGGCACCTATTGCAGCGACAGCAATATCTGCGTGCCCACGGAAGGGTATTGCACGAAGAACGTAGAGTGCCTGGATCGCAATCCGGGCAAGACGGTCATCTGCCGCAAGGACCAGAATCGCTGCGTCGAGCTCCCCGTCGGGGCCTGCAACGGCCTGATCGGCGACGCGAACGACTTGAAGAACGACGACACGGTCATCCTCGGCTTCGTCGATCCCATCGTCGATCCGAAGTACACGCCCATCGGTCTCGCCCAGCAAAACGCGGTGGAACTCGCCCTCAGGGAAGTGATGAAGGGGCCGACGTCCGGCCTGCCCCCCATCCGGGCAGGGGCCGCGAGCCGCCCGCTCGTCTACGTGAAGTGCGACGAGAACCCCACGTCGTTGGCGGCCACGTTCAATCACTTGATCGACGAAGTGAAGGTTCCGGCCATCATTGGCCCCACCTTCAGCGGCGACGTTCTCACCATCGCCAACACGAAGGCACTCCCCACGAAGACGCTGCTCATCTCCGTGTCGGCGAGCTCGCCGCTCCTCACCACGCTCCCCAGTAGGGATCCGCGCCTCGTCTGGCGTACCGTTCCGACGGACTACCTGAACGCCAAAGTCCTCGCGACGTTCATTCCGAACTACATCGAGCCGGAGCTCAAAGATTCTTCGTCGGGTACGGTCAAGCCCGCGGGCGCGCAGATGAAGATCGCCGTCGTTCACAAGGGCGATGCGTTCGGCACGGGGTTCGAGCGGGCGGTGTACCAGCAGCTCACGTTCAATTCCAAGTCGGCGGAGGCCAACGCCCAAGCGGGTAACTACGTGCCGGTCAACTACGGCGACCCGAACGACCCGAACAACACGAACCCCGCGGCCAAATACGCCGCCGCCGTGCGCTCGGTGGTCGACGCCAATCCGCCGCCGCACCTCGTCGTGTTCCTCGCCACGGCGGAGGTCAACAAGAACGTCTTCCAGCAAATCGAGGCGCAGTGGAAGCGGACGGACTACCGTCCCAAGTACATCTTCGCAACGGCCGCTCCGAAGACGAAGGAACTGACCGACATCATCGGGGCCAACCAGGACCTTCGCTCGCGCGTCATCGGAACGGAAGCCGGGACCACGAGCGCGCTCTTCTCGCAGTTCCAGACGCTTTACACGGGTCAAAACTTCACCACCGGCGGGCCGCCCACGTTCTACACGGCTGCAGCCTACGACGCGGCCTACATGCTGACGTACGCCGTTGCGGCGGTGGGTTCGAATCCACTGACGGGCGAGAGCATCGCCCGTGGCTTCGAGAAGCTCGTTCCCTCGGGCGTTGGCGTCGACGTAGGGGATACGAGTGCCATCCCGTCGGCCTTCCACGAGCTGGCCGAGGGTCGAAACATCGACCTCAATGGCGCAACCGGCCCGCTCAATTTCGACGTCTCCACGGGCGATGCCGAAACGGATATCCAAGTCTGGTGCGTAAGCGCAGGCAGTGGCTCATTTGCGTCGACGGGCCTCTTTTACAACTCGAACACCAAGGCGCTCTCCGGCTCGTACAGCAAGTGCCAATAGCTTCGTAGCAACGGTAGCAACCATGGATTTCGGCTGGTCGGCATCGCAAGCATCTCTCTACGATGCAGCGTTGTCGTTCGCGCAGGGAAAGCTCGGCGGCCCCATCGTCGAGCACGAGTTTTCCCACGAGCGATGGACGCTTTGCAGCGAATTCGGCCTCGCGGGCCTCTCGGCCCCGCAGGCGCATGGGGGCATGGGGCTCGATGCGCAGACCACGGCGCGCGTCCTCGAGGCCTTCGGGCGCGGGTGCCCCGACTTGGGCCTGCTCTTTTCCGCGTCGGCGCATCTTTTTGCGTGCGTGATGCCCATCGCCGAACACGGCAGTGAGGAGCTTCGCGCGCGGTTGTTGCCGCCGCTGGCCTCCGGCGCGTGGATCGGCGCCAACGCCATCACCGAGGCGGGGGCTGGCTCCGATGCGTTCGCGCTCAAGACGCGCGCCGAGCGCGTGGGCGGCGACTACGTCCTCCACGGCGAAAAGAGCTACGTCACCAATGGCCCGGTTGCGGACGTGTTCCTGGTCTACGCCTCCACCAACCCGAGCGATGGCTATTTGGGAATCAGCGCCTTCGCCGTCGACCGGGGAACGCCCGGGCTGGTCATCGGCAAACCCTTTCGCAAAATGGGCCTGACCACCGCGCCCATCTCTCAGGTCTACTTCGAGAACTGCCGCGTCCCCGCGGCCAACCTCGTCGGGCCGGAAGGCAAGGGGGCCTCCATCTTCAATGGCTCGATGCAATGGGAGCGCGCCTGCCTCTTCGCCATCTACCTCGGGGCCATGGAAAGCCAACTCGAACGGGTCGTGGACTACGCCGTTGCGCGCAAGCAATTCCGTAAATCGATTGGAAAGAACCAGAGCATCTCGCACCGCATCGTGGACATGAAACTGCGGCTCGATTCGGCGCGCCTCATGTTGTACCGCGCGTGCTGGAAGGCGGACCGCGGTGAAGATGCTTCGATGGAAATCGCCGCCTCGAAGCTCGCGGTGAGCGAGGCCGCCATCCAGGCGGGGCTCGACGCCATTCAGATTCACGGAGGCCTCGGTTTCATGGAGGAGTCGGGCATCGAGCGGGCCCTTCGCGACGCCGTCCCCGCGACGATTTTTTCCGGCACGTCCGAGATCCAGCGGGATCTCATCGCCCGAAAGCTCGGACTCGGATGAACACGGCGCCCACGGTGAACCTGGCGCGCCTGGTGCTGGACTCCGCCGCGCGCTCGCCGGAGCACCTCGCCGTGCGCGCCCCCGATGCGAGCTTCACCTACGGAGAGCTCGACGAATGGGCCAATCGGTTCGCGCACCGGCTCCGCGAGCTCGGCGTCGGGCCGGGCGATCGCGTGGCCATTTGGATGGACAAAGGCGCGCGCGCCATCGCGGCCATGCAGGGGGTCCTGCGGTTGGGGGCGGCCTATGTGCCCATCGATCCTCTGAGTCCATCGCTGCGCGCGCAATCGATTTTCGAAGACTGCACGGTCAAGGCCGTGGTCACCCAGACCGCGAAGGTGCTCGCCGAGGGCCTTCCCGCACTTCGCGTGGACGATCCCGAGGAGGCCGCCCGGCTGGCCCGCGCGCCGGTGAGCCCGGTCGGTGACGTGGCGCATGCCGAAGACGAGCTTGCATTCATCCTGTACACCTCCGGATCGACGGGCCGCCCCAAGGGCGTGTGCATCTCGCACCGCAACGCGCTCGCATTCGTCGAGTGGGCGGCCGGCGTCGTCGGTGTTTCCGCGCTCGATCGGCTGTCGAACCACGCGCCGTTCCACTTCGATCTCTCGGTGTTCGATCTGTACGTCGCCTTTCTCGGCGGGGCCTCGTGCCACATCGTTCCGGAGGGCGTCGCCTACGCCCCATCGCGCGCGGTCGAGTTCATGGCCTCCGAGGGCATCACCCTTTGGTATTCGGTCCCCTCGGCGCTCATCCTCATGATGGAAAAGGGAAGGCTCCTCGATCTCGGCGCGCCACCGCGCGCGGTGGTCTTCGCGGGCGAGCCATTTCCCATCAAGCATTTGCGCACCTTGCGCGAGGCTTGGCCGAACGTGCGCCTTTTGAACTTCTACGGCCCCACCGAGACCAACGTGTGCACGTGGTACGAAGTGGACCGCATCGAGCCCGGTCGCCTTCACCCCGTCCCCATCGGCCGGGCATCCTCGGGCGACCGCGTTTGGGCCGAGAAGCCCGACGGCACCGTGGCGGGCCCCGGCGAAGAAGGGGAGCTCTTCGTCTCAGGCCCCACGGTGATGCTCGGCTACTGGGGAAAGCCTCCGCAAGGGGATGCACCGTACGCGACCGGCGACATCGTCCGTCTCCTCGACGATGGCAACTATTTCTACGTTGGCCGGCGCGATCATATGGTCAAGGTGCGGGGCCACCGCATCGAGCTCGGCGACATCGAGGCCACCTTGCTCGCCCACGCCGCCATTCAGGGTGCGGCGGTGGTCATCGCCGGCACCGGCCTCGAGGCACGGCTCGTGGCATGCCTGGTCGCGCGCGGAGAACGCCCGCCGCTCCTCGATTTGAAACGACACTGCGCGGAGCGCCTGCCGCGGTACATGATCGTCGACGAGAGCCAATTCTTCGACGAGCTTCCCGTCACGCCCAACGGAAAGACCGATTACCAAAGGCTCGCCGAGCTCGTGCAGCTTCGTCGAGAAGGAAAACCATGAACGCCGAACACGTCATGGCCGAACTACGCAGTTTCATCGTGTCCGAATTCCTCGATGGCCGCGAAGACGGCTTCGACACCACGACCCCGTTGCTCGAATGGGGAATCGTCGATTCGATGACCCTCGTCTCGGTCCTCGCCTTCATCCGCGATCGCTACGGAGTCGAGGTCCCCGACGACGAGCTCACGCCGGACAACCTCCGCACCCTGGAAGCCGTCACGGCGCTGGTCGTTCGACTCTCGTCCTAGAACGTTCCCACCAGGTGCACGGAGCCGAGGCCCGTCTTGACCCGGATGGTTCCCGCCGCGGGCGTCTGCGGAGACTCTGGCTCCGACTCCGCCTGGACGGCCTTCACCGTGAAGTACACGGACACGCCGGCCCCAATGATGGCCATACCGCCAAAAATGTCCGCGAGGATCGCGTCACGTCGCATGGCGCTGTGCGCGGAGTCGAGGGCGTCGTTGTTCTGCTGCTGCTGGTTCTTGAGATCGTCCAGATCGTTCGACTTTTGCGAGGCCAGGTAGGCGAACACCCCGGCGCCGCCTGCGAGAGCTGCGGTGGCGGCCCAGCTAATGATGGCGCGGTTGCGCGGGCCGGTGTCCTTTTCCGGCTTTTGATCCTGCACGGAGACGCTCAAGTCCGTGGGCCGCAACTCGACGGCGATCGAATCGGAGCCGACGACCTCCACGACTTTGCTGGCCGGTGCGTATCCCTCTTTCGATACGGTGACCTTGCGGCGTCCCGGATTGACCACGATGGAGTAGGAGAGGGGCGTCTTGCCCACGACGACGTCGTCGACCGAGACCTCCGCGCCCTTCACCGGGCTGGAGACTTCGACGCGTGCCACGCGCGCCTCGAGCAGCGTGATTTCCTTCTGCACTTCGGCCCGGCGGCTCGCGGCGATTTCCGCCTTGCCCTCGTCGAGGTAGCGGGTGAAATCGCGCTGGGCGGCGGCGAAGTCCTTCAGGGCCTTGTGCAACTTGCCCATGTTGTAGAGCACTTTGTACGAGGGCGAGAGCGAGTACGCGCGTTGAAACTCGACCAGCGCCGCCTCGTACGCTTCCTCGTTGAACAACTCGACCCCGCGCTCGTAGTGGAGCCGCGCAGCATCGAGCTTGTTCGCCGGCGTAGCCTCCTGCTGCTGTGCCGGCGCCGGTCCGGGCGCATCCTGCGCGAACGCCGCCTTCGCCGGCACGGCGGCCAGCGCGGTGATCGTTGCCATGGTGACCAAACCCCGCCCGAGAGTCTTCGCGTTCATGAACAGCCCTCTCTGCCTGATATCAAAGTAAGAGACGCCCCCATCTTCGCTCATTTGAGAGCAAAACACTACTTCGCGTACGGATTGTCTTGGTCGATGCTGGTCTTCTTGGTCGGCGGGGCGGGACTCGGCGTCGGAGCGGGCGGCGGAGGTGCGACCGCAGGCGGGGGCGCCGGAGTGTTGTCGTTGTTGGATTCCACCGGCGCTTTGCCCGAAGTTCTGGCCGGCCGATAAGGGGCAGCCGCCGGCGCCGTCTTGGTCAGCGTCAGTTGGACGCTGCCCGTGGGCGCGGTGAACTTCACGTATTGCTCCGCCAAACCGTACCCCGGGGCCGTGCCCACGATGCGATGCACCTTGCCGTCGCGCACGAATTGCTGGCGCGCCGGGTTCGAGGACAAACGCACGTCGTCCACGGAAAAGCGCGCGTCGGACGGCGTGCCCGACACCGTGAGCTCGATGTACTCCACGGCGGCCACGGTGGAAGGGGACTTCTCGTCCTTGCCGGGCGCGTCGGGCGCGGCCGCCGGAATGGGCACCGCGGACCCGACCGGCGTGGCCGGCGCCGTGCGGTCACCGTGATGCAAGTAGTAGTACCCACCACCACCCGCCACCGCCGCCAGGCCGAGGAAGCCGAAAGCATACGCCAGTCCAGCCTTGCGCCGCGGGGCCTCCGTGACGAAAGGACTCTGCACCTCCATCGTTCCGGAGGCCGTGGTGATGGGGATGCGCGGAATGGCCGGTACCACGGGCTGCGAAGAGCGCGTCTCCTTGCGCATCTGCGTCTCGATGGCGGAGCGGATCTCGCGTCGCTCCTTTTGAAACATTTCGGTGACGTATTGCGACACGTCCCGTTCATCGATCCGCCCCGAATGCGCGTTGATGTAGTCGTTCAACGCGAAGCGCAGCTCTTCGGCCGACGAGAACCGATCGTCCGCGTTGCGTGCGAGCGCCTTCATCACGATGGCCTCGAGGTCGGGCGGTACGTCGGGCTTGACCGTCGACGGCCTCGGGATCTCCCCGCCGGCCACGCGCTGGAAGATCTCGATGTCGGACATGCCCTTCCAGAGCTTACGTTCGGTCGCGACCTGCCAGAGCATGACGCCCATGGCATAGATGTCGATGCGCCGATCGATGGGCAAGGTGAGAAGCTGCTCGGGCGCCATGTATGCGCACTTGCCCTTCAACACACCAGTGCGCGTGTGCTGCTGCGAATCGGCCGCTTTGGCGATGCCGAAGTCCACGAGCTTCACGTGGCCGTCGTAGGTGACGAAAATGTTGTGCGGCGACACGTCCCGGTGAACGAGGTGCAGGGGTTGTCCCTCGAAGTCGCGGAATTCGTGCGCGTAGTGAAGGCCCGCCAACGCGTCGCTCAAGATGCGCAGGTTCAAGGCTACGGGGAACCGACCGCTCTGCGACGAGGCTCGTCGAATGATGGCCTCGAGCGAATGGCCTTCGAGGTATTCCATCTCGATGTCAAAATGAACTCCGTCGTGACCGACTTCGTTCACTTGCACGATATTCGGATGATTCAGCCGGGCCGAGAGCCGCGCCTCCTCGTGGAACATCGTGCGAAATTCAGGGTCGGATGCCAGCTCCTCGTGCAGCCGTTTGATGACCACCAGCTTGCTGAAACCCGCCGGACCGCGAATCACGGCCAAGTAGATGCGGCTCATGCCGCCTCGGCCCAATTCGAAAAGGAGCTCGTATTTGCCCGGAGCTCCAACAGGCGAAGACATCATCTTGCCCTCAAGTCTATACGCTCGAGACGGGGCGTACAACGATCTGGGCCGCCCGAACGTAATAGCGTAAACTTCGTGAACGAGCGTCGGAGGCCAAGCCGAACATGAGCGAACTGACGCACCCCGTCACCATCGGAAAATACCAGTGCATTCTGCGAATCGGCCAGGGCGGGATGGGGGAAGTCTTCCTGGGGGTGGCCCGCGGTCCAGGTGGATTCAGTAAGCTCAACGTTATCAAGAGACTGCGGCACGATGTCGCGGCGGACGAGAGCTTCATCGAGATGTTTCTGAACGAGGCGCGCTTGGCCGGCCGTCTCAATCATCCGAATATCGTCCAAACTAAGGAAGTTGGCGTCGAGGGCGACGCGCACTTCATGGTGATGGAATACCTCGAAGGGCAAACGCTCTTTTACGTTTTGCGTAAGCTGCGCCGTGGAGAGGCGTCGAGCGCTGCGCGTCTTGGTGGGTTGGGGTCGACCTTCAGCCCCATGCCCGAAAGTAGCCGTCCTTCGCACCTGAGCCGACCACCGGAGAGCCGGCCCTCGTACGCCGGGCCGCCCTCGCGCCCCTCGCGCCCTTCGTCCACACCGTCGTATGGCGGGCCCGTGTCGAGCCCTTCGTACGGGGGACCGTCCTCGAGCGGCGGGGTTCGCTCGCGTTCGATGCACCTGCCCCACGCAGCGGCCTCGGGTTTCAGCCTGGCGATGCACCTGCAGGTCATTTCCGACGTTCTCGCAGGGCTGCACTATGCGCACGAAGCGCAGGACTTCGCGGGCACCCCGCTGAATTTGATTCATCGCGACGTGGCGCCCAGCAACATTTTCATCACGTACGAAGGGCAGGTGAAGGTTCTCGATTTTGGCATCGCCAAGGCGGCCGACTCGGGGAATGCCACGCGGGCGGGGGTCTTCAAGGGCAAGGTCGCATACATGGCCCCCGAGCAATTCGTAAACGCGAACATCGATCGAAGATGTGACATCTTCGCTGTGGGCGCGACACTTTGGGAGGCCGCGGCGGGGACGCGCCTGTGGAAGGGGCTGTCGGATGTGGAGATCTTCCGCCACCTGGCCGAAGGGCACATTCCTCCGCCGAGCACGGTCGCGCCCAATGCCAATCCGCGACTGGAAGCGATCTGCATGCGTGCCCTCGCGTTCAACCGCGATCAGCGCTACGAGACCGCACAAGAGCTGCGGGCCGATCTCGATGCGCTGATCGACGAGCTGGGACGGCCCACGCGCGAGGAGATCGGTTTGGTCGTCTCGGACATGTTCACCGCCGAGCGCGCACAGACCAACGCGCTGATCGAGGCGAAGTTGCGCTCGCTGCGCAGCCAAGAGGCCGCCGCCGCAGGAAGAGCGGCCGCGGAAGGCTACGTCGCCGTGGCGCCGGATCCGACGGTACCTGCTGCGATGAGCCCCATTGCTGCGGCCACGGCGGCCGCCGCGGTCGAGCCCAGCATTCCGCCCCCGCAAAAATCGAGTCGCAAGGGGCTCGCGGTGGCCGCGATCGTGGTGCTCGGTGGCGTGGGGGTAGGGGGCGCGCTGCTGTCGAAGGGGAGTACTTCGAATGCTCCCCCGTCCACCCCGGCTTCGGCGAGCGCCGTCTCCTCCGTGCCGCTGACCTCGGACGATGCGGCGCCGCAGGCTCCACCGGCTCCCGCGGCGTTGAGTTTGCAGATCTCGGCAACACCGCGGACCGCGATTCTATACGTGGACGACGTGCGGCTTCCCAGGAACCCGCATATCGGGACCATCGTGCCGGATGCGCAATCGCACCGCCTTCGCGTCGAAGCGCCCGGGTATCGTTCCCAGACGGAGTTCGTGCAGTTTGCAGGTACGGAGCCGATCGAGCTTCATGTCGATCTGGTTCCGGAGAAGGCCGCCAAGCCGACGTGGGTTCCACCGCGCAAGCTTGCGCCCTCCAAGTCAGGCACGACGGAAGCTCCCAAGGCTACCGAGACGGCAACGGCAACGACGCCCCCATCGGCGCCTCCCAAACCGGCGCCCTCCGCGAAGCCGAAACCGTTCGAGATCGATGTGACGTCTCCGTACAAGAAGTAAGCAATAAGCCGCGCGCAATACGAGCTAGGCAGCTAGGCAGCTAGCGACGCATCGTCGCGAGGTGCTCGGCGATGGCCTCGATGGTGGGGTAGTCCCAGACCAACGTGGGCGGCAGACGCATCTCCAGCACCTGCTCGAGCTCACCGGCGATTTCGACGGTGACCATCGAATCGAGCCCGTAGCTCACGATCGGCTCGTCGGCCTGAATGCGATCCGGTTCCACTTCGAGAGCAGCAGCGAATTTGCCAATGAGCCAAGATCGCACCGACTGTGCCGAGAGCGACGCGCGACTGAGTGACGTTTCCAATGACTTACTCCTTGTCTAGAGCTTGACCGGAAGGGCGCGAAGACCGCGCAGCAAGATATTGTCCCCCCATTGAGGCACACTATCTACTATATCCAGACGCGGATAACGTCGCAGAAGCGCCGACAACGCAGCATGTGCCTCGAGACGTCCGAGGGCTGCCCCCAAGCAGAAATGAATGCCGTGACCGAAACCCACATGCGGTAGCGGCGAAATGCCCTGGCGGGTGACGTCGAGCACGTCGGGACGCGGGTAAATTTCCTCGTCGCGGTTGGCTGACCCTAGGAACACGAAGATTTGTTCACCTTTTTGGATCGTCCTGCCACCGATTTCGACGGTTTCCACGGCGTTTCGATACACGATTTGGAACGGACTATCGTAGCGCAGCAGTTCTTCGATGGCGTTGGGGACGAGGCCCGGATCCTTTTGGAGGCGCTCGAACTGATCACGATTCCGCAACAGTGCATTGACACCGTTGCCAATCAAATTGACCGTCGTCTCGTGGCCCGCGAAGAAAAGGAGGAAGCAGTTGGAAATGACCTCCGCCTGCGTAAGACGGTCGCCCGTGTCCTCCGCCACCAGCAACGCGCTCAGCAGATCCGGTCCGAGGCATTTGCGGCGTTCCTGGGCGAGATCACGGAAATACGCGACGAATTGCGCGCACGCTTCGTTGGCGGCGTCCATCGCGGGACCCGGGGTCATGGGCGCGAACGCCGGGGCGAAGCGGCGTGAGAGAAGGCGGATGAAGTCGCGGTCGGCTTGCGGGACGCCGAGCATTTCCGAGATGACCCCGACGGGCAGGGGCCACGCGAGGTCGCCGATGATGTCGATGTGCCCACGAGAAAAATCGCGCTCGGCCTCGTCGAGAAGGCGGTCGACGTAGCTCTCGATCCACGGGCGCATCGTTTGCACCACGCGGGGTGAGAAGGCCTGCTGCACGAGACGGCGCAGACGCGTTTGCGACGGCGGGTCCCGGAAGATCATCATTTGCTCGGACACCGCGGCGCACGGCGTGGGTTCGCCGGTGAGGGAGCGGAACTTCGGATTCGATTGGTAGCGATCCCACAGGGAAAGCTGGCTGCTGAACCGCGCCGGGTCCTTGAGGATCCTGAGGATGTCGGCGTGGCGGGTCACCATCCACACGCCGACGAAGCTCCAATGAACGGGATCGAGCGCGCGAATGCGGCGGTAGAAAGGATAGGGATCGCGCCGGAAGGCGGCCGTGAACGGGTTGAAGGGATCGCGCGAAGGCGGGCCGTCGCGTTCATCGGAGATGGAGACCGGACCGCTGGACGGACGCTCCGAGATGGGCGCGAGCATCTCCGGTTCCGATAACAGTGCTGGCTTGCTTCCCATATGTCCTCAGCCCCTATGAACGACGTCGAGCGTCTTGTCGCGATGGCCAATACGGCATTGGAAGCGGCGCAGCTTGCCACTCGATGTTTTGGGGATGGTCGCTGCCTTCAGCAAGAGTACCTCTGCCGGTCGCACGGCAAATTCGTCTGCGATGGATTTATGAATAGCCGCGACGATAGTCGTCGGATCTTTCGGAGCACGCTCGACCTCGGCAACGATGATGAGTTGCTCCTCGCGCTCGGCATGCGGGTCCTGCTGGCCCTGCAGGGGCTGGGTCGAGAAGGCGGCCGAGCATCCACGGCGGATCGAAGGATGGGCAGCCTCGACGACGGCCTCGAGATCTTGAGGAAAGAGATTGCGACCGCGAATGATGATCAGGTCCTTGCGTCGCCCCGTGACGAAGAGATCTCCGTCGTCGCCCGCGAAGCCGAGATCGCCCGAGCGGAGGCGGTTGCCCTCGAAGACCGACGATTCCGCATCGCCCCAGTACCCTTGCGCGACGCTCGGCCCCGAGATGAGGAGTTCCCCAACGACCCCCGGTCCGACGGGCTGGCCCGCATCGTCGACGATGGCGACTTCGTGACCGCCAACGGGCTTGCCCACCGCCACGAGGGTGCGAGCCTTGCGCGAGACGTGATCGTCGGCGGGCGTAAACGGAACCGCGCGCCCCGCTTCGAGAACGTCCGCATCCACGTCGAGTGTCCGGTAACCGCCCTGGCGTTCGCCGCCGCTCACCATCAACGTGGCCTCGGCCAGGCCGTAGCAGGGAAAGAACGAGGAGCTGCGGAAGCCGCACGGACCAAATAGCTCCGAGAACGTCCGCAGGGTGGCCGCGTTGATCGGCTCCGCACCGTTGAACACGACGGACCAACTGCTCAAATCGAGCGAGGCGCGCTCCTGCGGGGAGACTTTGCGGCTGCACAGATCGAAGGCGAAGTTCGGCGAGGCGCTGGTGGTGCCGCGGTACTTCGTGATCGCCCGCAACCACCTCAGTGGGCGCTGCAGGAAATGAAGCGGGGACATGGTCACGCACGGGTAACCGGCGTAGAGCGGCTGCAGCAGCTGCCCGATGAGGCCCATGTCGTGGTACGGCGGAAGCCACCCGACGTAGACACTGTCGCTCGCACCGCGAAAGCACGCTTCGTAGGTGCACTCCAAGTTCGCGAGCAAGTTACCGTGGGTGACAACGACGCCCTTCGGCGCGCCCGTCGAGCCCGACGTATATTGAAGAAAGGCGACATCGCTCGGACCGATGTTGGAGCCTGCCCGCTCGTCCCACTCCGCTTCGCTTCCCTCAGGAAGCGCATCGACGGCGATCCATTTCAACTTGGCCAGATCGGGCGCGTGCGGAGCGATCATCTCGACGAGCCCGAGAATGGGCTGCGTGGTGAGGACGACGTTCGCGCCGGAATTGGCGGCAATGGCCTGCAACCGAGGAAGGCCGCGCGCAAGCCTCGCCAGGGTAGGGGGATACGCGGGAACGGCGATGACTTTTGCGTGCAGGCAACCGATGAAGGCGGCGATGAAGTCGAGCCCGGGCGGAAAAATGAGAAGTGCGCGATCACCCGGCTGCGACCCACGAAGGCCGACCGCGATGCGGCGGGCACGCCGGCCCAACTCTGCGTAGTCGATGCTTTCCGCCTCGTCTTCACCGTCGAGCAAAAACGTGTACGCGGACGCGGAGGAACCTCCCGATTCTCGACTTCGCCTTATCGTCAAATCGACAAGGCTCCGATATCGGAGATTCTTTGGCATCTAATTCACCTTTTACCGACGCGGCTCGTGGTGGTCAATGCGCACCGCTCACGCCACGGCTCGTCTTCATGACTTTTTTTCCCGGGCCGCACGCTTGTAGATTCGTAGCACAGCCTACGGCAGGTGGCCCGTTTCCGGACGTCGGCGATTTCGATGTTGCAGCAACGGCAACACAGTGGCGGCAGCAGCAACAAGGCGCAGTCCGCGCGAAGGGTGACGCGGCGCGTACGATGGGACGATGGGAGGTTCGTCCGCCCGGAATTTCCCCGGATTCACGGGAGAAAGCCATGGTGGCGCCATCCTTCATGCACCGCTCGAGGATGTCATTTCGGGGCGTTTGGTCACCCACAGCAAGGGCTTGGTACACGCGCTGCACTACGGGGCCCCGTCGCCGATTCCGTTGCTCTGGCTGCAACGACGACGATGAAATCGAGGAACGAATGGCAAAGCCCTGGAAGGTCGGTGTCGTTGGTATGCGGATCGTTTCGGTTGGCCTCTTGGCTGCGAGCGCCGGCATGTTCACCGGCGGCTGCGGAGCGACGGACGAAAATGCGCGAGGCCCGAGCACGTCGGAACCGACCGACGAGAGTGACCCGCTCCACATCTCGATTGACGGCTTTGGATGGTGGCGGGGGTGTGCGGGTATCAACTTCGCGTTGCGCGGAGTTGCCAAGAATGTGACGTGCGTGGAGAGCGACGACCTCACCACCAACAACGAGGCGACCACACCGCTCGACAACTCGCTCCAGGGCTTACCGGCGGGTGCTTTCACGCCGCGCACGGATCGGCAGGTCATTTCGCCCGAGGGTGCCTCGCGAACGCCCATCACGAAGAAGGTGCCCGGCGTTCAAGTCTCCGCGAGCTTCGGCGACAAAGACGAGGCCCGCTTCGTGGTGCGCCTGCCCAATGATTGGAACGGCAAGCTGGTGACCGGCGCCTCGTCCTCGACCCGTAGCGAATACGGCCTCGATTATGCGTGGAGCGATTACGTCGTCCAGCAAGGCTATGCGTTCATTGCCACGAACAAAGGTATGTACAACGCGCGCGCGACGACCAAAGACGATCCCGCGGGTTGCCAGCTCGCGCCAGACGGAGCGCCGGGTCCGTTCTCGAACACGTACTTGCACTTTTACTTCGCGGACCCGCAAAATTCCTTCAAGGAGTGGTCCGTGCGCACGGTGCAGGCCGCCAAGATCGGTCAGCGCCTCTCGCTGGTGCACTACGGGCGGCTCGCGCAGCGCAATTACGCCGTCGGTATTTCGGCGGGCGGGTGGACGGTGCGTCACGTTTTGGAGAATTACCCGGCGTACTTCGACGGCGGCATCGATTGGGAGGGCGTGCTTTTCACGGCGGAACAGAATCTGCTGCGCGATTACCCGGTCGCGCTGTCCAACTGGCCGGCGTACCGCAGTTCGAATTACGACACGAACAGCGACGCCTACAAAAACATCATCGCCTATGGCTACGGCGACGAAGTCAAAGTGGGCCCGCAAGCGGCCAATCCGTTTAGCCCGCAGCAAGGCTCGTATTTCGAGACGCACGCGAACAACTACTGGCAGCTTCTGCACTGCTTCGCGGCCCGCAAGGTCGACCCGACGTACAACGGGCCGTGGGCGCAGTACGATTACGGCGCCCGCGATGCGGAGTTGCATCTGACGGAAAAGTCCAAAGACGGAATCACCAGTGGCAAAATCCGGAGGCCGCTCATCTCGGTGGCGGGCACGATGGACAACATCTGTCTGATGAAGACCGACAACCGCGTCTACCGCGACTTGGTGGTCGAGAACGGACGCGGCAACCTGCACCGCCTGTACGAGGTGCAGAACGGCAACCACATCGACCGATACAAACAGAGCTACGGCTTCTCGACGCTCGAGTTCGTTCAGCCGCACGCCCAAGCCGCGTTCGACCAGCTCGCCCAATGGGTCGAAAAGGGCGTTCCGGCGCCGAAGGGCCAATGCATCCCCCGCGGCGGCAAGCTCGTCGGCGACCGAGAGGCCGGGTCGCGGCCGGAGCACTGCGCGAATTTGTACGAGCCCTAGGCCGAGGGAGGGCGCCGAACCGAGGGGAAGGGGGCTTCTGGATGCCGCTAATTTCCGGGCGGATGTACTAAGCTGTTCCAGGATGCCCTCGATTCCCCCTCCGCCGCCTCAGACGCTGGTGCATTCGCTCGCCAGCCTCCAAGCACCGCCCACGGAGCGCTCCATCGTGACGTGGAGCGATGCCGCGGGTGAGCATACAGCTCAGCTTCAAGACCGAACCTTGGTGGGCTCGGCCGCCGAGTCGGGGATCGTGATTGCCGACCCCACGGTGTCGCGGCTTCACGCGGAGTTCCACTTCGACGAGCGCGGCCTGTGGGTGCGCGACCTGGGAAGCCGCAACGGGACGTTCGTGGAAAACGTGATGGTGCGGGAAGCGCGTCTGGAGACAGGCTCGACGATCCGCATGGGGGGCACCACGTTGAAGCTCGGCTCCGAGATGACCACGGATGGGGCCACGCCGTTGTGGCCGGCCCATCGCTTCGGGCCCTTGGTCGGGGGCAGCGTGGTGATGCGGCAGCTGTTCGCCTGCCTGGCGAAATTCGCGGTGACGGATCTCGCGATGATGATCCAAGGCGAAACCGGGACGGGCAAGGAGCTCGTCGCACGGGCCATCCACGATGCGTCGCCGCGCAAGCAGGGGCCGTTCGTCATCGTGGATTGCGCCGCGGTTCCCGACGCGCTGTTCGAGAGCGAGCTCTTTGGCCACGTGAAGGGCGCGTTCACCAGCGCGGTGGCCAACCGCGAGGGCGCCTTCGAAGCGGCCGACGGCGGCACGGTCTTCCTCGACGAGATTGGCGAGCTGCCCATCGCGATGCAGCCGAAGCTGCTGCGCGTGCTCGAATCGCGGACCGTGCGCCCCGTGGGCTCGACGGAGCACCGCCGGGTCGACGTGCGCATCGTCTGCGCGACGCATCGGGACCTGCGCACGATGGTCAACGCCGGGGCCTTTCGCGAGGATCTGTATTTCCGTCTGGCCGGGGTCCCCATCTTGGTTCCGCCGCTTCGCGAGCACCCGGAGGACATTCCGCTCTTGGTCGAGCACATTCTCGGGCGCGGTGCCTCGGCCGAACTGCTCGCCGCCACGGCGAACCGCCCCTGGCTCGGCAACGTGCGCGAGCTGCGAAACTTCGTCGAGCGCGCCCGTGCCGTCGGCGCCCAACAGGCTCTCCAGATGGCCTCGCAACAGAGCACGGGCGGCTCCCCCTCGGGAACGATGCGCGCCGCCCCGAGCGTCGCCAACACCACCGCCTCGATGAACCCCGCGCTGCTGAGCAACATCTCGTTCCAGCAGTCGTTCCGAGAGTTCCGCGATCAATGGTTGGAGGTCGGCGAACGCGAGTACCTCTCACGCGTGCTCGCCCAACACGCCCGCAGCATCGCCGCCGCCGCCCGCCAGGCAGGCCTCGATCGCACGTACATGCACCGGCTCGTGCGTAAGCATTTGCTGTGATGAGCTGGTGGTGACGGATCAGAGGCAGAGCATTTGCCGGCGGCACGTGGCGACGCGTTGCACGTTGGCGACGGGCGTCGAGCAGACCTGCGTTCCTAGGTCGTAGAGGCACTTGTCGAGGGCGGACTCGTTCACGCCGTTGGGGCATCGCTCGACGCCCAGTTCGGCGTGGGTGTCGCGCCACGAGTCGCGCGTGCAGTCTTCGACGGAGTCGTAACGCTTGCCGGCTCCGATCTGGTTGCACACGTGTTCGCGGTTGCATCGCGTCGCCGCGACGTACTGAACGGCGACCTTGCTCGGCACGATTGCACCGCCGGTGGTTTGCGTCGTTCCGACGGCACTCGCGCTGCGGTGTTGCGAGGAGCACGACACCACACCAACGAGCCCGGCCAGTCCCAGGAGGCATCCAAAGGTTGCGCGCATCATGGTCGAGGTGCACTGCATCTTACGGACCCAAGCCGCCATCGTCGCGCGACGTCGTGTGCAGCGCGCGATCTCGAGACGCGATGGCTCGTAGGAACATGGCGGCGTTTCGCACCGATGGGGCGCTCTGTCACGGCTGTCACGTTCGGACGCGCCACCATCTTCGCATCTCATGCGCGCGTGCATTCGCATTCCATGGAGGCGTGGCGCGCGGATATCGCACGGACGCCCTACCGGTGAGCTGAAAAGCAATTTGGAACGGATAATTCTTTCCATTGGTGATTTGCAGTTTGCGCAAATCGAGATCTGCGACTTCTCGGTCGAAAAGTGGCCGTCGCACGGCGGAAAGGACGTCCGCGGTGCTAGGCTCTCCGACGCTTGGACGATCGATTGAATAAGCAGTCGGTGGATATCCCGATCGAGATTGTGCAGGAGCCGGCGTCGCCGATTCGACCTCCGTCCGTCGTTTCGAACGCGCCAAATCCGTTCGGCATCGACGGAGGGGGCGGGGTCGTCGGAAGATACCGCCTCATCTTCGAGCTTGGACGCGGCGGAATGTCCGATGTCGTGCTCGCCGTCATCCAGGGACCCGGCAACTTCAACAAGCTGCAGGTGCTCAAGTTCCTGCGTTCGTCGTTGGCCCAAGAGGCCGACTTTTGCACGATGTTCCTCGAGGAGGCCCGGCTTTCCGCGCGGATCAATCACCCCAACGTGGCGCAGACGAACGAGGTTGGGTTCGATGGCTCCAAGTACTTCATGGCCATGGAGTACCTCGAGGGGCAGAGCTTGGACGACGTGCTGCGCCGCATCCCCGCGGAAAAGCGTCCGCTCCCCGTGGTGCTCCGCGCCATCGCCGACGCGTGCCTGGGCCTGCACTTCGCACACGAGCTGAAGGACTTCGACGGCACGCCGTTGAAGGTGGTCCACCGCGACGTGTCGCCGCAGAACATCTTTCTGACCTACGAGGGCACGACGAAGCTGCTCGACTTCGGCATCGCCAAGGCCAGCGATTCGCATAGTCGGACCGAGGTCGGCATCATTAAGGGCAAGCTCGCGTACATGTCGCCCGAGCAAGCCATGTCGACCGGGCAGCTCGATCGGCGCGCGGACGTCTACTCGATGGGCGCCATCTTGTGGCGCATCATCAGCGGCCGCCGCCTCTGGGCGGGCGGAACGGAAGTCGCAGCGCTCCAGGCGCTGGCCACGCGCGAGATTCCTCCGCCGGTGGCCAACCGGAACACGCCGCCCGAGGTGATTCGCATCTGCAGAAAGGCCATGGCCTGCGATCCGGAGGAGCGCTATCCGACGGCCACCGCACTGCGGGCCGATCTCGAAGCGCTGATTGCCTCGCTCGGCGGTGCCACGTCCGCCGACGTCGGCGACTTGGTCAGCAAGGCCTTCGCCGAGCGCCGGCAGGAAGTCCGGGCGGCCATCGACGCGCGCTTGTCCTCTGGGACGCAGAGCATCTCGGCGATCGAGCTTACGCAGCTGCCTCGTTTGCTGCCGGCGTCGGGCGCACCGCCACCCGAGGTCGACACACCGCCGGCGTCGTCGTCGACCCCGAGTGTGCCACCGCCGTTCCGGCGCCCCATCAACTGGGGCCTGGTCGGTGCTGGTGCCGCGGTGGCGCTGGGGCTCGTGGTGGCCGCCGTCCTCGTGACCCGCGCGCCGGCCCCCGCGGAGGCGCACACGGCCGCCGCGACCACTGCGACCGCCGAGCCGTCGCATGGACCTCGGCTCCAGAGCGAGGTCACGTTCGAGGTGTCGCCGCCCCAAGCCCAGGTCTTCGTCGACGACATCTTTTTGATCGGGCGGCCACCGCGCGGTGTGTTCCCACGGGACGAGCGTGAGCACGTGGTTCGTGTCCAGGCGCCGGGCTTCGCGCCCAAGCTCCTGGAGGTGACATTCGACGCGGCAAGCCTCCAGGTCCCGGTAACCCTCGACAAGGAGCCATACCAAGCGGCCGCCGCACCGGTCACGTCGTGGCACGCGGCGGCGAACCGGGGGCGCGTCGCGTCGTCACCACCGCCTTCGAACCCGGCCGGGAGCACGCCGGCGCCGGCGAACGTCGCTCCGCCACCGCCCGTGACGCCCAAGCCCCCGGCGGTGCGGACGGCCGCCTCGGCCCGCGCCCCGGGTCTCGATACGGATGATCCCTGGAACAAGTGAGGGCGTGCCATGCCATCGCCCGGGGCTCTTTGCGCATTGAGATCTATCGATTCCGCATTTGAGATCTCGTATTTCCCATGTTTGTTTGGCCAGATTGCTCGATAATGTGCAATGTGGACCATGCTAGTATCACCCTCGATTGAAGAGGCATTCCGCAAAGCTTCCGATCGAGATGACGCCGCCCCCCGCGTCCTCCGTTCGCTCATCCCTCGTCGTTCCGACCGCTCCCGGCACTGCGGGACGCTATCGTCTCCTCTTCGAACTCGGGCGCGGAGGAATGTCCGATGTCGTGCTCGCGGTCCTTCAAGGTCCCGGCAACTTCAACAAATTGCAGGTGCTGAAGTTCCTGCGTGCCTCCCTGGCCGATGAATCCGATTTTTGCGCAATGTTTCTGGAGGAGGCACGACTTTCCGCCCGGATCAATCACCCTAATGTCGCGCAAACGAACGAGGTCGGGTTCGATGGCACTCGGTACTTCATGGCCATGGAGTACCTCGAAGGCCACAGCCTCGACGAGGTGCTACGCCGCATTCCCCCCGACAAGTGCCGACTGAACGTCGTCCTCCGGGCCGTCGCCGACGCGTGCGTTGGCCTCCATTTCGCTCACGAGCTCGAAGACTTCGACGGTACACCGCTGAACGTCGTCCACCGTGACGTGTCGCCGCAGAACATCTTTCTGACCTACGAGGGCACGACCAAACTTCTCGACTTTGGCATCGCCAAGGCAAGCGACTCGAAGAGTCACACCGAGGTCGGCATCATCAAGGGCAAGCTCGCGTACATGTCGCCGGAGCAGGCCATGGCGGGCCAGATCGATCGGCGCGCCGACATTTTTTCGATGGGCACCATCTTGTGGCGACTCGTAAGCGGCAAGCGTCTCTGGGCGGGAAGCAGCGAAGTTGCCGCTCTTCATGCGCTCGCGTCACGCGATATCCCGCCGCCGGTGCCGCAGCGGGGTATTCCTCCGGAGCTGGTGCGCATCTGCCAAAAAGCGATGGGGCCCAACCCCGCCGAGCGGTACCCGACGGCCATCGCCATGCATGCAGAGCTCGAACGCGTGATCGCATCGCTGGGCGGTGCCAGCACGGCGGATGTCGCGAGCATGGTGAGCGAAGCCTTTGCGGAGCGACGACGCGAGGTGAGGGCGACCATCGAGGCGCGCCTCTCCGCCAGCACGACGACGACGGGGATCACCCATGTGACGCAACTGCCCCGGCTGGAGCCGGCGGCCGCGACGGCGACGGTCGAAATCGACGCCATGCCGTCGCCCCCCATCCCACCGCCGCCCACGTCGCGAATGAATTGGGGCTTCGCGGGCGCGGGGCTCGCGATTGCTTTGGGGCTCGTGGCGGCGGCCTTCATCGCGCGCGCTCCGTCGACCGGGCCGCAGACGCATCCGGTCGCGGCGAGCGGGTCGAGCGCACCGGTCTTGCCGGCCGCGCAACCTGCGAAGACCGAGGTCGCTGCAAGCATGCACGTGGAGGTGATGTTGGAGAAGGAGCGGCTTCGGCCGGCGAGGCCTCCGCCTCTTTCACCTGCGCCCCCCGCACAAGCGCGCCCTCAAGCGGCAAGGGCGCGCGTTACGCCGCCACCGGTACCGACCGCCGTCGCCGTCTTACCCGCACCGGCACCAACGCCCGCGCCATCACCACCTCCGTTGCCGACGGTGGTGGAACCGTCGGGCCCCACACATCCGCTGGACAAGGACGACCCCTGGAAAAAGTAGAACTCCCCGAGTCAGGCCTTCACGGCCGCCAGAAAGGCCCGCGCTTCGTCCTCGGACATGTCCTTCAAGCGAGCGATGATCTCCGAACCGGGCAGGGTGACCATCGCAGGGCGAGCCGAGGCCCATCGTACGGTGAGATGCTCGGCCAGTGCTTCGATGGTGGAATAGTTGAAAAGGAGCGACGCGGGCAGGCGATCGCCCGACGCCTCTTGAAGGGCCTGCCGAAGACGTACCGCCATGAAGGAATCGACCCCCATTTCGCGCAATGGTTTCCTGCGCGAAATGGAAAGAGCCCCAGCGGCATCGAGCATCGAACGCACACATCCCTCGATGAAAAGAAGCAGGCGTGCACGCCGTTCCTGGGCCGAGAGATTTACCAAGTTCGACAAATGGATTTCGTTTTGCGCGTCCATGCAATCAATGATTTAGCATCGCATCGTCGGAACATCGCAAGTTTGCGCAAACCCATCTTCGATTCCAGATACGAAGACACATTTCAATGACATCCGCCGGCAGCGCATCGACGGCAGTATTGGTTGGATAAAGTTCGATAATACCTACCGGGGAGTCGTCGAATGAATCACGTGGAGTTGGCTTTTTCCAACGAACGATTGCTGGACCTCGCGCAATCCATGATTTTTCTTCGCGCGTTCGACGAACGGTTGGTCGTCTTTCATCGGCATGGCCGCGTTGGGAACTGGCCACTGCTGCGCGGGCACGAAGCCATTCAGGTGGGCGCCACGCGGGCGCTCCGTCCCACCGATTGGATATTTCCCTCGTACCGCGAAGGTGGTGTGGGAATGCTTCGCGGATTGTCCCCGTCCATTCTCTTTGCCGCCGCCCGCGGTCACCATCGGGGCTTTTGGGATCCTCGTCCCCATCGCGTTGCCCCGCTCAGCGTCCCAGTGGGATCGCATGTTTCCCATGCCGTGGGGTTCGCATGGGGAGAACGTCTGCAGGGGCGCGATACGGTGGCCCTCGCCTTCTTTGGGGACGGAGCCACGTCGGAAGGAGATTTCCACGAAGGGGCGAACTTTGCGGCACTCACCGAAGCGCCGGTGGTCCTCCTGTGCAGCAACAATCAATGGGCCATCAGCACGCCCCTGGAAAAGCAGACGCGCGCCGCACGGCTTGCCGACAAGGGCATGGGTTATGGCATCCCCGCGGAGCGCGTCGATGGAAACGACATCGTTGCCGTATACGACGCCGTGCACCGTGCGGCCGAGCGCGCACGCCGCGGCCAGGGCCCCACGTTGATCGAGTGCGTCACGTTTCGCCCTTTGGGGCACGCCGTCTCGGACGACGCGAGCGAGTACCGCGACGAAGCGCAAATGGCGCGCGCACGCGAGCAAGATCCCGTCGAGGCCTTCGCCGCGCGACTCCTCCGAGACGGTATTGCCTCGTCCGAGCAACTCGCCGCGTTTCGTCACGAGGCGAGGGAACGCATGAACGAGGCCATCGCCGAGGCGGAGGCCATGCCCGCCGCCGGCGTCGATCTGCTGTTCGAGAACACCCTGGCCGAAGTTCCGGCCGCACTCGCCCGTGACCGTGAGCTGGTGCGCGAACTGGCCCACAAGGCGGCGAGGCGGGCACGATGAGTGTTCTCACCTTCGTTCGAGCCATCAACGCCGCCTTGCGCGAAGAGATGCTGCGCGATCCGAGCATCGTTCTCTTGGGGCAGGACATCGGACGCTCGGGCGGCGTCTTTCGGGCGACGGCAGGTCTGCAGCGCGAATTCGGTGCGCAGCGGGTTTTCGACACCCCGGTCTCCGAGGCGGGCATGGTGGGCGCGGCGGTTGGACTCTGCATGGCCGGGCTGCGTCCCGTCTGCGAGATACAATTCGACTCTTTCTCGTACCCGGCGATGAATCAGCTCTTCGCGCATGTGAGTCGCTATCGTTGGCGAACGCGCGGCTCGGTCACCATGCCCATGGTGGTGCGCATGCCCAGCGGCGGCGGCGTTCGCGCGCCGGAGCTCCACTCGGAGTCGCCCGAGGCCTATTTTTGCCACACCCCGGGCCTCAAGGTCGTCGTACCTTCCAGCCCGGCCGACGCCAAAGGCCTCTTGGCATCCGCCATTCGCGATCCGGATCCCGTCATCTTCTTGGAGCCCAAGAAGCTCTATCGCTCGCTCGAGGGCGAGGTGCCCGATGGCGAACATACGACGCCGCTGGGCAGGGTGCGCACCGTACGGCACGGCACGGACGTTACCTTGATTGCATGGGGCAGCATGGTCGACGTGGCCGTCACGACGGCCGATCTCGTTGCCCAACGCGGCATCGAGTGCCACGTATGCGATTTGCGGACGCTTTCGCCCCTCGACGAAATCGGGATGTTGCGGGCCTGTGCATCGGGGAGGATCATCGTCATTCAGGAAGCCGCGCGGTCGTGCAGCGTGGCCAGCGAAGTGGTGGCGCGCATCGCCGAGAGCAGGGACGTCCGGCTGCGTGCTTCCATTCAACGGGTCTGCGGCTTCGATGTCCCATACCCCTTTCCGGAACTCGAAGATCATCACCGGCCGAACGTGGCGCGCGTCGTTCATGCCGTCAAACGCGCTTTGGGAGAATCGAAGGATGGGAACGTTGTATCGTCTGCCCGATCTCGGTGAGGGCATCAGTCGGGCATCCATCGTAAATTGGTACGTCCGCGAGGGGGAGCGCATCGAGCCGGAGGCGCCGATGCTCGCCGTGCTGACCGACAAGGCTACCGTCGACATTCCGGCGCCCTGCGGCGGCGTGGTCTTGCGCATTTTTGCCGCGCCCGAGGAGGTCGTCACGGTGGGGCGCGTTCTCGTCGACATTGGTCCCGAGAACCCGGAGAGCGATGCCCGTTGCCATGAGACGGTGCGGCCTCCGTCCCGCGAGGGCGACGGGTACGCCGGCCTTCTCTCGAGTTTTCCGCCGGCGCCCCCGCCACCGTCGGTGTCGCTCCACCCCCAGGCGATGTCGTTCGTGCCGCCCAAGGGCTCTCACCAACGGATCCCTTTGAGCGGCGCGCGACGGGCGGCGGCGGAGCACTTGGCGTTCGCCCAACGCATTCCCTCGGTCACCGTGGTCGAGGAGGCCGATTTCACGATGCTCGATCGCATCCAGCAAGCCTCGGGGGTCGGCTACCTGCCATTCCTGATCCAAGCCGTCATTGCGTCGTTCGGAGAAACGCCGCAGGCCAATGCGATCTTCGACGAAGGGGGGCTCGAGCTGCTCGCGTACGACGATGTTCACGTCGGCGTCGCCGTGCAGACGGACGACGCGCTGCTGGTCCCCGTCCTGGCGGATGCCCAAAAGCTCACGCTCGACGAGCTCGAAGAGCGGCTCTTGTCACTCGCGGCCGACGCTCACGAGCGTCGCCTCAGACCCGCAGATCTCGCGGGGGCGACGTTCACCGTGACCTTTGCGGGGCACGGAGGCGGCTTGCTCGCCACGCCGCTGCTCAACGCTCCACAAGTGGCCATCCTCGCCCTGAACCGCCCGACACGCCGGCCCACCGTCGTCCACGACGAGCTCACCGTACGAAATATGGCGTACCTCGCGCTAACCTTCGATCACCGGGCCCTCGACGGGCGCGCGGCCGGCAAGTTCTTGCGCGACGTTCGCGATCGCCTCTCCGATCCGCTGCGCGCCATCTCCGCCGGTGACTTCCGTTAGAAGCGGCCGACGATGCTGACACCGCCCGGGGTCACGCGGGCGGCCGTCTCTCCGGACGAGGGCTTGTCGGATTTGCGCAAGCTGAAGTAGAGCGCAATACCACCCGTGAGGATGGTGGCCGCAACCAAGCAATCCGCCGCGATGGAGAACGTTCGCGTTTTGTCGCGGGCGTCCTCCACCTGGGCGCTGGTCGCCCCGGAGTGATCGATGATGTCGTTCTGGTCCGCGTTCGCTCTGAGGGCCAAGTACCCCGTGATGCCCGCACCAGCCGCGAGCGCTCCGGTCAACCCCCACGCTACGTAGGGGAGGGCACTGCCGCTCTCTTTCTCTTTGTTAGCGCCGGCAACTGGAAGCGCCACCAACTCGAAACTCACCGATGCATTGTCGCTGCCGGCGAGGACGACGGACTTGGTCTGGGGTAAGAATCCGCTCTTGCTGCCGGTGATCCTTCGGGTGCCGGGATTGAGCAAGATCTTCTCCGGGAGGGGAGTTTGTCCCGCCGGAACGTCATCCACGGAGATGGCCAGACCGGGCTCTCTGCTTGAAACCGTGATCGATGCGATATTCGGTTTGAGGTTCTGAATCTCTTTGTTCACGGCCGCGTGGCGATCGTCCGAGATCTCGTCTCGGCCTTCGATCAAATAGCGCTGGAAGGTGCGGAGGGCGCCGACGTAGTCGTTGGAAGCTTGATAGCAAAGGCCGATGTTGTACAGAATGCGATAACTGGGCACGAGCTCGTAGGCGCGTTCGAGCTCGATGCGGGCGGCCAAGGCGTTCCCTTGATCGTAAAGCCGCAAACCTCTGTTGTAACGCTCGCGCGCCTCCTCGAGCTTGGCCGCATCGACGGTGGCCGACGGGGCGGGATCCTCGGCACGGGCGGCGAGCGGCGACGAAACGAGCGAAGCCACCAAGAGCAGGGCGACGTAATGCGAGGTCCTCTTCATTTGATTCCGAATCTAACTCCACGGCGGAAGGTTGGGTTCCAAATCGAAACTATTTGGCATTGACGGTGACGGACTGGCGGCAATTTATGCCGACAGGGTCGACAGGCATGCAATCACCTCGTCCAACGCGGCTCCAAATAGAGGAGGTGTGCCGTCGGGTTGCCTACAGAACACCATAGCCTCGTTGGTGCAGACCGGAGCCGTATGGGCCAGCGCGATCTTTTCGTGAGCTTGATAAAGATCGAAATAACGAAAGACGGCATCCGGACTTCCAACGAGCCGTTCGGCGGTGGCACGTGCGGCTATCTCCGGCAATCGGATTGGCCGATTGTCCATCGCCGGGGGTGGAGCACTTCCACGTAGCGACCACCACAACTCGTGCGCAAATCCGATGGCGAGATCGGTGGGCTCCGAGTGGCTTGGCATCCACGGGTCGAAAAGGACCACGCCCTCGATCTGGACGCCCCCGTGCGCGGTGAGACGTTCCACCATGGCCAGCGCCACGAGCGCGCCGAACGACCAACCGCCAAGTGTGCATCGACGGTCTGGAAACGCGTCCAACAACGCGTCGGCGTACGCGGCGACCATCTCCTCCACCGAGCGGTGCGCGGCGAGGCCTTCGTGTGCGGCCGGAGCCTCGAATCCGAACACGGCGCCATCTCCGGGATAGCGACGGGCAAGCTCTCGATAGCCGTCGAGCCGCCCGAGGAGAGGATGAACCATGATTCGCGGCGTGCCAGCCCCTTCGCGAAGACGGACGAGGGACCCGTGCGTGGGGCGGTGCAGCACTCGGGCTGCGCGGGCGAGGGGAGGGGAGGCGAGGAGCTCACCGACGGACACATCGAGCGCGGCGACGTCGACGCCCAGAGTGTCGGAGGCAAACCGGACGAGCGCCTGCGGTGGAACGGAAGTCGACATTCTCCGTGCGAGGGTGGAGGCGACGTGCGCCAGCATCTCCGGTGAGTCGGCAACCTTCGCGCGTTCGGTCTTGCTGGCGTCGAGGCGTGCATCGAGCGCGAGACTGCCCACGAGGCGCTCCGGGTCCGACGCGACCGCGGCGAGCACCGCCATCACGGTACGAAGAAGCGCATCGATGGTGCGCCCGTCGAATCGATCGATGTCGAACTCGCAGCCGAGGGTATCCCCATCGTCGTGGCGCACCATGAGGATGCGAAGCTCGCGTGGCGCCGCCCCGTGGTAGACGGGACCGAATCCGCCCTCGAGCCCCGCGACGGACAGACGCCCAAAGTCATGCTCGAACTCGCTCATCCCAAGCGCCGACATGCGCGCGTGCACCTCGGCGTCGTCCAACCGCCCTTGTGGAAGCGGAAAGGCGTGCACTTGAACGATGGTGTTGAAGAGCGGTGCCGCGCGCACGCCGTGTGCCGCCAGGACGGCGCCAGCCACCCGCTCGAAGGGGAGGCCCGCGTGCTCGTGAAGCACGGTCGTCAACGAAGCGTTCACCCGCTCGAGCAGGGCGCCGAGCGAAAGATCGTGGGGCGCCTGGCAACGGAAGGGGAGGTGGTTGACCAGGGCCCCCACGCTGCCCTCCTGGTCGTGGCGTGAACGGTCCGACTTCACCAGCCCGATCACCATATCGTCCTGATCCGCCCATCGTGCGAACGTCGCGCACGCCGCTGTGACGAGAAGGGGAAAGAGGGTCACGTTGCAACGCCGCGCGCAATCGTCGAGGGCCCGCGAGAGATCGTTCGGCACGCGGAGGCGACGGCGGTCGCCGCGGCTGCGGGCAAACTCGGGTGCCGGACCGTCGTTGGGAAAATCGATGTGCGCCGGGGCTCCAGCCAGCGCGTCGCGCCAGTAGGCCACGTCGCGATCTGCATCGCGAAGTTGCGCGGTCTCCCCGGCAACCAGGTCTTGCCAGCGCGGCAACTTCGACCGGCGAGGGAGCGCGTCGCCGGAAGCCAAGGCCGAATAGTCCGCGATGAGCTCGGGCAGGATGATACGGAGGATGGACCAACCGTCGACGCTGATGTGGTGAACGATCACGACGAGAAGATGCTCGTCATCGGTCACGCGCAAGAGGGATGCACGAAGGGGAGGCCCCGCGGCCAGATCGAACGGCTGCCGCGACAGGCGCATGACCCGCGCCCGCACCTCGGCATCTCGCGCGCCGGGGGGAATTGCGGTGAGATCCTCGGTGGTTCCCAGGACCTCGATGCCTTCGGAAAGTGGCGTCTGCGTCGGCACGCCGCCATGCAGGCCGAACGACATGCGAAGCGATTCGTGCCGCGCCACCAAATTGCGAAAGGCGCGAAGCAGCGCCCCTTCTCGCAGCGCACCGCGCAGATAGATCCCGTATCCGATGTTGCACGCGGCGCTCTCGGGCGCGAATTGCTGGGCTATCCACATGCGCCGCTGGGCAAACGACAGCGGCGTCCGCGCAAGCTTTGGCGCGCTCGCCGCCTCGGCGGGCGCGGATCGCTCGCGGGTAACTCCGCGGCGTTGCTCGAGCAACGTCCGCAACTTCGCTCGGGCATCCGTGGGGACGGCGCTTCTCGGCGTCTCCTCGGACTTTCCCGTCCAAGAGCCCATGAGCGGAAGTTATCATGAGAAGAAGGCCATGCGCAGCCATTCGCATTGGCCTCTCACCTCATGAAGGAAAAGAATCGCATCCGCGTGGCGACGATTTTCGCGACGCTGATCTCCCACATCGTTTTCGCCGCCGCCGTGCACGACGCATTGGCGGGCACGGAAGAACGCCTACGCTGCGTGGTGTCGCTTCTATCCGCCGCCGCCGGTGTCGCGTTTTTCTCCGCGCGCATCGGGGCATGGATCGACGATCCACGAAGACACCGCTATTTCGTGGCGCTCATCGAGCTTCCGTTCTTGGTGCACTGGAATGCGTGTGCACTCGGCCTCGTACCGTGCGCCCTGGTATTCGCCATTCGAATGCTCGGATTGGACGTCCCTCGACTGGGATCCATCCCTTCTCCTTATATTAGTGTTTATCTCATCCAGCTCCCAATTGCCGCATATGGCATCTTCGTGCGCCGGCGTTGGATCGTCGTGCGTGAATTGGATGTTCCCATCCAAGGACTCGATCGCCGATTCGACGGATACCGGATCGCGCACCTCTCCGATCTTCATATCGGGAACATGACCCCATCCTCCTGGGGAAGCCATTGGGCCGCGCGGGTCAACCGTTCGGCGCCCGACATCGTCGTCGTCACCGGGGATTTGATCGTGGGCGGGTCCGATTTTCTCGAGGATGCGGCCGAGGTGATCGGTGCTCTTCGCGCTTCCGGCGGTGTTTTCGTGTCCTTGGGCAATCACGATTACTTCGGGGATGCCGAACGCCTGGTAAGCGCCGTACGACATCGCGGCGCTCGCGTACTCCGCAACGAGGGGATGGTCCTCCTCCGCAATGGAGCACGTCTCTACCTTGCGGGTATCGACGATACCTGGACGCGACGAGACAATCTTGCACTCGCCATGGCAGGTTGCCCACAGGGTGTACCCTCGGTGCTCTTATCGCACGATCCCGAGCGCTTCGCGGAAGCAGAACGCGCCGGAATCCCTCTTACTTTGAGCGGGCACACGCACGGAGGACAGGTCGCCGTTCCCTTTCTGAAGAGGCATCCCTCGTTGCTTCATCTCTTTCACCCATTTCCATCGGGCATTTACCGCAAGGGCCGCTCCTCATTGTACGTCCACCCTGGTCTCGGGACCTCGGGGCCGCCGATCCGATTGGGGGTCGCCCCGGCCATCGTCGTGCATACCCTACGGACAGTGGAATACCCCAAGTAACATTTAGTAACAATACTAGTGGACGACCCCGTGGCGGATGCTGCAATAGAGAGCGCATGGGAATATCGAATTTGCGAAGTTCGATGTTGGGGTGGTCCATCTTCTTGGCAGTGGCCGGAGGATGTGCAAGCGAATCCCGTGAAGAGCAAGATCCCATCGTCGCCGCCGAACGTGAACTCCAAGGCCTCGGCATTTCCGTCGACATCGATCTGCGGAACCCGGGCGAGAGGTTGGATGCGCTTCGCGGGGCTCTCCTCTTCTTCACGGACATCCCGCGGCTCGAGGGAAATCGGCGATCGTGCGCGACGTGTCATCGGCCCGAAGATCATTTTGCGCTGACACCGGAGACGGCCGAGGCGCGCTACCAAGCCTTGCTGCGAGCACGCCAGGTCAATCCGAAGGCGGATGACCCGCTCTTCCGCGCGATCGACGCGGATGACTTTGCAGACGACTTCACCACACTGCGAACGAAAGGACTCGTTCGCGTCAAAGTTGCGCTTCCGCCGAATGTACGTCTCACGGACGATCCCGCGGCGACCGAAGTCGACATTTTTCGCGCCGTGCCCACGATTCGCAATACATCGTTCGGCCAGCCCTATCAATTCGATGGACGTATCGCGGACCTCGAGGCGCAAGCACTGGCCGCCTTGCAATCGCACGCGGAGATCAAACGGCAACCCGGAGATGAGATTCTGGGTCGGATCGCGCGTTTCGAGCGCACGCAGTTCTCGTCGTTCGGCGTGAGAATCATGGATCACGAGCTATCGGCGGGAAATCCCACCCCACCCGATCCCGATCCGCCGCTCACCCCCCTCGAGCAAAAGGGCAAGGAGCTGTTCAAGGACTTCTGCGCCGGCTGCCACAGCGGCCCCACGCAGACCGTCTTTCGCGAGAAACGATTGGTTCCCCCCTACGACGGGTCGAACCTTCCGACGTTCACGAACGTGGGGGTTTCCGCACCCGAACCCCCAGGGTTCGATTTACCCCAGAACAACGGACTCCCAATTCGTCGTTATACGATCACGCTACCCGATGGTAGTCAGCAGGTCAGGGAAACGGACGACCCTGGCCGGATCCTCATTACTGGAAAGATCGAAGATTTCGATCGATTCGACATTCCTCCTCTATACGGCGTCGCCAAGACCGCACCGTACTTTCACAACAACAATGCAGCCACGCTCGAAGATGTCATGATTCACTATCAGCGCCTTTTTCGTTTCTTCGCGCGAGGCCTGAAGCATCCATTTCCCGAATTGTCGGACGCCGACGTGATTCCGTTGCTCGCCTATGTGCGCAAGATTTAGGGGGTACCATGGTGCGAACGTTCTCTCGTATCGCCGTTCTTGCGGCATTGTCCTCGATCACCGTCACTGTGAGCTCGTGTGTCGCGCTGCTCGGGCAGAACACCACGCAATGCCAAAGCACGGACGATTGCACGGCGCTCGGGCCGGAGTTCGCGTCCACCGTCTGCAACAGCGACCACCTCTGCCAGAGCATCACGGATGAAACCCGGTGCGACACGAACGCCACGTGCACGACGAGGTTCGGGGTGGAGGCGCCGCATGTTTGCGACAAGACAACGCACCGCTGTGTCAAATTGACCTCGGAGGATTGCGCCACACCACTGGCCGATCCCAGCGACTACGCGAACGACAATACGATCTACCTCGGCCTGATGATGCCGCTCACGGGAACCCAGGCCTCGGCCGCGGCGCCGATCGTCAATGCCGTCGATCTCGCCCGGAAGGACTTCAAGCTGAACTCGAACACCGGGTTGCCGCCCGCCAAGGATGGCGGACCGCGGCGTCCACTGGCGTTCCTGGTTTGCAACGAGCAAGTGGATTTCATGCGGGCTGCGCATCATTTGATCGATGATGTCCACGTCCCTGCGATCATCGGCCCTTCGTTCAGCTCGAACGTGGCCAAACTCGCGACCGACTACGCGTCCGGTGCGGACGTACTTCTCATGGGGCCCACCGGTGGTGCGGCGCTCATCACCACACTCGACGTGCACCCGCGGGGGAAACGTCTCGTCTGGCGCACCGTGCCCTCGGATACCGAGCATGCGCTCACCCATGCTGCGCTCGTGCCCGTGATCGAGAAGCAACTTCGCGACGCCGGGGTCATCGCCGCGGGCGAGGCCATGAAGGTCGCCCTCCTCCATCGTGGCGACAACTTCGGGAGAGGCCTCGCGAGCACCGTCTTCGACAACATGCGGTTCAACGACAACAAGTCGGCAGCCGAGAACCTCGCCGCCCAGAAGTACACGGACGTCGATTACGGAGACCCCAGCACCGACCCGAATCCAGACAACGCCTACGCCAAGGCCGTCACGCGCCTGAAAGATTTCGCGCCCCATGTCATCCTCGCGGGGGGCGCCGACGAGATCAGTCAGAAGATCCTAGGCCCCACCGAAACCAACTGGACGGTGACGTATCGACCTCGATGGTTGAACATCACCGGCGCCACACTCACGGCCAATCTTCTCGCGACCATCAACGCACAACCTGCAGCGAAGGGCCTTCGCACCCGAATCATGGCGAGCGCGGCCGGCCGAACCGGGCCTCTCTATTCCAAGTTCACGATTCTCTATCAAGGCGCGAACGAAGGCGCGACGCCGAGCTTCTATGCCGCCGGCGGATACGATGCGACCTATCTCCTGGCCTACTCCATCGTTGCGCTCGGGGATCAACCGCTCACGGGTACGAGCCTGGCAACGGGGCTGGAAAAACTGGTCCCGCCGGCCCCCGTGCTGACGACCGGCGCCGACAGCATCTCGAAAGCCTTCGACGCGCTGACCCGGAATCAGAGCATCGACTACGACGGCGCCATGGGGGCGCACGACTTCAACCCCGCCGTGGGCGAAGCAAAGAACGACATCCAGATCATCTGTGTTGGCGCCGATGACAGCGGTCAGGCGGCCAATTTCCGGCCATCCGGCGCCTTCTACCGGAACGGGGTCGTGACGGGGACGGTGGCCTGTCCATGACGGAGGAGTCGGTTTATGTCATGGGACGCTCCGACGCGGAAACGGAGCGGCTGCGCGCGCAGTCGATGCTCTTCGACCCTACCACCCGGCGCCTGTTCAAGGAGGCCGGGATCTCGACGGGGATGAAGGTGTTGGACGTCGGCAGCGGCGGGGGAGACGTGGCGCTGCTCTTGGCGGACCTCGTGGGTCCTACCGGGCAGGTCATCGGTGTCGACAGCCACGATTCGATCTTGGAGAAGGCTCGGGCGAGGGTTGCCCAGCGGAAGGTCCACAACGTCTCCTTCGTCCAAGGCGACATACGGACCATCGTGCTGGGCGATGACTTCGACGCCGTCGTCGGACGCCTCGTTCTTACGTACGTTCCGGAGCCGGCGAGGTGCGTGCGTCACCTCGCAGACCATGTTCGCCCGGACGGAATCGTCGCGTTCCAAGACATCGACTGGTCCATCGGCCCGGTAGCTTTCCCGCCATCGCCCCTTCTTGCGCGGGTATGGGACTGGGCACCTCCCGCCTTCGAGCGCGCGGGACTGGAACGGCAGATGGGGCTCAAGCTGTTTCGCGCGTTCGTCGATGCCGGATTGCCGGCCCCTCGGATGCACGTCGAAGCGCCCGCGGGTGGTGGTCCGCATTGGGCGGGCTACGACTACATCGCGGCCGGCATCCACAGCATGCTCCCGGTGATCGAGAAGTTCGAGCTCGCCAGCGCCGCGGACATCGGCATCGATACGTTCGCGGCGCGGCTGCGGGCAGAGACCTTGGCGCAACGTGGCGTCCTGATGCTGCCGCCGTTCGTGAGCGCGTGGTCCCGGGTCGCGCGATCACTCTAGCTGCTTCGTCAGGGCCGCCACATCCTCCTCGGAAAGTTCGTCGATGTGGTTGAGGAGGAACTGCTCGAAAAGTTCTACGGTGAGGTCGGCGATGCTGCGACCCCGCAACAGGGCGATGGTGTTGAGGGCGATGCCAAGCTCCGCTTGAATCGCATTCTTGAGCTCCATCGCCGTCAGTGAGTCGAGCCCGAAGTGGTTGATGGGGGCATCGGTCGTCAACTTCGACGGCGCGATCTTCAGGACGCGCGCCACGCCATCGAGAAGGAAGGGCGCGAGGATTTCCTTTCCCGCGAGTGGATCGGCCAGGAGCCGTTGGACGAGGCACGAAGGAACGTCGGAGTCCGTGGCCGCCCGCGAGCCCATGTCGAAGGGAAAAACACCGCACTGGGCGACGCGAGCCTGCAACAGCACATCGAGCGCGCGCAGCCCCTGTTCGGTGGTCAGCGACGCCCCCGTCCACGACGAGAGCGTGCCGTCCTCTGCGCGCGATGCGACCATCCCAACCTCCGCCCAAGCAGCCCAGTTGATGCTCAGGGCCGGGAGCCCGAGCGAACGCCTGGCGTGGGCGAGGGCATCCAGAAACGCGTTGGCCGCGGCATAGTTCGCTTGCCCCGGCGAGCCAAGGAGCGACGCCCCCGACGAGAACAAGACGAAGAAATCGAGCGACAGCTCGCGGGTGGCCTCGTGCAGATGCCAGGCACCGGCGACCTTGGCCGGCAGCACCGAGCGGAAACGTGACGCCGTCAGATGCTGGATCGTGGCATCCGCCAGCGTCCCAGCCGCGTGAAGGAGACCGCGAACGGGGGGCATCCCCGTGCGGATCGCCGCAAGCGCCGCCCGCAGCTCGTCGCGATGGGCGACATCGGCGTGGAACACCTCGACGTTCGCCCGCGCACGCAATCCCTCGAGGACGCCCGACGGAGCCCTCGACTTGCCCCTGGCGATCAGGGCGATGTGGCGAGCCCCCCGATCGATCAGCCGCTGCGCGCACGCGAGACCGAGCCCGCCGGTGCCTCCCGTGATCAGGTACGTGGCGTCCGGCCGAAGCCGAACGTCGTCCGGCGCCAACGCCCCAAGCTTCGCTTGGACCAATCGAGGCGCGTAGCGAACGCCGTCGCAGTAGGCAATCCGCCCGCCGCGCGGACCAGGCTGCGTGAGCTCGGGCAGCCACGGGCGAACGTCCCCTCGGGCACGCGGGTCGAGATCCAGGCTGGTGCAGGAGAACTCCGGATGTTCCAACGCGAGTACCTTGCCGAACCCCGCGAGCGGCGCCTGCGCAGCCTGGACACAGGCAGCGCCCAAAGGCACCGCCCCCGATGTGACGAGCCAGAGTCTCGGTCGGTGCTTCGTGGCCACCAACGCGCGCGCAAGATGCAGCGCCGAAATGCACCCGATGTCCGTCGCGGCATCGAGGGACTCGACGGTCGTCCGTTCGAACGGTGCCACGTCGAGGCTCCAGAGATGCACCACGCCCGCGCAGACACTGCCTTCGAAGGCGTCGATCAACAGACGCGCGAAGTCGTCCGCCCGCGTCGGTCGAATGCAGTACACGTCCGGTTCGATCTCTTCGTATCCATCGCCTGCGTACACGAGGAGGCACGCGTCGCCGCGTTCGGCGAGTGCCCCACGGAGTCCTGCGGCGGTTCCGAGGCGATCGGCGAACACGAGCCATTTCGCCTTGCTCGGAGCGGGGTCGGCCGAGCGGCTCACGGGGGGTAGGGGAGGCTGGGGTTCCCATGCCTCTTCGTAGAACCAATCCGTCACGCGCTCCGCGGATGCCGCGGCCGCATCGATCCGACGGAGTCGGACACCGCGCAATTCGAGTGCGATGTCGCCATTCTCGTCGAAGAGAAAGCTGTCGCCACCGGGAGAACCGTCCACATCGTCACGGACGGTGGCGTGAGCCCACGCCTTGAATCCGGGCTCGCGGTGAAAGCGGATCGAGTCGATCGCCACGGGGATCGCCAACTCGGGTCGCTGGTACAGACATGCCACCGCGAGAGCTTCCACCGCGCCTTCGATCAGCGCGGGGTAGAGGCAGAAGCCTCGGGCCTCGGAGTCAAGATCGTTCGAGATGGCGACGCGGGCGATCGCCTCGGATTCACCGCGCCATAGCTGCTCGATGCACACGAAGCCACGATCGAGCTGCACGCCAACGCGGCCAAGGAAGGCGAGCCAATCCGCCTGGCGAACGAGCGCTGGGCAACGGCGGCGGATGGCCTCGATGTCCTGGGGCTCGCGGGCATGCGCGGGCCTTGCCACGAGGCGCACCGAGGCATGTTCGATGGGGGCTTCGCCATCGCGGCTGCGGCTGGCGAATCGCAGGAGCACGTCGCCGGACGGCTCGCGTTCGGCCACGGCTTCGAGCTGGCGCGGCGGAACGAAGACCGCGTGCAGCCGCAGGTCTTCCACGGCGACCGTTTCCAGCCCGCCGAACATCTCGCGGGCCACGGAGAGCGCCATCTCCATGTACACGGCGCCCGCCATGACGGGTTCGCCGTGGATCAGGTGATCGCCGAGCAGACCCTCGGCGGTCAACGTGTTGCGCCATCGAAACGCGTGCCCGTCGGTCGACGCGACGCGCCCGAGCAGCGGGTGCACCATGGGTTCGCGTTGCCCGGGCCGGCGGCCTTGCCAATACCGCTCGCGTTGCCACGGGTAGCGCGGAAGCGACACGAGACGGCCTTTGGGAAAGAGCTGCTCCCACCGGAAATCGCACCCCGCGGCGTACAGCGCCCCAACGGCCGAGAGAAGCGCCTGCCGCCCACCGCTGTCCCGGCGCAACGACCCGAGGACCACCGCCTGCGCCGGGAGGCCATCGCGCATGGACTTCGTCAACTGCGGGTGCGGACCGATCTCCAGGAAGACGTCGGCGCCGGTGGCGACCAGCTGCCGCATCGCGACCTCGAACTGCACCGGCTCGCACAGATTGCGGCCCCAGTACGCGGGCGCGAAATCACCCGGCGCGTAGGCGCGGCCGGTGACGGTCGAGACCAGAAAGACCGTGGGTTCGCGCACCTCGATGCCCGCGATCGACTGGACCAGATCGCGCCCGAATGGCAGCATCCGCGGTGAGTGCGACGGGTATTCGCCCCAGAGCACGCGCGCGAAGATGCCGCGCTCCTCGAGCCCGCGAACCACGTCGACGATGATCGCGCCATCGCCGGCCAGCACCACCGACTTCGGGCCGTTGATGCCGCTGATCCACACACTCGTTCCAAGCTGCGGGACCGTGCGTTCCACTTCGGCCACCGAAAGCTCGACCAGCGCCATGCGCCCGCTGCCGAACGAGGCCTTCATCACGCGCCCGCGTTGAAGCGCAATGCGCACGCCGTCTTCGACGCCGATCGCGCCGGCGGCGTAGGCCGCGGCAATCTCGCCGAAGCTGTGCCCGACGATGGCATCGGGCGTCACCCCCCACGATGCAAGGAGCGCAACCACGCCCGCCTGCAGCGCGAACATCGCCGGCTGTGTCACCTCGGTCGCATCGATGCGGGTCGAGGAGCTGTCGCGCGAGAGCTCCTCGACCAGCGACCAGCCGGCCTCGCGGCGGACGATTTCGTCGCAGCGAAGGAACACCGTGCGAAACGCTGGCTCGGCGAGCAGCTCGAGCCCCATTCCGGGCCATTGTGCGCCTTGTCCCGGGAAAACGAAGGCGATCCGCCGGGAGCCTCCGCCTTCGTGAGCCCCCGTGGCCACCGTCGCGAGCGGCTGGCCCGCGAGGAAGGCATCGAGCCCCTCGAGCATGCTCGCACCGTGAACGCCGCCCACCACGGCCACGCGATGGGGCAGGTGGGCGCGCCGCGCTCCCGCCGTGTAGCAAAGGTCCGCGAGACCGCGGCCGTCTCCGGCCTCCGCCACGGCTTGGCGGAATGCGTTGGCACGCACGGCGAGCGCGTCGGAGCTGGCCGCGGAGATCAGCAGCAGCCCATCGCCATCCGGCGCCTCGTCGTTCTTACCAGGAGCCTCCGGAGGCTCCTCCACGATGACGTGGGCATTCGTGCCACTGAGCCCGAACGAGCTCACGCCACCGATGCGGCGGCCGGGCGGCCACGGCATGCTCGCGCTCGGAACGACCACCGGTAGCTCGTCCCACGCGATCTCGGGATTCGGCGCGTCGAAATGCAAATGGCGCGGGATCTGCCCATGCCGAACGGCCAGCAGCATCTTGAGCAATCCGGCGATGCCGGCGGATCCCTCGAGGTGGCCGAAGTTCGTCTTCACCGAGCCCACGACCAGCCGCGCCCGGCGAGCTTCGCCCAGAGCCGCGGCCAACGCCTCCATCTCGATGGGATCTCCCAGCGGCGTGCCCGTGCCATGTGCCTCCACGGCCGCCACGTCCGCGGGCTCGAGTCCCGCATTCGCAAGAGCATCGCGGACCACGTCCCGCTGCGCCAGCCCGTTGGGCGCCGTAAGCCCGTTGCTTCGGCCGTCCTGGTTCACCGCCGAACCTCGAATCACGCCGCGCACGTCGTCGCCCGCGGCCACGGCGTCCGCGAGTCGCTTGAGAACGAGCACGACGCATCCTTCGCCACGCGCATACCCATCGGCCGACGCGTCGAACGTCTTGCACCGCCCATCGGGCGCCATCGTCTTGAGCGCGCAGAAGTACACCGTGTTGCTCGGGGACAGCATCAAATTGACCCCGCCAGCCAGGGCCACGTTGCACTCGCCGAGTCGGAGGCTCTGGCAGGCCAGGTGCACCGCCACCAGCGACGACGAACACGCCGTGTCGACCGCCATGGCGGGGCCTCGGAAGTCGAACACGTAGGCAATGCGGCCGGCGGCCACGCTGAAATAGTTGCCCGTGCCCGAGTACACATCGCGCGCATCCTTGGACTCGGCGTAGTCGCTCGCGCAGATGCCCACGAAGACGCCCGTGCGCCCGCCGGCCAGGCTCCGAGGCGGGAGGCCCGCGTCCTCGAGCGCGTCCCACGCGACCTCCAGCAAGAAGCGTTGCTGGGGATCCATCGCCAGGGCCTCGCGCGGCGAGATGCCGAAGAACGACGCGTCGAACGCGAACGGGTCGAACTCCGCGAGGAAGCCTCCGCGTCGCGTGTAGATCGCACCGCGCGCGCAGAGCGCATCCAGTTCGGGCCAGCGTCCGTTCGGGACTTCGCAGGTCGCATCGACCCCGTCGCAGAGCAATCTCCAATACGCGTCCGGGGACGACACACCGCCCGGCAGCCGACACCCCATACCGACGACCGCAATCGGCTCGTGCACGTTCATCGGCCGCATGATGCCGGCGCCTCCGGCAAAGGAAGAGAGCGAAACATGCGTTCCCAGGCTTCGCCATGGCCCATCGCGCCGGCCGCCGCGGCCCTCCCATCGGCCTTTCGCGAAAGTTTACATAATGCATCTTATGCGACATTCGAGTGGGGCGCGTAGGGGGGAGAATCACGGGAAAAACCCGGGTTGAAGGCGCGGAACCCCGTTGGTCCGGGGCAACCTCCGCCTCGTACGCGGCCACCCCCCGCTCGTACGCGACCGAGGGCATCCACGGCGCAGGCGCCACACTCTCTGCGGACATGGATGGTCTTCGGTTCTTACTCTTCTTGGGCGGGCTCTCGCTGGTGGGCGGCGGCGTGGCTTGTTCGCATCCGGCGCAAGCTCACGACGAGGCGCCTCCGCAACCGATCCCACTGACCGTGACCCGGGTCAAAGCGCGGGCGGCCAAGGTGCCGCGCACGTTGACCTATCAGGCCACGGTGCTGGCGGCGCGCGACACCGTGATTTCGGCGGTGGCCGGCGGCCGGCTCGAGGTGCTGCTCGCCGAGCGTGGCGACAAGGTGCACAAAGGCGACGCGCTGGCGCGGTTTCGCGACGCCGAGGCACGTGCGGCGGCCGAGGGTGCCGTGGCCAACGTGGCCGGCGCCGAGGCGCGCCTCGCCGGAGACCGCGATCCGGAGCGGTCACCCGAGGTCGTGGCGGCCGAGGAAGCGGTGCGCGTGGCCGCCGACGCGCGACGCCGAGCCGAGACGCTGTCGTCGCAAGGCTCCGTGAGCGACCAGGATTTGCTCCGGATGCGGAGCGGCGAAGAAACGGCCCGTGCCCAGCGGGATGCCGCGCTGGCACAAGCCCGCGCGGCCAAAGCGCTGGTCGTGCAGTCGCGCGCGGCGCTTCGTCAGAGCCGCGCGGCGCTCGCGGATTTCACCTTGCGCGCGCCGTACGACGGCGTGGTGCTCGAGCGCCTGGTCGAGACCGGCGAGGTCCTCGCCGCGGGCGCTCCGGTGCTGCGCGTGGTCGATCCGAGCTCGCTGCGGGTGCGCTTCGAGGTCGGCCAGCACGAGGCCGCGAGCATTGCGCTCGGTCAGCAGGTCGAGCTCGACGGTGGCCGCGCCCAGATTTCGCGGCTTGCGCCGGGGCTCACCGGCGAATCGCGCACGCGGACGGTCGAAGCGCGGGTCGACCCGGCGCCGTCGTCGCTGCTTCCGGGCTCGCGCATCCCGGTGCGCGTGCTGCTCGACGCGAGCGACGACGTCGTCATCGTGCCGCGCAACGCCGTGCGAAACGAGGGCGGCGTGGCCCGGATCTGGGTCGTGCGCGACGGCCGCGCGAGCGAGCGGCTTCCCGAGGTGCTCCGGATGGCTGGCGACGAGGTCCTCGTGCGGCGGGGCCTTGCCGACGGCGAAGACGTCGTGCCCGATGCACCGCGCGAGCTCCGCGACGGGATGCAGGTGACTCCATGAGGATGCTCGCGGCATTCGTCGCGCTCGCGGCGGCCATGACGACGTCCGAGGCGCACGCCGAGGGGCCGATGCGCCTGACGGAGCGGCGCGTGGCCGAGGTGGCGCTCGCGCAGCACCCCGATGTGCGGGCCGCATGGGCGACGGCCCAGGCGGCGGACTCCGAAGCGAGGGCAACCGGGCGGGCGCGCCTCCCCGAGTTGGTCCTCTCGGGGCGCTACCAGCGGCTTTCGTCGCTGCCCGAGCGGTACCGCGCGATCACCTTCCCCGATGGCTCGAACTACGTGTTTCCGCAGATCCTCGACGGCTACGGCGCCCGCGCCGCACTGGTCGCGCCGCTCAGCGATCCATGGTTGCGCATGGCCGCGGCCGCGCGGGCGGCGGGAAAAACGGCGCTCGCGCGCGAGGCCGATGCACGCGGTGCCGAGGTTCGGATCGCGCTGGATGCGCGCACCGCGTACCTGGCCTGGCGGCGCGCGCTGCTCGGGCGTGATCTTTCCGTCGATGCGCAACGCGTGGCGCACGCCGAGGTCGAGGAGCACGAACGGCGGGTCGCTGCCGGCACGTCGCCGAGGACGGCGGGTCTCGGGCTCGTGTTGGCGGAAAAAGAAGCGGGCCTCCGGCTTCGGGCGGCGGAAGCCGACGTCGAGGTGGCTGCGACGGAGCTCGCGGTCTTTCTCGGGGTGTCGGAAAGCGAATTCGACAGCGCAGAGGATCTCGAGGGTGAGATCCGCTCCACCGACGGCGGCGGGCAGGTTCCGGCACTGGCCGCGGCCATCGCCGAGGCGGAAGCCGCCGACGATCGCGTCGACAGCGAGGCGCTGGCCTTCCTGCCGCGCCTCTCGCTGTCCGGCGTGGCCGACGTCAGCGTCCCGAGCCCGCGCGTCTTCGCGGTGACGACGAAGGATCCCGTCGTCACCTGGGAGGCTCTCGCGACCATCGAGTGGTCCACGTCGGCCCTCACCACCGGCACCGCCAACCTGGCGCGGGCACGCGACGAGCGGGCGGCTGCGCAAGCGCGGGTCGAGGCCGTGAAGCGCGAAATCACGGCGGCGCGCCGCTCCGCCGAGATATCGCTTCGAGCAGCCCGCGACCGGGTGGCGCTGGCGCGCGAGCGTCTGGCATCGGCACGGGCACTGGCCGAGGCGCGTCGGGCCGAGCTTCGCGCGGGGGTGGCGCAACCCCTCGACGTGGTGATCGCCGAGAGCGAGTTGGTGCGCGCGGGGCTGTCGCACGCCGATGCGCTGGTGGATACCAGGCTGTCGCGCGCGAAGCTCGACGCCGCACTCGGGCGCGCGCGTCCGGATCGGGGAGGCTCGAGATGAAGAACGACGTCATTGCGGTGTTCGTACGCCGGCCCGTCTTTACGTGGGTGCTCGCGCTGGTAACGGTGGTGCTCGGGCTGGCGGCACTCCAGGGACTCGGGCTCGAGCGGTATCCCAATGTCGACGTGCCCTGGATCAGCGTGACCACGCTTTCGCCCGGGCTCTCCGCGGAGCAAGTCGAGACCGAGGTCACCGCACGCGTCGAAACGGCGCTCGGCACGGTGTCGGGCGTCGAGCGCATCGACTCCATGAGCCAAGAAGGCCAGAGCATCGTCTTCGCGCAGTTCGTGCTCGAGAAAAAGTCCGACGTGGCCGCCCAGGAAGTACGCGATCGGGTCGCACGGCTCGGTGCGGAGCTTCCGATGGGCGTGCGCTCACCGCAGGTCGAAGCGTTCAACCCCAATGCCGCGCCGGTGCTGCTCCTTTCCGTGCGAAGCCCGGGTGGAACCGTCGATACCGTGCGGCTGACCGATCTGGCCGAGACGACCCTGCGGCGCGAGCTGCAAGCCGTGAAAGGCATCGGCGAGGTGCGCATCTTCGGAGCCCGCAAGCGCGCGCTCCGCGTCGATCTCGATCCGGTGCGCCTGGCGTCGTTCGGGCTCGCGCCGGCCGACATCTCGAGCGCGCTCGCACGCGACAACCTGGTCGTGGCCGGTGGCGAGCTCGCGGCCGGCGATCGCTCGCTGCCGGTACGCCTCGACGCCAAGGCCGGCTCGCGCGACGAGCTCGCGGCCATCGTGGTGGCCAAGCGCGGCAACGCGACGGTGCATCTGCAAGACGTCGCCACCGTGACCGACGGCATCGAGACACCGACGGCGACGGCGCTGGTCTCCGGCGAGTCGGCGCTGGTGCTCGGCCTGGTCAAGCAGACCGGCGAGAACACCGTGCGGGTGCTCGACGACGTCCACGAGCGCCTCCAAGAGCTGCGCGGTCGCCTGCCCGCCGACGTCGAGCTGACCGTGGTTCGCGACGAAGGCATCTACGTCCGCGCCTCCTTGCACGCCGTCCAAGAGCACTTGGTTCTCGGCGCCGTGTTCGCGGCCATCGTGGTTCTGTTCTTCCTGCGCAGCGCGCGGGCCACGATCATTGCGGGCCTGGCCATTCCGACGTCGGTCATCGGCACCTTTGCCGTCGTCAAGGCGCTCGGCCTCTCGCTCAACATGCTGACCTTGCTCGGGCTGACCCTGGCGGTCGGAATCGTGATCGACGATGCCATCGTCGTGCTGGAAAACGTCGTCCGCGTGATACGAGCCAGCGGGCTGCCGCCGCACAAGGCCGCGGTGGAAGCCACGCGCGAGATTGCCCTCGCGGTTCTGGCCACCACGTTGTCGCTGGTCGCCGTGTTCCTTCCCATTGCGTTCATGGGCGGACTGGTCGGCCGCTTCCTCGCGTCGTTCGGCATGACCATGTCGGTCTCGATCCTTCTCTCGATGGGCGTCGCGTTCACCTTGACGCCCATGCTCTGCGGGCGCTGGCTGCCGCGCACGGCGGCCCAGCCCAAGGCAAAGGCACCGCCGCTGCCAGTTTCGCGCGATGAACGCGAGGTCTACCGCGCTTGGGCACGCGGCGAGCGGCAGGCGCCGGATTCGGATCACGCCCCGGGGGTCATCGACCGGATCTACACGCGCATGCTCGCATGGGCCATGCTGCACCGGCGCACGGTGCTCGTGGCGCTGGCCTTGACCTTGGCCAGCACGGTGCCGCTCGGGATGTTCGTCCCCAAGACGTTCCTCCCCGCCGAGGACGAAGGCCGCTTCGAAATGTACCTGCGGCTCGACGACGGAACCTCGCTCGAGGCCACCGAGCTCACCGCCGAGCGGCTCGCGCGGGCCGTGCGATCGCTGCCAGGGGTTGCCCGCACGGTCGTGATGGTCGGCAGCCCGCGCGGCGATGCCTCCGGGCGCGGTCCCAACGAGGCCACCCTGTACGTCGCGATGGACGCGCCGGGCACGCAGGCCGAGACCATGCAGCGTGTGCGCAACGAGATTGCGCCGGACGGTCATTACGCGGGTGGACTCTCCTTCGTCTACCCGGTGAACGATCTCGGTGGAAGCGGCACCGACGCCGCGGTCGTGCAATACGTGCTGCGCGGACCGGATCTCGCGGTGCTCACCGAGACGGCGTCGAAGCTCGAAGGCGAAGCGCGCCACGTCGCGGGCACCACCGACCATGGCACCACCGCGACGATCCCCGGACCGCAGCTGGCCGTTCGCGTCGATCGCGCCAAGGCCCGCGAGTTGGGCGTGGCGCACATCGACGTGGGCGATGCGCTCGGGCTGGTGGGTCGAAGCGGGCTCGTGATCGGCTCGATGCGCGGTGCGACGGTGGATCGGAGCATCAACGTCGTCCTTGGCATGGGCGGCAGTGCCCTGACCGCGCCCGAGGAGCAGCTCCGCGCGGTCGACCTTCGCGCGGGAAACGGCGACCTGGTTCCGCTTCACGAGCTGGCCCGGTTCGAGCGGATCCCCGCCCCCGGCCAGATCCGCCACGTCAACCGCGAGCGGCAGGTCACTGTCTTCATGAATGCGCTTCCCGGCGTGGGCGAGGACGACGTCGTGACCGCGCTCGATGTGGCGTATGCGCGGCTCGGCGCACCGCCCGGCTACCGCGCCGAGGTGGTGGGCAACGCGCGGGAGCTCGAAAAGGCCGCGGCAGCGTTCTTGCTGGCCGCAACGCTCTCGGTGGTGTTCATGTATCTTGTCCTGGCGGCTCAATTCGAAAGCTGGCTGGTACCGGTCACCATTCTTCTCTCGCTCCCCCTCACCGTGCCGTTCGCCCTTCTGTCCCTCGGGGTTGCGGGACAAACCTTGAATGTCTTTTCGGCGCTGGGAATGCTCGTGCTGTTCGGGATCGTCAAGAAGAACTCGATTCTGCAAGTCGACCACACCCTCGCACTCGAGCGAGAAGGCCACTCGCGCCCCGATGCGGTGATGATCGCGAACCTGCACCGCCTACGTCCCATTCTCATGACGACCTTCGCCTTCGTGGCAGGCTTGGTGCCCTTGGTCATCGCCTCGGGCGCGGGCGCCGGCACCAACCGCGCCATTGGCATCGGCGTGCTGGGCGGGCAGACCTTGTCGCTTCTTCTCACCCTGCTGGCGACCCCGGTCGTCTTCACCTTGCTCGAGGATCTTCGCGCCTTCACCGTTCGCGTCGGCGGGCGGCTGCGCGGACTGATGCCGTGGCGCGCGAAGGTGCCCGCACCTCCGCCGCCTTCGTCCCCCAACATGGAGCCATCGTGAATCGGTCGCCCATCTCGTTTCGTCAAGGACTCGTCGGTTTCGCGATCGGCCTCCTCGCCGTCGCGGCACCGCTCGTTCCGCGCGCGGCCTTCGGAGCGCTCCCGCTGAATTACACCATCGGCACGTTGCTGGTGTTCAGCCTCACCTTGGCGCTGGGCGTGGCCTCGGTGCTCTACACCTTCGCGTTTGCGCAGCGTATCGGCTGGCCGCTGGGCCGTGCGGCCATGTTGGGCCTCGTCACGGCGTTTCCCATCATGGTGGCGAGCTTCCTTGGCACCTTCATCCTCGCGCAACTCTTCCCGCAGTTGCCGCTTCGCATCCCCGATCCGAGCGAGCCGAATACGCTCGCCTACCAAGTCGTCACCAGCGTCGGAGACTCCTTTCCCATGCTCGCCGCGTGGGCCGGCCTGATTCTCTTCCCCGCCGCGCTCCGCGCCCACGACCAACGCGCACGCGAGCTCGAGCAATTGCGCCTCGAGGCCGAACTTCTGCGCCTACGAAGCAACCTCGAACCGCACTTCGTGCTGAACACGTTGAACGCGGTGGCCGGCTTCGTCACCGACGATCCGGTGCAAGCGCGCGAGCTGCTCGCCGCGCTGGGCGATCTGTTTCGCGAGGCCACGGGCTTTCGCGAGACCCACCGCGTCGCCGACGAAGTGTCGTGGCTGCGCCGCTACGTGGCCATCCACGAGCTCCGCCATGCGAACCTTCTGCAGGTCAGTTGGAGCATCGACCCCGCCGCCCAACGCATGACCATGCCCGCGCTCCTCTTGCAGCCGCTGGTCGAAAACGGCGTGAAGCATGGCGCCCTCCGCGGGCCCGAGGCGCGCTTGTCGGTGCGCATCGCCATCGAGGGCGACACACTCGTCGCCGAGGTTCGCGACGACGGACCGGGTCCCGGCCCTCGCCGCGCCGGCGGCCAGGGATTGAGCATCGTCGAGCGAAGGCTCGCGTTCCACAGCGGTGCGCGCGGCCATTTCGAATTGAGCCGCGAAGGCAAAGAGACCGTCGCCCGCGTGCGTATGGAAGCCGTACCGCTGCACAACGAGCGAAACGGGCGAAACGGGCGAAACGAGAGAGAGGAGCGAGCCGCCGAATGAACACCATGACATCGAGGCCGTTGGGCGCCCTGGTGCTCGAAGACGAATGGCCCGCGCGCAACTACCTGGTCGAGCTCCTCGAACAGTCGGGTCGCGCGCGCGTGGTGGCGGCCGTCCCCTCGACCACACTGGCCACGGCCGCCTTGTTGGGCGCGCCCGAGCCCGTCGATGTGGCGTTCGTCGACGTGCACCTCGCGGGCGAGCTCGAGCCCGAGGCCGCGGGCCTCACCTGGATCGAAGTGTTTGCGCGCGTTCCCGGCGCCCCGCGCGTGGTGTTGACCACCGCGTCGCGCGAACATGCCCTGCGCGCGTACGAGCTCGGCGTATCGGACTATCTGCTCAAGCCCTTCACGGCCTCGCGCGTGGCGGAAAGCCTGGAGCGGGTTTCGGCGACGTTGAACAGCGAGCGCAGCGAGCGCCTCTCCCCTGCCCCTGTCAACGCATCGACATCCTCGGAACCTCGCCGCATCGTGGCGCGCCGTGGAAAGAGCCTGGTCTTCGTCGATCTGCGGGATGCCTGGGCCTTCGAGGCGGAGGGCCGATTGTGCTTCGTGCATGCTCCGGTGGGGCGCCTCGACGTCGATTTGTCGCTGGCCGCCATCGAAGCCGTCTTGCGTGAGAGCTACTTGCGCGTCCATCGCAATTGGCTCGTGATGAGTCCCCACGTCCGCAGCATCGAGCGCGAATCGGGTGAAACGACCTTGATCGTCGGCAACGACCAGCGCAGCGTCCGCGTCCCGGTCGCGCGCGATCGCGTGGCGACCATCCGCGATGCCCTATTGGCGACGGCGGTCGTGGGCCTGCGAAGGGAGCATTGAGAGAAGGTATCCCTTCACGGCCGCATCGGTGGTGAGGCCGATGGCCACGGTCAACGCCTCGATGGCCGCATCCGTGTCGCCGGCACGGGAAAGCAGGTGGCCCTTCGCGGCCCAGTAGGGCTGATACGAGAGCATGCGCTTGTCGCCGTCGAGCGACGCCAGATCCGCCAGGCCCGCACGCGGGCCCTCCATTTCGGCGCGGGCCACGGCGCGGTTGAGGACGACGACCGGCGAGCCCGTGAGTCCGAACAAATGGTCGTAGAGCGCGACGACCGCCGGCCAATTGGAAACGCCGGTCAGGCGGCGGGTGACGTGCGCGGACTGAATCGCCGCTTCGATCTGATAGCGGCCGCTCGGCCCCGCAGCGGTATTCGCCTGATGAAGAAGGTTCTCGGCCAGCGCAATCCGGGACTCGTCCCACAGCCCGGTGTCCTGCTGTTCGAGCGGCAGATACGTGCCGGCCGCATCGCGCCGGGCTTCGCGACGGGCCGCGGTGTAGAGCATGAGCGCCAGCATGCCCTTCGCTTCGGGCTCATCGGGGAGCAAGGACACGACGAGCCGCCCCAGCCAGATCGCCTCGTCGGCAACCTCGGGGACGGCGTCATCGCCCACCTCGTGCCAGCCCTTGGTGTAGGCAGCATAGATGGCGTCGAGCACAGCGCCGAGGCGTTCAGGCAATTCCTCGGGATCGGGCACGCGAAACGGGATGCCCGCATCACGAATGCGGAGCTTGGCCCGCACCAGCCGCTGACCCATCGTCCCGGGCGGGATCAAGAAGGCCGCGGAGATGTCCTCGGCGGTCAGGCCGAGGATGGTCTGGAGGATCAACGGCGTGCGCACGCTGCGCTCGATCGCCGGATGCGCGCAGGCAAACATCAGCGCGAGCCGTCGGTCGGGGATCGCATCCTGCTCCTCCGCCATCGCCTCGATCTCGTCTCCGATCCGCTGAATGTGCTCCTCCCCGGCCTTGCGGGTCTGGTTTCGGCGGGCGGCATCGATCTGCCGCCGCCGCGCCGCGGTCAGCAGCCAGGCATCCGGATTGTCCGGCACACCGTCCACTGGCCACGTGCGCAACGCGGCGGCAAAGGCCTCGCTGAGGGCATCTTCGGCGCTCGCCACATCGCGGTTGCGCGCGGCGAGGTAGGCAACGAGGCGGCCGTAGCTTTCGCGCGCCACGCGCTCGGCGGCACGACCGACCTCGTGTTCGACCATCAGCCCTTCCAGTCCGTCTGAATGTTGTAGACGGGTCGGATCTCGATCGAGCCGTATTTGACCGAGGGGCAGCGCTTGGCCCAGGCGATGGCCTCGTCGAGGCTCGCCGCTTCGATGAAGAAGTAGCCACCCAGCTGCTCCTTCGTGTCGGCATAGGGACCGTCGAGCACATCGAGCTTCCCGTCCTGCTCGCGCACGGTGGTCGCCGCCGAACTAGGCTTCAGCCGCTCGCCCGCGCTGGCGCCATCGGCCTTGGCCAGCGCCGCGAGGAAGGCGCCGTATTCGCCCACGAGTCCCTTCTGCACGGCGGGGGTGAGGGCGGCTTCGTCGTGGTGGATCAGCATCATGAATCGCATGTCGTTCGCTCCTTAGTAGCGCATCAACTGCGTCAGCTGGATGAGATTGCCGCAGGTGTCCTTCAAGCTGGCAATCTTGGAGGCCGTGACATCGGTCGGCGGCATGGTGAACTCGGCACCACGGGCCGTCATCCGATCATAGTCGGCCTGCACGTCGCTGGTGTGAAACATGACGGCGGGCTGACCCTGCTGGAACAGCGCCTCCTGGTAGGCCTTGGCCGCGGGGTTGTCGTTCTTCGCCAGCTGGAGCTCGGTGCCATCCGGCTCTTCGGACGAAACCACGGTGAGCCAGCGGTACGGGCCGTTGCTGAAGTCGGCCTTCTTCACGAATCCGAGCACCTTCGTATAGAAGTTCAGCGCCTTCTCCTGGTCGTCGACATACACGGTCATCAGCTTGATCTTCATGGGTTTACTCCCTTTCTGCACCCATGACGGGCAAGCTTCGTCGGTTTCTACAGGCTTCCAAAAAAATCGTGGGGGCGGGTCGAATGGGGGTGGGGCGGCTCACTTCTTACCGTCGAAGAACCCTTGGCCCTCGCCGGGCTTGTCCCACACGGCCCAGGGATTCTTATGGTCCGTTGTTAGGATTTCGAAAACAGAAGCGGTCAATATCCAACATAACGGATGGACGTCCGTTCGGGCGTCTCGCGCGCGGCGCGAGCGCGCGGAGACCGTCGCATCACAGAACGTGCACGCCGTCGTAGTCGACGCGCAGCCCAACGGGCCGCATCCCCAGGGACTCGGCGTGCACGCGGAAGTCGCACGAGGGGCGCGCCGTGCCCAGGAAGAGCCCCACGTCGCCGCCGCCCGCGCCCGACGGAAGGAACGTGGCCCCCTCCCCCGCCGCCCGCGCGGCCAGTTCGCGAAAGGCCGGCGGCGAAATCGGTGCGCCGGCGGCATCGCCCAAGGCCGCGAGGGAATCGCCGAATGCACGCGCGGCGGTGATGAAGCTTGGCGCGTCGCCACCGTCCAAAGCATCGACGGCCGCCGTCGAGGCCTCGGTCAGCGCCTTCATGTGCGTGCGATGCCGATCGGGATCCGCGTCTCGGAGCGTGCGCACGCGGGCCAAGAGATCGCTCGTGCGCGCGCTCGTTCCGCTCCAAAAGGCGACGAGGTGGAGGCTCTCGGGCAGCTGCACGGCGTGGGCGAAGGCCGTCCCGCGCACCACGGAATAGCAGAGGGCGCCGCCATAGACGCTCGCAGCGACGTCGATGCCGCTTCCCCCGCCCTGCGCTTCGCCGTGCGCGCGCCGGGCGCGCTCGAAGAGGGCTGCGCGGGTGGTGGTGCGGCGGATGTCCTCCCCGCGCGCGGCGGCGTCGGCGCCGAGGGCCGCGACCAGCGCGGCGGCGCTCGAGCCGAGGCCGAGCTTCGAGCCGCCTTCGTAGAGCGCGGACACATCGACCGACGGGGCCAGCTCGTCGCGAAATGCCGCGTGCACCTCACGCAGCGGTGACGGCGAGACGAGGAACCACGCGTCGGCCACCGCGTGACGGTCGACCGCAACGACGATGGCCGGCGCCCCCTCGAGCACCGCGTACCCGCCCGTCACGACGAGCTTTCCCGGTGCCGCAACCCGTAGCTCGGCGGGCTCCTCGGCGAGCGCACTCATTGGTTGCGCACCCCGAGCGCGAGCACCGCACCATGAAGCGCGTCGCGCGCTTCGGCCTCGATGGGCGCCGCATCCAGTGCCGCGCTGGCCTCGGCCAGCAGTGCCGCCAGCCGATCCTCGACCCGCGCGCGCGCCCCGGATTCCACCATCCGAGCCATCACCCGCGCAACATCCGCGGGATCGGCGTCGGCGCGGCCGAGAACGCGATCCAAGATGCCGCGTGACCCTGGAACCGCCAGCAGCTCCACGACCAGCGACGTGCGCTTTCCCTTGCGCAGATCGCCATCCGACGACTTTCCCGTGGTCGCGGAATCGCCGAAGGTGCCGAGCAGATCGTCGCGCAACTGGAACGCGATGCCGAGCGGCACCGCGAAGCGCTCCAGCGCCGTGCGCACGTCGACGGGAGCACCGGCAAGGGCGGCCGCGAGCGCGATGGGACCGCGCACGGTGTAGCTCGAGGTCTTCAGATCGTGCATCACTTCGACGGCAGCGCGATCGGGCGCCTCGGCGTGCACGTCGATGAGCTGCCCGTACACCACGTCGACCTGCATGCGTACGAACTCGCTGAAGGCATCGACCATGCGCTCCGCCGGTCCACGCACGGCGAGCAAGGCGCGCTGCGCATAGCTCACGGTGAGATCGCCCGCCAGCACCGCGGAAACGGCGCCGGCGCGGGGTGAGCCAAAGGCCTCGCGAAGCGCAGCGTGCACTGTGGGGCCGCCACGGCGCGTGTCGTCGTCGTCCATCCAATCGTCGTGCGTCAGCAGGTACGCTTGAAGAAGCTCCAGCGCCACACCGGCCATCGCCACCCGATCGGCACCGCCCTCGCCACCGCACGCCTCGTAGGCACCGGCGAGAAGAATCGGTCGAAAGCGCTTGCCGCCGCGGAGGACGAGCGCCCGCAGCGCGGCCACGGTGGCGGCCACCGGCGGCCCGTAGCCCTGCGCGCGATCGAGCATCGCATCGAGGCATGCCTCGAGCTCCGCCTCGACACGGGGACGCACGCGCCCGGAGAGTCGTTCGAACGCGCTCATGATGCACCCCCGACCAAACGACGAAGCTCATTGGTGAGCAGATGGCGACGCGCGTAACTCGCCAAGAGCCGCGGTAAAACGGAGTTTCGCCAGCACAGGTTGTAGCCGTGGATGTACGTCTTGCGGTCGTCCCCCGCCCACCGCGAGCAGAGCTCCTCGCGATCGAGCCGCGCGAGATCGCGCTCGATGGCCGCTTGCAGCACGCGCCGCGACACGTCCGTGAGGTACGGACGGTGCTCGCGATCGTAGAGAAGGAGCAGGCACGCGCCCACGACCTTGGGCTCGTAGTACATCATCAGCTCCTCGTACCAGCCGCTCGAGATGGCGCCGTTGATGAGGCCCGCGTTCTCCTCGAACACGCGGGCTTGCAGCCGCGTCCCTTCGAGCGGCAAGGCCGTGATCATGTTGGCCATGCACAACAGATCGCAATCCCATTTGTGCCAATCGCGCTTTTCCCACGTACGCAGGATGTAGCGTGCATCGCTTCCGCAACGCAGGGCGGCCTCGTGAAAGCGGCGCGGGAGCGAGTCTTCGGAGAGGAACGGCTGGAGCTGCGCATCGCCCGCGGGGACCTTGCGGAGCTTGCACCACCAGGCGGTGTCGTCGACGTCGTGGACGACTTTGGTCGGGCGGCGGCCGACGAAAAAGGATTTGCCGCGCACGATGTCTTTGCGCTTCCACCAGCCGCAAACCGTGCCATTGCCGAATTCGTCGAGGTGGTGAACCACGTCGGGGTCCAAGGCGATGCCCAGGCCGCGCCGCACCAGGCACTCGAGCATGTAGAAGCCGTTGATGTCGGGAAGGCGCGCGTGTTCTTTCCCGCGGCGATCGACGAATGCCACGTAATTCTCGGGGAGGAACGGGTCGCCGGCGCCGTGGTCGATCGCAGCGCCGAAGAGCCAGCCGCCGATGAGATCGAACAGCGCTTCGAACTCGTCCTTCCACTCCGTCCAGGTGACCTCGCGGACCTTGGTCAAATAATAGGACGCCATCATTCCCCCGCGTCGGCCAGAGCGTCGGAGGTGGCGGTGTAGCGCGCCATGATGGCGACCGCGCGCTCGAGACGCACGTCGCCCAGCTCGGAGAGTTCCCGCGCCACTTGCTCGACCAGTGCGCCCGATGCCCCCGCATTCATGGCCACCGAGCGCGCGTGCAGCGACATGTGGCCGCGCTGGATCCCTTCGCACGCCAGCGCACGCAGCGCGGACAGGTTCGACGCCAGGCCCACCGATGCGATGAGCATCCCCAGCTCGGCGGCGCCAGGGTGGCCGAGCAGCTTCATCACGAGGCGCGCACCCGGATGCGCCCGGGTCGTGCCGCCGACGGTGCCGACCACCATGGGCATTTCGAGATCGCCCTGGAGCATGCCGCCGGGGCCGACGCGCCAGATGGCGAGCGGGCGGTAGCGGCCATCGCGCGCAGCGTACGCGTGGGCGCCGGCTTCGACACCGCGCCAATCGTTGCCCGTGGCCAAAACGACGGCATCGACGCCGTTCATGATCCCCTTGTTGTGCGTGGCCGCGCGGTAGGGGTCGAGCTCGGCGAAGCGGCTCGCGGCAACGACGCCGTCGCGCACGCGCTCGCCGGAGAAGTTCTTCGTCTCGAGCGCGTGGAGCGGCACCAAGCATCGCACGCGGACGAGGCGTCGATCGGCAAGGTTCGACAAGATGCGCAGCCCCGGCTCACCGCCCGCGAGCTCCGCGAGGCGCCTGGCCACCGACTCGGCGACGGTGTTCACCATGTTCGCGCCCATGGCGTCTTGGCAATCGACGAGCAGATGGACGACGAGCATGCCCGGCTCGTGCTCGCTGCTCGCGACCAAGGTGCGCACCTCGATACCGCGCGCACCGCCCCCGCGGCGCACCAGCGACGGAATGGCGGCATCGCACGCGGCCATCAGCTCGGCCCGTCGCGCGAGGATTTCGACGCACGCAACGTTGGTGTCCGGCACGCCCACGATCTGGACTTGCGCAATCATGATGGGCGGATCGGCATCGGCGGTGAATCCACCGCCGTCGCGGACCGATTTGGCCGCGTTCGATGCCGCCGCGATGACCGACGGCTCCTCGACGCACATCGGAACGATGTAGTCGCGATCGTTGACGCGAAAATTCAGCCCAAGGCCGAGCGGCAAGGCGTGCGTGCTGATCACGTTCTCGACCATGTTGTTGGCGGCATCGATCGAGAGCGAGCCGTGCCAGCCCGATTCCAAGATGCGCAGATCGTCGTCGTCGAGATCGAGCCTCCCTCGAAGCTCGACGTGACGCTCCTCGACGGAGAGTTTGTAAAAGCGCGGAATTCTCGAAACACTCATGGTCGTCTCCTTGGACTGGATAAAAGACTGCGTTACGCCGCCCCTGCCGTCTCGAGCGGCTGCGCGCCCCCGACGGCCGCGACGAAGGACTCGAAGCCCGCCTGCTTCCACGCGCCCCGCACGCGCTCGGGATCGTCGGCGAGCGCGATGACCGATCCCCCTCCCCCGCCGCCGGTGAGCTTGACGCCCAGCGCCCCCGCACGCCGTGCCGCCACGCACATCGCATCGATCTCGTCGCACGAGACGCCGAGGACCGAGAGCTCCTCTTGGTTGTGGTTCATCGCCCTGCCGAGGGCCGCGCGATCGCCGCGCAGGATGGCGTCCACCCCGCTCTGCGCGAGAAGCCCGAGGGCCTCGAGCGACCGCAGCGCCACCGACGGATTGTCCCGGTGCAGACGCGCCACGCGTTGCACGCACGTGCGCGTATCGCGGGAGCGCCCGCTTTGCCCCACGCAGAGCGTGAAAGGATTGGCACGCAGCGGGACGAGGCCGGTGCCTTTGCGGTAGACGCCAAAGCCGCCGTACTGCGCGATGGCGTGATCGATGCCCGACGGATTGCCGTGAAAGACGCTCTCCGCCGCATGCGCCGCCGCCGCGATGGCCCGCTCGGAGGCGCCCAGCCCGAGGGCAGAATCGAGGGCCCGTGCCAGTGCCACCGCCAGCGCCGCGGAGCTTCCGAGCCCCGAGCGCGGCGGGATATCCGACGTCACCACGAAATCATGGTGGATGGCGCTCGGCTCGATGCCGAGCGATGAAATGATGGCTTGATACGCCCACGCGAAGGAGTCCTCTTCCCGCGGGCCGCCCGATGGAAGGCGTTTGCGCATGGCCATGGCGCTGCCCCCGGAGAGGATCACCATGCCGCTTCCGCGCCTCGTTTCAATCTGCACACGACGCTCGAGCGCCGCGGCCACCGCAGGGTATCCGTACACGACGGCGTGCTCGCCCAACAGGATGATCTTTCCATATCCAATCGATGTGCTCATGTCCGGTCTCCCCTTCATCGCGCATCCAAAAGCCACGCCCGCAACGCGGGGCCCAGCACCCGCGGCGCACTTCGAAGCGCGGCCGACGAGCCGCACCCGGTGAGGAACGTGATCGACCTCACGCCCGAGACCACGTAGCGAAGAAAGGCCAGCGCGCCCTCGTAGCCACCGCCCTCTGGTGCCCGCTGCGCACGCAGCACCGGTGCGGCCAGACCGCCCGCCGTCGCCCCGAGTGCCAGCGCGCGTACCACGTCCGAGCCATTGCGCAGTCCACCCGTCGCGATGACCTCGAGGCCGAGATCCGCGATGAGCCCCACCGACGCCGCCGTGGGAATGCCCCAATCCCAGAGCTCCTCGCCGAGCTGTCGCTCCTCTCCCCGCGCGCGCTCCGTTTCCACGCCGACCCACGAAGTGCCGCCGGCGCCGCTCACGTCGATGGCGGTGACACCGATGTCACGGACCGCACGCGCGACCCGGCGGGAGATGCCGCAGCCCGTTTCCTTGACGACGATGGGCTTGGGCAGATCGCGAACCAGGCGCTCGAGCACCGCGAGCCCTCCGCGGAAGTCGCGGTCGCCGCCGGGTTGGATCAACTCCATGGCCGGATTCAGGTGAACGCAGAGCGCGTCGGCCCCCACCGCATCGACGAGCTCCCGAAGCGACGCGCTGGACATCTCGCGCGCTTGCACCAGCCCGATGTTGCCCAGCACGAGAGCCGTCGGAGCCACGTCGCGCACCGCGTAGGTGGCCGCGGTATCGGGGCGCAGGACCATCGCACGCTGCGATCCGAGCCCGAACGCGAGACCCAAGGTCTCCGCCGCACGCGCGAGATCGCGGTTGATGGCGCGGGCTTCCGGCGTGCCACCGGTCATGCCGCTCACCACGACCGGCGCCGCGAGCCGCCGACCGAGGAGTGTCGTTCCGAGATCGATGGCATCGAGGTGCCGATCGGGGAGTGCGTCGTGGACGAGGTGAACCTCGTCGAGCAAGGTCCCCTTTCCGCGAAATTCGACCTTGCCGCTCGCGCACAAGGCAATGTGGTCGGCCTTGCGCGCACCGATGATGCTCTCTTGGACTGCTTCGTGGGTCTCGGCCATGGCTTACCTGGTTTGGCCCGGTCAGGCGGTGAAGGCGTAGTAGCGGTAGCCGACGTCGGTGATCTTCGCGCTGGTCGTCTGCCCGATGCGCGCGAGCACGAATTCGCCCTGTGGAGGCAGCACGCTCCGCGGCGGGCCGACGATGGCGACCTCTTTCGAGACGTGGCGCTCGACCTCGACGTGGGCGTGCAGCCGCTCGTACTCGGCGATAGCAATCTCGACGCGCCGGCCGCCGTCGCCCACCGCGCGCAGCTCTTCACCGTAGCTCGCGCGTCCTGCCACCTCGCGCCAGCGCGTCGCGATGCGGCCGCTGAACACTTTGGCACTGGCTCCGCTGCCGTAGGAGCAAAAGAGCAGCCGCCGGCCTTCGAGCTCCTCGCCCTTCTTCGCGGCCTGCTCGACGAGGCTGGCAAATGCCAAGTAGAGCGATGCCGAGTACACGTTGCCGACCTCGCGGGTCAACTCGAGCGACGGTGCAATGCGCCGGTCGAACTCGGCCTTGAACGCCTCGGTCTTCATCAAGCGGCGCTGGAGCTCGCGGTGATCGTCCGGCTTCTCCAGCGAATCGCGCAACTCGCGCAGCACCGGTTGGAACTCGGGCTCGTTCTCCCAAAGGGTGGCGAACACGCGCGCGGCCGCATATTCGGCCATGCGCGGAAATGGCACGTGAAAGAGAAGATGATCGAGTTCGCCGTAAAGGCCGCTGGCACCGCGCCCATTGCGCTTGGCGGCGCTTCGTGCCGTGTACTCGGAAAGGGCGCTCTCGATGCAATCGAGGTAGACGTCGATCGAATATTTGCCGTCGACGACGGCCGTCGAGCTCCAATTGGGACGGAAGAAGTCGCGTTCGTCGCGGGTGGCCGTGCCGGTCACCCCCGCCTCGAGGACGAGCAGCCGCGGATTTTCGCACACGAGAAGCGCCACCGCGCCCGCGCCCTGCGTGCACTCGCCGGCCGAGGCCAGCGGATACTTGGAGATGTCGGTGGCGATGACGATGGCGTAGCGGCGCGTGTTCTCGCCGGCGCGAAACTGATTCGCGGCGGCTTCGAGGGCGTAGGTCGCACCGATGCAGGCGAATTGCACCTGCGGCGTACTCACGTGCGGAAGCTTCTTGCCGTAGTGGCTCTCGAGCATCCCGAGCACGTAGGCGGCCATCGACTTGGACTGGTCGACCGTCGTCTCCGTGCCGATGGCCAAGGTGCCGATCTCGGAGGGGTCGATCCCGTTTTCGTCGATGAGCCGTTTGGCGGCCATGGCGGCCATGGTGGCGGCGTCCTCGTGCCCGTCGGGCACAGCCATCTTCTTCACGCCGATGCCCGTGGTGACCTTGCCTCGGAGCTTCTCGGGCGACTCCTCCCCCAGCTGCGGGGCCCGAACGGTGGGCCACTCGGTGGCCATGTCCACATAAAGGCGCGGCACATGCACCGCATACGCGTCGATTCCGATTACCTTCGTCATGCAATCCTCGTCTCGGGGGTGAAGCTCGAGGCCGAGACGCGCTGTCCATCGAGGAGCAGCGCGCCCTTGCCGGGAGCGGCGATGATGGTTCGTTGGATCCCCGGCACCTCGGCGAGCGCACGGGCAACCTGCGCGGCGTCCTCCGGGGATGTCAGGGCCTTGGGATGGGGTCCGGCGTCGCAGGTGAACCATGCGGGCACCCCCCGTGCCCGCAGCTTCCGGATCGCATGCAGACCTTCGACGGTCGGGCCGCGCAGGTACACGACCCCTGGATCCGCGGCCAGCGCGCACGCATGCATGCGCAGGGCACTTCGCTCGGCGACCGCCCCCAGCGCGGGCAGGTCGCGCCGCGCGATGGCGTCCATGGCGCGCGCGATGTCGGCCGGAGCCGACGACGTCCACGGCGCGTAATAAGGAGAGCTCTCACTCTGGTTCATGCCGTCGGTGGACGCGATCTCCTTCGGAGCCTCGGAGGCGATGCCGATGACCAGCCTCAGATCGGGCCACTCCCCTTCCGAGGCCACCTGCGTGGCAAACGAGGAATCGACCTGTCCCGGCGTCCCCACCCCGAGCAGAACCAGCCCGCCCAAGATGGAGCGCGCCGCCGACCCCGACGCCTGCCGCGCGAGGACGGAAAGCTTGGTCGGATCGCTCTCCCGCCCGGCCGCTGCCACCGCGGCCAACGTCAACGCGGCAAAGGCCGACGCCGACGACGCGAGCCCCCCGGCGGTGGGAAAATCGTTGGTGCTGCGAACCTCGGCAAACATCCGTGCGTTCGCGGCAGCCGACCCCACGACCCGATCGAGATGCCGAGAGACCCGCCCGAGCGCCCGCGGATCGGCCGGCTTCTGATCGATGAACAGCGCATCGAGGGTCCGTGACGGGTCGAAGCGAACACTGGTGCGGGTGGTGAGCGCATCGACGGTGAGCGAAAGGCTGGGCACGGCCGGGAGATTCAGCGCCGCGTCCAGCTTTCCCCAGTATTTGACCAGGGCGATGTTGGCGCGGGCTTCGGCGAGGGCTTGCATCGGACTCACCTCACCACGCTGCTGGTCAGACGCTGCGACGAGGGGGCACGTCGATCCATGAGCCCCTTGCCCACGATGTACATCGCGTAATAGCCGGCATTGAAGAGCGCCGCTTGCACGATGCCGAAGAACGAGATGGCCCCCAGAAGAAGCACCGTGCCCTCGCACACGAAGGACACGCAGCGGTGCTTGAGAAACAGGTACGTCCAGCGCGTGAGCCTCGAGGGCGACTGCGCCATCTTTTGGTGCTCGGGCCGATCCATGCGATCGTTCAGCTTCTCGTCGAGCACGTAGCCCAAGGTCAGTAGGAAGAACGCCGCGCCGGCCAGCACCGTCGGCCGCAGGTCGATGCCGACCGTCGCCTGCACCAAGACCAGGCAAACGCAGACCAAGCCCGTGGAGACGTGAAAGGCGAAGTTGTCGATCTTTCCCGACAGGAAGCAGCTGGCGATGATCGCGCCGTACAGAATGGTCGTCTCCCCGTCGCTGGCCATCGCCAGGCCGACGCTGACGCCGCAGATAACCGCGAGAAACAGCACCAAATCGCGGCGAAAAAGCTTGTCGTCGAAGTGGAGGTCGATGACCTTGGTCAAAAAACCCCACCCGAACCAGAGTACGAACCGGAGTAGGACCGATTCTTTGAAATAGGGCAAAGTGTCGCTGAAACGCATATTCGCATGCGTCCTTTCTCGTCGACATTTCAGGAATCGAAGATGGAGATCCCCCGATTGCGTCACGCGCGAACGCACGACGCACCTCTGGAGGGCGATTTGAACGAGAAACCCGAATCGCAAGAGGCGATCGACGGATCTCCGCGAAGTCTCATTTAGCCGTGTTGCCGAGATTGTCTTGTCACCCGAACGGGTGACACACCCGCGTATCTCGGCGAATACCAATCATGATCATCGTCCCGCCACGCGACTGCCAATATTGCGCAGTCGTTCGAAGGGCGATGTTTCCGAATCATGTAAAGCGAACATGCCCGGAGGTTATGTTCTTAGTCATTCATTCGAAATCATGCTTGTCACCCCCGGGGGTGACACCGTGCATCATCACTCGTCGTTCACGCGAATATCGCGATGGATCGAGGCATTCGAGATAGGCAAGTTTCCATTGCGGGACGATTCGACGAATTGCCGGACCATGTCCACGCGGTTCGAGACACCCAGCTTCGCGTACAGCCGCCGGATGTAAGTTCGCACCGTGTTTTCGCTGAGGCCCACGATGGCTGCGATATTGACGCGGTTGTAGCCGGCCACCAGCAAGCGCCCCACCTCGTGCTCGCGCGCCGACAGGGTTTCCCTTCGTTCGCCGAGTCCATTCATGGCTTGCAAATGGATCAGCACGCATCGATTGGCCCCGAAGATCGATTTCTCGTCGATGTCGGAAATACCCATTATGGTTCTTCCGCAAATTCGGGAGGTCGATACGACCGGCTCGCCATGGGCGCTCGTACGGCGCTGCGCATCGGCCAACGCCATGATTTCTCCGGCCACCGGCTCCACCAGTGCGGGCCAATCGACCCCGTCTTCCTTGCTCGCGGTCCACACCACGCGCCGCGTATCGCGATCGATGACCAACAACGTTCCCTCGACGCTGGCCAACGAACGCAGCGCCGTCACTTCGCGAAGCAGCTCATCCAAACGAAGTTGCGCGCGCGTGGCGGCATGGATCAAAGGCGCCACGTTCTCGGCCCTTTGAATCTCGCACGGGGTGAACGGCGGCTCGTCCCCTCGCCGCTCGACACCGCACACGCCGACGGTCGCGCCTCCTTCGCAGAGGGGCATCACCATGGCCCTCACGAAGGTATCGAGTGTGGAGTTATCGCGAAAATAGGGCGAATTCTTCGATGCGTCGGCCAAATCGAATTCAATGGTCGAAATCGCCCGGCGCGCGCCATTGGCCACGAGGCCGAAGGCGTGGGCGAGACTCACCGATTCGCGAAACGCGATGGATGCGACGGTGTCGTCCACCACGCGGAGAGAGCTTGCGAAGGCGACGACGCCGTTCCTCTCCAGGCAAAAGAAAGCGCCCGCGGCCGGCACCAGGCTCTGCATGGTGCCCATGACCCAGCGTTGAAAGTCGGCAAGCGTCCGTGAGCGCCCGATAGGGATTTGCGAGGTGCCACGGATATGTTCCGGAACGTCCATGAAGCGTAGTTCTTCCAGCGGCAACGGAGCGCTCGAATGCGGAGATGGTGCACCCCGGCTTCGAGCATGGCGATGTGGAACACGATTGTGTTTCACTCGATGGATGCGCGATTCTCAATTCGAACTTCGCTTCATGTTTCGAAGCATCGAAAAGACAAGCCCACACCGCTGCGCACGGCAATCTGCCGCAGAACGCCCTCCCCCGGATGGCCGAAAAGCGGCATCCGTCCCCTGGCTTGCAACGGCTTCTTACCTCGAACCCTGCTTATGAAATCGCGATGGCCACGAATCGGTGGACGTCGATATCACGCCCCCATCGGCTCCAGCCACCGCCCTCCCAACCATCGAACTCACGCATACCCCCCGAGGCACCGGCCTCGCCTTTTAACCAGAATTAAGGATCCGAACCAAGATGGTGGATCGATCGCCGTAAGTCAAGGCGTGATTGGACCCATTGTGCTGCATTCGGGTGCGGTCCATGAGCGCCCGCGAGAATGGCTAGTTCGTGCCATTGCCGTGTCGCGCATACCGATGATCCAATCGATCATACGATCCAATGGATCATCGTAGGCGAAACAGCGAAAATCGAAGCGTTTTGCACGCAACAGCTCCGACGCGGCACGGGCCTTCGAGGAGACAATCGTTAGTTGATTTCGACCATGTGGCGACAACATCGAATCAGGCACTGGGCGCGCCCGGAAATTCGCTATCCAAGTTTCGATAAGATCGCGAATCCCAAATCGGGTATTTCGAACATGGATATTCCGTCGTGCACGCGCCGTGTTCCAGGCTGGCGTCGTCGCGAACACATCTTTCGTCGAGTCCGCCACCCAATCCGACGAGCCGTGAGAACGGTGTGACGAAAGGTTATGGGCATCCGACGAACAGAACAGCTTCGCGCTCGCCTCCTCTAGATGCGCGCGCGCACGATTCTCGGACAGGAAGAAGGAAACCGCCAGGACGCCAGGGCCGCCAGGGGCTCCGAGGGAAACGGCAATAAACCAATTGAGGATTCATTGTTGGTTCACCGGGCGATCCTGCGACTCTCTTTTGGCGTCCTGGCGGCCTTCTTCTTCTTGATCCCCAAAGTCTCGAAGTGCGATCCACCGTGAGTCGCAAGGCGCGCGTGGGCGCACGAAACCATGGCGGGATGCGCCGAATCGTGGCGGATGGTGGCGAAACGAACATCGAAATCGTGATTTCGCAGTTCACGGTTTGTTCGGGATGTCGCGCTCATGTCGGACCCATTAGCGTGCCCGCATGCGACGACATCACTCAGGAACGGGCCGCGAGCGGCCCTGGGCCTTGATTGTGGGCGGATTGATCTCCGGTGTGCTCGGCGCCGCGCTGCCGGCCTGTGAGTCGAGCCAGGAGCCCGAAGCAGACACTCGGACCAGCGCACTGGATCTCGTGGCGCTGCGCGATGGCACCCACGTCATTCCGAACTGGCGCCTGCAATCGTCGGCATCGCTCGACGTCGATGGCGACGTACTCTCGGCGCCTCGATTCGACGATCGCGGCTGGCTCACCGTGCCGGCGCGCTCCACCGTGATGGCGGGGCTCATCGTCAACGGACGCTACCCCGACCCGAACTTCTCGACCAACTTGCGCGACTCGGTCGACCCGGCCGACTTCAAAGTGCCCTGGTGGTACCGCCAGGAGTTCGTCGTAGCCCCCACCGCTCCTGGTGGGCGTAGGCGCGTTCACACCTTCTTGCGCTTCGCCGGCGGCGTCATCTCGCGCGGGGAGCTCTGGGTGAACGGCACCAAGCTCTCGGGCGTCGCGGGCACCGACGACCTCGCCGGCGCATACCCCAAGTACGAGTTCGACATTTCCCACCTCCTTCGGCCCGGCCGCAATGCCATCGCCATCAAGGCCATGCCGGCCGACCCGTTCCGGGACCTCACGGTCAGCTTCCTCGACTGGAGCCCGCTCGCGCCGGACAACAACATGGGCATCTGGCGCGACGTGACCATCGTCCGCACCGGTGCCGTGTCCGTGGCCAACCCGCGGGCGCTCCCGGAGCTCGAGCTCCCGGGCCTCGGACGCGCCAGCCTGACCCTCAAAGCGGAGGTCTCGAACCACGGCGACACCGCCATCGAGACCACGGTGGCCGGCGTCGTCACCGGCGGCGACCGTCCGATTCGCATCCAGCAGCGCACGGCCCTCGGTCCCCACGAGACCAAGACGGTGACGTTCGCGGCCGGCGACTTCGCGGCCTTGCGCCTCGAGCATCCGCGCATCTGGTGGCCGGCGCAGTTCGGTGAGCAGCCGCTCTACGACCTCGCCATGACCGTGTCCAATGACCACGAGGTCACGGACCGGGCCACGACGCAGTTCGGCATCCGCGACGTTCGCTCGGAGCTGACCCCCCAGGGCTACCGTCGCTTCTTGGTCAACGGCAAGCCCTTTGGGGTGCGCGGCGGCGGATGGGCCTCGGACCTCTTTTTGCGCCCGCAGCCCGAACGGCTCGCCGACGAACTCCGCTACGCCCGCGATCTCGGCCTGAATACGATCCGCATGGAGGGCAAAGAGGAAGACCATGAGCTCCTCGAGCTCGCGGACCGCCTGGGCATCATGCTTTTGCCGGGTTGGGAGTGCTGTACCAAGTGGGAAAAGTACAGCACGTGGACCGAGCAGGATTACCGCGTGGCCGGCGCCTCGACGTTGGCCGAGGCGCAACGCATGGTCAACCACCCGAGCGTGCTCGGCTTCTTCATCGGCAGCGACAACGCGGCGACGGCACGCGTCGAGCAGACGTACATCGATGCGTTGCACGCGGCCGACTTCCAGGCACCGATCATCCCGTCGGCCGCCGCGAAGTCCACACCGCAACTCGGGGCCTCGGGCATGAAGATGGACGGCCCGTATTGGTGGATCCCGCCGAATTACTGGTACGAGGATAAGCTGGGCGGCGCCTACGGGTTCGCGTCCGAGGTGGGCTCCGGCCCGACGATTCCGGAGTTGGATAGCCTAAAGCGATTCCTGACGCCGACCGAGATCGAGGACCTCTGGAGCAAACCGAATCAGGCGCATTACCACTTGGCCAAGAAGGAGGTGTTCTCCAAGCTGGCCGTGTTCTCCACCGCGATGGCCAATCGCTACGGTGCGCCCAAGGATCAGGCGGACTTTCTGCGCAAAGCGCAATTGTCCAATTACGAAGCGAACCGTGCGCAATTCGAGGC